>CAZLOL010000539.1:0-1508 GCA_964561045.1 uncultured Ignavibacteriaceae bacterium | reverse complement strand
GCGCATTTGCAAAAAAATCAAGAATGACAACCCTGGCAGAGTCAACGAAGCTTACAAAGTCAAAGCTTGATGGTCTTAGAGATAACGTACTTCTTATCGAGCTTAAGTCCATCAGAAAAACAGCATTTGATTACAGCGAAGAAATATCGAAGTACGGTTTCCCTCAGGAAAAGCTTGAAGAATTCGCCAATGGCATATCGCAGTATTCAAATGCTCTTGGAGCGAAGTCAAATGGCGGGGCATTAAGAAAAGGAGCATTTAAATCTCTCACAACACTTTTCAAAGAAGCCGATGTCATGCTCGACTCCATTGACAGACTGATGGAAATTTACAGGGACACGCATAAGGAATTCTATGACGGATACAAGGCTTCGAGGTTGATAAAGAACCTCGGTATAAGACACAATCCGGAAGTAGCAACTGTGAATCCGGAGAATCCTGAGCAAGCGGTTGGGGAGGGAAGTTAGCATAACTTCATCTCAGCTGTAACCACAGGTCAACCCCTTCCTGTCTCAGGAAGGGGTTTTTTATTTGGGGGTAGTAAGTTATAAAGATATCAAATCTGTATTAATTCCGAAGGGATTACATTATCATAAAAATGCAAAAAACATCATACTAACCCCGAAGGGGTGATGCTATTGCGTACCTGTAAAATGTAACTCCTTCGGGGTTTTGTAATTCTAAATAGAAATTTTCTATAAGAATTTATGAATCTATTTTGTATTATCGAAAAAAATATAATTTATTATATTTACAAAGCTTTGATGACAGATATTTAAAGACAGAACAGGATTAAAGATTGTATGATACTGAAAAATGATGTAAAGGAAATAGCCGTGATGAGATTTAAAGATGCTTCAGTTCTATTGCAAAAAAGAAGATATAATGGATCGGTTTATATGGGAGGTTATTGCATAGAATTAATATTGAAGTATAATATTTGTGATCTTCTTAAATTGACAGAAGGATATCCTGAAACAAAATCAGATTTAAATTTATATTCAAATTACTCAACAAGGAGTTTTATTATAAAAACTGAAAGAGCCGATCTTAAATTATTTAAATCACATAACCTTAATAATTTACTTCAGTTATCCGGAAAGGAACCTGAAATTAAAAACTTATTTTTTAAGGAATGGGATCAAATTAAGATTTGGAATACAAATTTACGTTATAATAACTCTTATATTACTTCAAAGGAAGCAAAACTATTTTATAAATCTGTCAATAATCTAATGCATTATCTAATAAAATAAACAGCATGAAAATTATAGATCAACTTGTAATTCCATTAGGAAACGGGTGGGTAGTAAAAGCCAGCGGAAGTAAAAAATATACTATCATATCGGATTCAAAAAGATTTGCGATAAAGGCTGCAAAAGAAATTGCCGGCCGCAGAAGATCAAAACTAATCATATACGACAAGGACATGAATATAATTCAAAGCTATGTTCCGCCCCCGCCGAAAATCGATATGAATTGAATATCGCTTTGCTTAAATTTTATCA
>CAZLOL010000538.1:0-1509 GCA_964561045.1 uncultured Ignavibacteriaceae bacterium | reverse complement strand
TAAGAAACTATAAAGTTTAAAATTTCCATTTTTTGAATAATGTATAAAACATAAAATTAATTCGCTTTATTATTTTCTCTGTGAAACTCTGTGTCCTCTGTGGTAATTTTTAAGTTTTGAGACAGACTCTTCAAAAGGGAGGGGACAGGGGCAATGCCATTAAGTTAAGGAATTTGGATTTCTAAACTTTAGAGTTTTAAATCAACCAATATCTTGTTTCAGAACTAAACCTTAATAAAAAATGAAACCAATTAAACATAACCTTATTACATTATTAATAGAACAAAATAAGGTAATAAGGTTAAAATATATGAAATTAATATTCTATTAAGGTTTCTGAAAAAAATAAGGTTTTCTTCTCATGAAAGTTAATTACAAAAAGAAAAAGCTCTTAACTTAATGGCATTGGAGACGGGGGTGGGGTTATGTCAAGTAATATTATATTTTATTTTAATTCCTTAACTAAAATGAAATATAATTTTAGAATCTTAAATTTTCCGGAAACATTTGATTTCTATTATAAAGGAAGTCCGAATTTCGTATTGAAATAATCCGATAAAGAATATAATTTGTTATCTGTACTCTGATATACTCCTTTCACGATATGATGTAATATTATTTGAACTATAAGCCACTATGAACCTGCAGAGAATCTTACCGAATCACTTACCAGTTAATAAATTCAGAATTGAGAATTATATTAGGATAGCTGTGCATGCTTCCTATAGCGGAGATCTCTGTTTTATAAAAAGATATAACAATGATTAATTATGTTCAATGCACTGATTGATTTCATATTTCCAAAAACATCAATAATTTCTGATGAAAGAATTGATGAGAATAATTCAAATCACTATTTAAAAGATGAAGAGGTTTTATCTTTATCAAAAGTAACAGATGAAGATCTTGATGAGTTAGATAGTAAAGTTATGGCTGATCTTTCATTCAGCTTTTTTGTATTCAGAGAGGGCGATGAATTTTCTAAAATAGTATATCAGCTTAAATACGGAGGTATGAAACAGCTCGGAGTATTTTTAGGTGAACTTGCAGGAAAAGAATTAAAAATATATTTTGAAAAGGAAAATCTGAATGAGTTCGATAACATCATTCCTGTTCCTTTATACAAAACCAAATACAGAGAGAGGGGATACAATCAGTCTGATTATATATGCAAAGGGATCAATAAACATCTTGAATTAAAATTCGTACCTGATCTTGTTGAAAGAGTGAGACACACTTCCACGCAGACAAAATTGACGCGTGAACAAAGAATAGATAACATGAAAGATGCATTTGAGCTTAATAAGAAATATAAAGATCAGATTTACGGGAAGAGTATAATTGTAGTTGATGATGTTGTAACTACCGGCTCAACGATGAATGAAGTTATAAAAGTTTTAAAAGATAACGGCTGCGGAAGAGTAATGGGTTTTACTATTGCTATGGCGAGGAGATAATTACAAATTACAAATTACAAATTACAAATTACAAATTACAAATTACAAATTA
>CAZLOL010000537.1:0-1512 GCA_964561045.1 uncultured Ignavibacteriaceae bacterium | reverse complement strand
GGTCAGGGCTTCGAGGCCGTCGAAGCGGGCCTCGTCGCGGATCTTGTGCAGCAGTTCCACGCGCACGAGTTTACCGTAGCCCCCTTCGGCGCCGAGGGCGGCGGGCCACTCCAGGCAATGGACCTCGAGCAACACGCGGCCGGCCGATTCGATCGTCGGCCGCACGCCGAGGCTTGCGACGCCCGGCAGCGGTTCATCGGCAAGGCCGCTCACCTCGACGACGAAGATGCCCATCGCCGCCGCGCGTGCGTGCGGGAAGCGCAGGTTCAGCGTCGGGAAGCCGATGTCGCGTCCGAGGCGGCGTCCGCGGTTGACGTGGCCGCTGATGCTGTAGCGCCGCCCGAGCAGGGTTGCGGCGTCGTCCATGCGGCCGCCGGCGAGTGCGTCGCGCACCGCCGAACTGCTGACGCGCAGGCCGTGCACCTCGTAGCTGTTCATGCGCGCGACGTCGAAGCCGGCGCGCTGTCCTGCGGCGTCGAGCATCGCGTAGTCGCCGGCGCGCCGGCTGCCGAAACGGAAGTCGTCGCCGACCAGCACGTAGCGCGCGTGCAGTCCGGCGACCAGCACGTCGTCGATGAAGGCCTGCGGCGACTGGCCCGCGAAGCGCGCGCCGAAGCGCATCACGACCGCCTGGTCGATGCCGCAGCGGTCGAGCTCGCCGAGCTTGTCGCGCAGCGTCGCGATGCGCGCCGGCGCCAGCTCGGGCTTGCCGGCGAGCGCGGCGAAGTGGTCGCGCGGATGCGGCTCGAAGGTCAGCACCGAGGTCGGCAGACCGCGATGCCGCGCTTCGGAGCGCAGCAGCGCGAGCATCGCCTGGTGGCCGCGGTGCACGCCGTCGAAATTGCCGATCGTCAGCGCGCAGGCGCGCGCCACGCCCGGATGGTGAAAGCCGCGAAAGACCTGCATCCTGTGATTATCCGGGCCGCTCGGGCGCGCGCTTTGCGGGCGCTCAGGGCAGTCGCTGGTCCTTGCGCAGCCGCTGGCAGTCGGGATGCCGGGTGAAGCTGCGCTTGGCGCACTGCGTCTGCATGCATTGGTAGAGGGCGTAGCCGCTGCGCTTTGCGCACTGCGCGCGAGGGCCAGGCGTCGTGGCTGCAGTCGTGCGCGTCCCCGATGGCGTTGCGGTGGGCTTGGCCTTGGACTTCGCCGCGGGCGCGGGCTCGGTGGGGATCGACGAGGCAACGGGCGCGGCGCGCGCCGCGGGCGGATCGACTGCAGGCGCGGGCGCCGTCGCGGCCGTTGGCGTTGCAGTCGGCGTCGGGGCGACGGGAGCCATCGCCACGACGGGGGCCGTCTCGGCGGGGCGGTCGCCGCCGACGGGCTCCGGCCCGGCCAGCAGCAGCCATGCGCCGACCAGCAGCACGACGAGCGCGAGCGCCGTGGCGCCGACCGGCCAACGGCGCGGCTGCGGCGCCAGTGCCAGCTCCAACTGCGACTGTGACTGCGGCTGCGGCTGCGGCGGCGGTGGCGGTGGCGGTGGCGGTGGCGGTGGCGGTGGCGGTGGCGGTGGCG
>CAZLOL010000536.1:0-1516 GCA_964561045.1 uncultured Ignavibacteriaceae bacterium | reverse complement strand
CAATATCTTACCTTGTATGCTTTTTCTACTGAAAATTGGAACCGTCCTAAAGAGGAAGTGATGGCCTTAATGCAATTGCTGGTAAGTACAATAAATAATGAAGTAAAAACACTAAATGAGAATGATATTCGTTTGCAGGCTATCGGTGATCTTGCAAGTTTGCCTCCTGATTGTTTTGCTGAATTGAAGGAAGCCATGAATGCCACTGCTTCTAATAAGCGAATGAACCTTGTACTTGCATTAAGTTACAGTTCGCGTTGGGAAATAATTAATGCAGTAAAGCAAATAGCAATGGATATTGAAAAGGCAAAACTTTCGGCTGTTGATATTACCGAAAAAGTGTTTGAGAGTCAATTGTGTACTGCCGGATTTCCGGAGCCTGAATTGATGATACGTACAAGCGGCGAGCACCGGATCAGCAACTTTTTGCTGTGGCAGCTTTCGTATGCCGAATTGTATTTTACAGATAAACTATGGCCGGATTTCAGGAAAGAAGATCTGTTTGAAGCAATTGTTGATTACCAAAGCCGTGAACGACGGTTCGGTAAAACAAGTGAGCAGCTTGTTTAAAGGATATTCACTTTCCTTGGATGGCATAGGATAAGACAATTGTTAAAAATAGTTAACAGGATACCATTTGAAGTATAAAACAGCATCTTTGAATACCTATTTTGTATTAAAAATGAAGCGACTGGTTTTTTTGATTTTATTTGCCCCACTTTCCGCTTTCTCACAGATTGAATTATCCGATTCCTCTAAAATTGATTATGCCAATCCCAAAGAATATGAATTGGGCGGGATAGAATTTAAGGGGGCCGAGCACTTTGATAAACGTGTTTTAACCTTGCTTACCGGTCTCTCAATTGGAGAGAAAGTTGTAGTGCCCGGCGATAAGTTTGCAAAAGCCATTGAAAACCTTTGGAAACAGGGGCTTTTCGAGGACATTAAGATAGAGGTTGCTAAAAGACAAGGCAACAATATTTTCATCAATATTTTTGTAGTGGAGCGTCCGAGGCTCTCCAAGTTTCAGTTAAAAGGTGTCAGTAAATCAGAGGCAGATGACCTTCGTTCAAAAGTAAAACTCGTGAAAGGTAAGGTTGTTACAGAATACCTTATTGCATCAAGTGTTTCAACAATTAAAAATTTTTTCATTAACAATGGTTATATGAATGTAACTGTTAATGTTAAACAGGATGAGCGGGATAGTACATTGGCTAATAGTGTGGTTTTGTATTTCAATATTAATAAAGGTCAACGGATTAGAGTAAAAAAAATTATTTTTCATGGCACAAGTGTACTTACTGAACGCAAACTTAAAAAGGCCTTAAAAGAAACGAAGGAGAAAAAATGGTATAATGTATTTAACTCCGGAAAGTATCTTGAGGAGAATTTTGAAAAGGACAAGCCCAATATTATTGCTAAGTATAATGCCAGGGGATACCGTGATGCGCATATTGTCAGAGATACCGTGTATCGTTTTGATCCGAACCATGTGAACATAGAAATATGGATTGAT
>CAZLOL010000535.1:0-1517 GCA_964561045.1 uncultured Ignavibacteriaceae bacterium | reverse complement strand
ACGAACTCAACGAACTCAACGAACTCAACGAACTCAACGAACTCAACGAACTCAAAAATTATACTGAAACATCACCTCCCCGCGGTTTGCTGATGAATATGCACCGTTCTGATTTACTCTCTTTCCAAAACAATATTCAAGTCCCAGCTGCGCAGGAGGAATAAAATTCCAGAAGACATTTCCCGTGAACTGTATTGCATAACTGTAAAAATCCGGATCGGGAAAATTGTCCGGCTGCACTTTCACCTGACTGTACATTACAGTCGTAAACAGATCAGCATTGAAATTATACTGGAGCGCTCCGTAATATGCATATACCGGCAGCGCTTTAAGCAATCCCGGCTGATCTGAATCAGGAAATACGTTAAGCTCATCTATACTAAGATCATCCACATACTGACCGAGTCCCTGACCGTACAATCCCTGAAAATATATCTGCAGCTTTTTGGATACGGCTACGTCACCTGTCAGGGATATACCCGCACCTGTTACAGATTCATTTTGATCGCTGACTGTATCTCTGTAAAGCAGATTTCTGTATATCCCGGATAAGCGTATGTGACTGCTTCCGAAATTGTACTGAAGGTATGCCGGGATATCGGGTACTTTCTGTTTTAATGTAAGCGTGTTTTCATAGTCAGTCACAAATTCCGGTAATTCCATACTTAAGGCGAATTGCCATCCTTTGGCAAATTTATTTGAATATCTTAAAAGCGGATTCAGAACTTCAGGCATTGAATTTAATGCAAGGTAATTTACCGTTGTGGGCCAGGACGCAACATCGGTAAAAGTGCTCCAGTCCTGACCGAATTCGATACCGTAATATTTCACATAAGCCTGAAACAGGGAGAATGTACTTCCTTCTCCCCTGAAGTTAGCGCTGATATAACCGACAAGATTTTCTTTTGATATTTTCTGTATGACTTTAAAAAAAATAAGTGAAGTGTTTGCATACATCTGAAACTGCTGCTTCTCATAAGAGATCTGAGGAACGTCAATGTCATATGTAACAAAATCTAAATTATCTGATATGCCGTCGAAGTCATGAGATGTTGTAAGGTTTATAAATCCTCCGATTCCCAGTGAGAACTTTCTTCCCGGACTCTGAAAAACAAAACTTGGAATTTCAGGATTCCGGAACCATTCGCTTTGCTCTTCCCAGAAAGGAGAAAGAGCGCTGTCATTTTTATTTTTATTGTCTGTAATAATAAATTTAGCTGTAGAATCCTGTGAAAAAATTTCCGGAATATTTATGGAGGAGATTAATATTATAATAAGTATTGATTTGATCATCTAAATAATCTTTTGTCTGTCTGTATCAGGATTTAATTTTCGATAAATTAATTAAAATAGATCATAAAATTCAGACTTTGTTTTATCTCAATTAACTTTTCAAAATAACAAACTACAATTATCAATTATCAATTTATTAACTATTAACTCATAAACTGGCATAGCCAGAACCAAAAAAGTTTTAAATGCTCGTTTTTTTTAACCGCAGAGTTTCGCAGAGTAAG
>CAZLOL010000534.1:0-1531 GCA_964561045.1 uncultured Ignavibacteriaceae bacterium | reverse complement strand
ACACCTTTAGGGTTGGCCCGCACCGGGTTGTGTCGGGTGCAGCGCAACTGGGCCAACCCTAAAGGTGTTCGCCTGAGCAGACTCACGGTGTCCTCGATCCGGGTAGCCGACGGCAATGCCGTCGGCTACCCGACCTGTGATGGGGCGTCCCGATGTGGGTACCCAAAGCACGGTGATCGATGAAGAACTCGGCGCGTTCATTGATGGGAAACAATGTGGCGCACATCTGCGCTGGCGTCATACTGGCATTCGCGAAGCATTTCGTCGTCAAGCTCGCCAAGCGCGACAATGTGCTTCACCGCTTCCCCCCGACAAATCGAACCGGGTGTGTACTCGTATACCCACTTCAATACGGGCGCCAGGGCAGCATCCGCGTGTCGTTCAAACAGATCCAGAACACCCCAACTCAGACTATGCGCACTGCCATCGTCGGCTTCCAGATCAGTCCACGCGCGCGCGATCAACCGCGCGTCGGCGTTGGGCGTGTAATTGTTCAGAAACAAGCTCAATGCTTCCGCATCCTCATTGATAAGTTTTCCATCGCGCGCCTTCGACACGGCCAACGTACGCACCCGACGATCAGGGACTTGAGCCAGCGCAGCAATGGCGGCGCTCCGAAGCTCAGGGTTCGGGCCATCCGCCCACGCAAAAAACATGTCGGCCAACCTTGGTAGTGGCGCGCGTCGGAATACCCACAAGAGCCGCACGCGAATCGCGTCGTCCTTTTCCTGCATCAACCGCGCATATATCGCTTCAAGCTCCTCCGGTGTGGCGTGGCGGCCAAATCGCGAATACAGATGCGGGGAGTCCCAGCGTCTGGCCCGCGCATCATCGAGGATCCTCTCGACGCTCCAGTCGCGCCGAACGCGCTCGTGAAGCGCCACTTCCGCCGCGGCTTTATCCCACACCCTGGGCGACGGGCTGAGCGCGTCCCTGCTTTCGAGAAAGTCCCGATATGCAGCGATTTCGGGCTCCCGCGATGCATGGTTCTGCAGCGCCATGATGCACTGCCGCCGCGCATCCGTCGGGGGCAGGATGTGATCCGGAACGAGATCTTCCGGGTCCGCAAGCCGACGCCGGCCATAGATCCTGGCTATGTCCAGCCAGCCATCCACCCCCGCAAGCGTGATCCATGCCTCGGCGCCCATCCAATCGTCGCCCGCGGGTGAGGCTGCCTTGCTTTGAACGCATCTCCACAGTCGTCGCCGAGCGTCGTCATCGCCATGAGCAGCCATCTCCCGGGCGAGCTCGCAAAGTTGCAGCAAATCCCAGGTGTCGGTTTCGCTTTCGAGCCGGTCAAGAATGGCCGCGCTGAACGCCGCATACTGCGACGATGTCCCGAACATGCGAAACAACCATTCCGCCCGGCTTGGTTCGCTTTGCGCGTCATAGCTCTGCGTGTGTAGACAGGCCGTCAGGACGAGATCCGCAACATCCTCCAACCCGTAGCCAAGGACGTGCATTAGGACTCGCCCGTGCCCCTTGCGTAATGCGCCAGCAAACGTATCTCTGTCCAGGCGAAGCATCGAAT
>CAZLOL010000533.1:0-1535 GCA_964561045.1 uncultured Ignavibacteriaceae bacterium | reverse complement strand
GGGGCTGACCCGCGAAAAGCTCGTGACCGAAATGGATTCGGCTTTAAGAATGCCGGGCGTTACGAACATCTGGACGCAGCCGATCATCAACCGCATCGAGATGCTCGCCACGGGCATTCGTTCACAGGTTGGCATCAAGGTTTTTGGCAACGATTTGAATAAACTGGAGGAAGTTTCGCGGGAAATTGCCGGAGTGGTCAGACAAATCCCGGGCGCGGCGGACGTTTATCCCGAACAGATCGGCGGTGCGCCTTACATTGACATTGACATCAATCGGCAAGCAGCAGCGCGTTACGGGGTTGATGTCGGAGCAATTCAGGAAGTAATTGAAAAGGGCATCGGCGAATCGAACCTGACCGTGACGATTGAAGGTCGTCGTCGCTTCCCGATCCGGGTCCGCTATGCACCGGAATTTCGCCAAACTCCCGAAGCAATCGGCAATATTCCGATTGCCACCCCATCGGGCGCAACTGTTCCGCTCTCCAATCTGGCTGAGATTCGCCAAACCGAAGGCGCGGCGATGATCAACAGCGAAAACGGACTTTTACGCGGCACCGTGCTTTTGAATGTGCGCGGGCGCGACATCGGCTCTTTTGTCGAAGAAGCCAAAGAAGCGATTGCCAAACAAGTGCAAATGCCGAGCGGCTATTATCTGACCTGGAGCGGTCAATACGAAAATCAGGAACGCGCCCGCCAGCGGCTGTTGATTGTCGTGCCGATTGTTTTACTTATTATTTTCGCCACGCTTTATCTGACTTATCACTCTTTTTTGGAAGCCGCCCACATTCTGCTTGCCGTGCCGTTTGCCTTAACGGGAGGTGTTTTCCTGCTCTGGCTACTTCAATATAACTTTTCGGTTGCCGTCTGGGTCGGCTTCATCGCACTCTTCGGGGCGGCGGTGCAGACGACAATCGTGATGGTCGTTTATCTCGAAGAAGCGTTGGAGCGAAAGAAAGCGCAGGTCGGGAGATTAACCCGCGAAACTTTAATCGAAGCCGTCACGGAAGGCGCACTTCTCAGACTACGCCCGAAAACGATGACCGTGACGACCATTGTTGCCGGACTGCTGCCGATTATGTGGAGTTCAAGCACGGGTTCAGAGGTGATGAAACCGATTGCCGCGCCCGTCTTCGGCGGGATGCTCTCGAGTTTGGTTCACGTTCTGATCGTGACACCTGTGATTTTTTATTGGATTCGTTTGCGTGAGTTGAGACGCGAGGAGAAGGAAAAAAATGAAGGATAAGATTAAAGAACTTCAACTTCTCCTGATGCTCGTGACTCTGTTTGCCTTGTTGACTCAGTTTGTGCAAAAAGCGGAGTCGCAAACGATTTCGCCGGCGGTCAAGACCGATTCCGTCGCCCTTTATCTTGATCTGCAAAACGGATTAACGGCAGATGAAGCCGTCAAATTTGCGCTCGAAAACAACGGCGAAATTGACGCTTTACGCAATGAAACAGAAGCCGCTCGTGCTTTAATCAAACAAGCCGCCTTAAAACCAAATCCGAAAATCGAAGCCAGCACCACCAGACAAATC
>CAZLOL010000532.1:0-1536 GCA_964561045.1 uncultured Ignavibacteriaceae bacterium | reverse complement strand
TCTGAGAAAAACTCTGTGCAACTCAGCGGTTATTGCTTTCAACTTAGTTGTTAAAAAATTTTCTTACCATTTTGAGTAGAATTTAACTTGTAAGTGATTAATTCCATAAAGCAATGTTGCGCGAAGTACAGGAAATCTGAACAAATTCTATCATTGATTTTCAAAATGAATTGAGCTAAAATTACATACACAAAAAAATTCAAAAAACTTTAGTCCCCAAAGGAAAGAGGTTATCATAATGAAAAAATTATTATTAGTTTTTTCAATCTTTATATTATTCACAGGATTAATTTCAAACAGATCCTTCTCTCAAACCGGAAATACAGTACTTCTTGAATACTGCACCGGCACATGGTGTCAATGGTGTCCCTGCGGTCACACTATAATTCATGATATTTTATTGAATTATCCAAACACCGTAGTATTGGCATATCACGGTGCAAATAGTGATCCATGGCTATCATATTCTTCAGGTATAAGAGGATTATTTGGTTTTAGTTTATATCCGTCAGGTGTAGTTGGAAGAAAGACGGGTATAGTCTCCAGAGATGCCTGGAATAATGAAGTTGTTTTACAGTCATTACTGATACAGCCCGGAGTAAGTATCACAGTAACAAGCAAAAACTATGACGCAGGAACAAGGACACTCACAGCAAATGTTACTTTTACTGCGCTATCTGATCTGTCAGGTGATTATTATTTTAACAATGTCTTAACTGAAAACAATCTGATTTACCCGCAGACAGGAAATAGTTCATGTACAGGAGGTTCAAACTATGAACATGATTTTGTTGTGAAAAGTATGTTAAACGGAGATCAGGGAGAACTTTTACATTCGGGAAACTGGACAACAGGGCAGGAGGAAACAAGAAACATTAATTTTGTTTTACCGGTAAGTCCTCAGGTCATGATCCCGGATAATTGTGATATCAATATATTTGTTTACAAAAGCGGTACAAGTATTTCAGCAAATTCAAACGTTCAGCAGGCATTAAGAACATCTGTAACAGGCACAACCGGAATTATCAGTAATACTTCAGCAGCTTCAACATACAGTCTGTCACAGAATTATCCGAATCCGTTCAATCCGTCAACAACATTCAGCTTTTCAATACCGAAAAGTGAAAATGTAACCCTTAAGTTTTATGATATTCTCGGAAATGAACTGGAAACTTATGTAAACGGTCAGCTTAATGCAGGTACGTACAGTGTTGAGTTTGACGGTTCAAAATATTCAAGCGGAATTTATTTTTATCAGCTGACCTCCGGAAATTTCACAGAAACAAGAAAGATGAATCTCATTAAATAAATTTTTTCCAAAATAAATCATTACTTGCAGAAGCGGGTCGTAACTGACTCGCTTTTTTTATTCTTCCACTTGTAAATCATAAACTGGCATAGCCAGAACCAAAAAAGTTTTAAATGTTCGTTTTTTTAACCGCAGAGTTTCGCAGAGTAAGCGCAGAGTTTCAAGGAGTAATGAACTCTGCGAGACTCTGTGAAAAACTCTGTGCAACTCAGCGGTTATTGCTGTCA
>CAZLOL010000531.1:0-1544 GCA_964561045.1 uncultured Ignavibacteriaceae bacterium | reverse complement strand
GAAATAAAGAGAAAGTGTCGTGCAGGCGAGAGCGGGGATCCGGAAAACTTTAAGAAAAAAACACGTTTAAATTTTATGCAGTGTGAAGGTCCTTCGTCACAAACCCCTTTGTTTCATTTACAACAAACTATATTACTTCATTCATTTATGTTCCCGGATCCCCGCTCTCGCCTGCATTACGCTTACTCTTTTCTTTGTAAGTTCAGACTGCAGGCGGGCGGGGATGACAAATTAGACTCCAATATTATTGTTCTGACATATCCAGTTAAATGCAACGGTTCGAAACCTCCTTATAAGCTGCATCCCCATTGTTCCGCCGATAATTCTTATGTTCCTGAATGTATTGTTACTTGTATTGCAATCAGTTGACAGGCCCGTCATATAGATTCCAAAAACATGAGTTTCTGCTCCTGAAGTAGACACATATGTGCTGTCATTAAGAAAATAACCTCCGAAATAATTTCTACTTTCATTTCCTATATTAGCAGATCCCCAATTGATGTATATAAAAGTGAAGGGAGTAGCTGCGAATGTACCTGCCATAATACCGCCAAAAGTTATTGCCGTAAATATATTCCCCTGAATACTTGTACTTCCTCCATTGACATATATTATCAGAAATTTGGAAGAGACATTATTTCCTGCTACAGTGTACGGTGCTGAAAGACTATAGGGCTGGCTGTATCCTATTACGTTATCGATAAACCTGCAATTGGTTGCAGACGTATTATCAATCCAGATCACGTAATGTGTGACTGCTGCGGTAATATTTCTTGTAAACATTTGAAAGAATCTGTTTTTGTAAATGGTAATATCCAAATTTCCTGTGCCATTACATATTCCGGCGCTAAAAGCCGTTGCACTAAAAAAATTGAATATACGGCAGTTTCTGATCGTGTCACCATTATTTGGGAATGATGAACTTCCGTCAAACCGAACGGCATAAGACGGTGTGCTTCCGGTAAAATCCCCGATATCGCAATTATCTATTACATTATTATCATTTCCGGTTGTAGTCCCGGTACCGAAGACGACATTCGCGTTTGTTGACACTCCTATTATTTGACAATTTGAAACTCTGTTATTGGAAGCATCATTTATAAAAAGCAAAGTAGAATTTGCAGATGTGCTTGTGTTGTTAAATATAAGAAAACCTGCACCGCCGGTAATGTTTACATTATCTGCACCATCCAAACGTATCAAAGCGTTACCTGAAATATTACCGGTTATTGTCTTAATTCCGCTGCTTGCAGATGCGATTGAAAATGAATTCCAGCTCCCGCTGTTTAACTGTGCAGTTGCTGTTTCAGTTGTACCATTCGAGATTAAGACACTGATATTTGCGCCGGTTTTGTGAACCGCCGTTAATGGCTGTGAACGCTGCTCCGAGTGTAGCATAAGAACCGTTGCCGGCATTAGCGCCGGATACACTAACATTCTGCGCATTGGAATTTTCAAATGATAAAATTGTGATCAAAAATAAAATAACGATGAACATTTTAGAAAAGATTGATTTCATAAAGTTAAATTTAGTTTTAAGTTAA
>CAZLOL010000530.1:0-1545 GCA_964561045.1 uncultured Ignavibacteriaceae bacterium | reverse complement strand
CGATCTAATCTTTGAATTTAATTGTTTCCAACTTAGTTGTTAAATAATTTTCTTACCATTTTGAATAGAATTTAACTTGTAAGTGATTAATACTTATTACCTAATTTTATTATATGAAAGTATTCGACAAATTAAGACTTATCCGGAAGACCGAATGGAAGGATTTTGAAAAATTCATTTCATCTCCTTATTTCAATAAAGGCAGAAATTATATCCCTCTCCTTAATATACTTAAAGAATTTTATCCGGACTTTGATTCTGAAAATCTGACAGCAGAATATATATACAAGCGTCTATATAAAGGGAAAGAATTTAATCTGAATGTGATGAATACGATACTTTCAGGATTAAGCAATATTTGTGAAGAGTTCTTTTTAAATCAGAATTTCAGGAAGAATGACAACAGAGATATACGTCTTCTTAATGAGTACATTGAAAGAGGAGATGAATCCGGAGCTTCTAAATACAGTAAAATAGTTGAATCCGGTTTAAGTAGAATTCCGCGTGACAGCATGGATTTTTTTGAGAATCTGGATAAGATAGATGCGCTGCAGTTGTATTATGCCATGAATTATAAGAAAGAGAAAAGATGTAACATGCTTCTGGATGGCATTAAAAATCTCATTTATTTCACCATGATGCAGGCTTTTATTTTTAAAAAAGAAATTCTGCTGTATGACAGGAGATATATGAAATCCGATTATGAAACAAGTGCTTCAGGCAAGCTTCTGAATACAATTGATTTTGGAAAGCTGTTAAGCATCATTGAAGAAGAAGATCCCGATTCATATCCCATTTTGAAAATATATTATCTGGTAGTTAAGCAGCTTTCTGATATTGAAAACGATGAGTACTACTTCGAGATCAAAAAACTTCTTTCGGAAAATCTTGATAAACTTGACTCCGGTACGGGCAAAAGACTGCTTCTGAATATCATGTCTATTTGCAATATGAAATCTAATTCAGGCAAAAAAAAGTTTGTAAATGAAAGTTTTCAGATCATGAAGAAGCTTGTTGAGGATAAATACTTTGAAGATATTCACGGAACTGCTTTCTTCCCTCCGTCACATTTCAGAAACATAGTAAAAGCAGGCATTGCCGTTAACGAAACAGATTGGGTTGAGAATTTTGTGAATGAATATTCTCCCAGGCTCGAATTAAGCCAGTCAGCATCCCTTATGAGTTACAGTCTTGCCAGGATTTCATTTGCAAAGAAAAAATTTGATGATGCATTAATGCACCTTTCTAAAGTAAATACCGAAAACATGATCTTTAAGCTTGACATAAAAAAGTTAACTGCAATGATCTATTATGAAACAGGTTCGTATATTAATCTGAATTCACTACTTAATGCTTACTATCAGGCTGCTAAGATTAGAAATAAGAAGGAAGAGAATATTCTTTTGCGCCATAGAAATTTCATCAGTTATCTTAAGAAACTGGAGAACTTAATAAACGGCAGCAGGGATAGTTCGGAATTGCATTTTCTGAAAGAACTTCTGAATAAGGATAATGTATCGGAAAAGAACTGGCTTCTGGAAAAAT
>CAZLOL010000529.1:0-1554 GCA_964561045.1 uncultured Ignavibacteriaceae bacterium | reverse complement strand
ATAAACTTGATAAACTTGATAAACTTGATAAACTTGATAAACTTGACAAACTTAACAAACTTGACAAACTTATCTCGCGCATCTGAATCCGGCGATCATCCATCTTTCGTGTGTTTTAAAAAAATTCCGGTAAGTATTTTTTGTAGAATGCTTGGAAGTACCGAAAGATCCTCCTCTAAGAACTTTCTGATTATTGAACCACTTGTCATTGTATTCCGTGAAGCCCGATCTGAATCCCGGATAAGGCATAAACTCTGAAGAAGTCCATTCCCAGATGTCTCCCAGCATCTGATGACAGCCGTAATAGCTTTTACCTTTCGGATAAGTCCCGATCTTAGACGGTCCCCATAATTTAGATTCAAACAGATTGGCATGTTCAGCTTCAGGAGAATTGTCACCCCAGGGGAATATTCTGTTTATGTTTCTGTCTCCGTCATAAGCAGCTGCCTTTTCCCATTCGGCTTCAGTCGGTAATCTTTTTCCGGCCCATTTGGAAAAAGCATCAGCTTCAAAATAACTTACGTTTGTCACCGGTTCACCGGCAATATCTGAAATTCTCTGCTCTCCTCTGAAGTCTATTTTTATCCACTTCCCGTTATCCGACTTTTGCCAGTAAAGAGGTGCAGACAAATTGTTCTGAATAACGTGATCCCAGCCCTCTGACAGCCAGTATCTGAAATTCTTATATCCGTTATCATTTATAAATTCAAGAAAGTCGCCGTTAGTCACAGGATATTTATCGATCATATATTCATTAAGATAAACTTTATGAACAGGCATCTCTATATCATAAGCGAAAACCTCCGGAAATTTGTTCTTATCAAATCCCATTTCGAAGATACCGCCTTCAATTTTGATCATTTCTTTTTTGATATTTTCTCCGCAAGAAGGCGGAAGATGAATCTCCTCCGGTCTGTATTTATCGGCAAGCAGATGCTGAAGATCATAGACCATTAATTCCTGATGCTGATATTCGTGATTTAAGCCAAGTATAAAAAGCTGTTCAACTTCTTCATTTAAGTTATCTCCTTCACCATTCAGAAATTTCTTAACCTGATCATTTATTTGGTAAAAATAATTTAATGTCTCCTTAACAGTTGGTCTTGAAATAGTCCCGCGTTTTGATTTAGTGAAAAGCTCACCGAAAGACAAATAATAAGAGTTAAAATAAAAATCATAATTCTCTTTATAGGGTACGTATCCGGAAAAGTATTTCCTGAGCAGCTGATCATAGAACCAGGAAAGATGTCCAAGGTGCCATCTCGGCGGGCTCATAAAAGATTCAGTCTGAACAACATAATCTTCGATCTCAAGCGGTTTTACAATTTCAATAGTCTGCTCACGCACCTTCTGAAACTGTTCGAATAAACTATCCTTTCTGATATCTGCTTTTAACTCATTAGAATTATTTAGAATATTTATATTCTTCATATTGTACAGATTAATTGTGATATTACGAATTACGAATTAAGAATTACGAATTACGAATTAAGAATTAATCACTTACAAGTTAAATTCTGCTCAAAATGGTAAGAAAATTTTTTAACAACTAAG
>CAZLOL010000528.1:0-1569 GCA_964561045.1 uncultured Ignavibacteriaceae bacterium | reverse complement strand
TAACTACTAACTACTAACTACTTCCGGAGATAAACATACTTCTTATGAAAATACCTCGAATACCACCTGTTAAAATTACTCATCGGATCACTTGTCAGCTGAACTTCGCTTATTGTCTTTGGAACGTTTCTTATGCTGTCTACAAGGCAGCTGTCTGAAGTGCATTCATATATTGTCTTATATCTCTCATTCATACTGCTGTTATATTCAGAAGCAGTTCCTCTTATAAGTTCTGAATAAGCAGTTCTGACACTGTTGCTTTTGCCTAAAAGAAATAATACTGTAATAACTATTCCTACAGCATAAAAATATTTTGCAGATCCTGTTAAGTTTATTTTTATTTTATCAGAAATATATGAACAAATCACGGCTGAATTATAAAACCAGAGAAAGAGAAAAACGAAATAAACAAAATTCTGTATCCTGTAATAAGGAATTATGTTAATGCTGTAAAAGATGATAAAGTTTAAAGATGTTAAAATGAAAAGTGATACAGTCAGAAGGATAATCGGGCTGATACGGAAAACAGCGGGAGTATCCTTTCCGGTTTCCCTGAACTTTTTAAAATATAAGAAAAAAACCGGCATCAGAAGTAATGTGATTCCGGATAGCGGGGTTTTAAACAGCCAGTAATATATATTTGAGACAGTAAATGTAAACGAGTTGTATGCTGAAACCATAAATTCATGCTTAAGCGAATATTTATCCGATCTGTGCTGATTGCCCGGCGAGAAGTATAATATAATTCCTGCAACGGCGATCAGAAGTATAAATGCAGGTAGTAATTTATTTATTTTATTGCCTGAAAATTTTTGCAATGCCAGCACCAGCAGGATCATAAAACACATCAGAGCAATTGCCAGCTCACATGTTCCCAAAATCATTAGAAACAAAATAATACTCGATGAACCGTAAATAATCTTTTGCTTCCTGAATTCCGCTTTGTCAAATCGAATTAAACATACAGTTAAGAGCATCAGCAGAATAAGAGAAAGATTGTAAAGAGCGACTCCCGTCAGGTAATAAAAACCTTCTCCGACCGCCGGCATTCCGTATAGATACAATAAGAAAACTGATACTGACATCAGAATATTTTCACTTAACAAAGTTATATCCCGGAAGATCTCATTAACAAACAAATATAGTGCAATCAGGAACATAACCATCAGAAGAAATACAAGAATTTTATAACCTGTGATTGAATGAAAGATAAGAGGATTCAGACTGAGAAATGCATAAGTGAAATATCTTCCTCCTTCGGTGTTCAGTAAAGTTAACTGAGATTTTATGAAGCCGTTCCTGTGTGTATTTTCCGTCCAGGACATATCTTCCGGACAGGGATGATTGAAGAAAGATAAAACAAAAAACGGCAGGATCAGCAACATTAAAAAAATAATAATAATGATCTTAAAATGTTCATCGCTGGGTTTGAATTTCATTATTCAATTTGAGAGTTGCAATTAATTCCTAATTCTTACTACTTAATTCCTAATTCTTAATTCTTCACTCCTAATTCCTAAACTGGCATAGCCAGTACCAAAAAAGTTTTAAATGCTCGTTTTTTTTAAC
>CAZLOL010000527.1:0-1571 GCA_964561045.1 uncultured Ignavibacteriaceae bacterium | reverse complement strand
GATATAAGATTTATATTTTGTATAGCATTATATTTTGTTCTGATCTCTGTTCCTCCGGCAGTCATCAATAAAGTAGGAGTAGTGTTTTCATTACCGCAGACAGGTCCGCTGTAATAGTTGTATGGTGCCGGCTCAGACCAGTATATTGTCTGAAGATCCTTGCTGAATGCAAAGAATTTTCCTTCGGAAGGATTGTCGGCTCCGTTACCGGCAAAAATAGTCTGCTGATTTCCCGAAACAAACCTCGGATTAATATTTCCGGTTGTTACAATATCAACTGATGAATCTCTTATCTCACCTGTCAGATGATTTAATCTGCATATCTTCTTTCCGTAAGGAATGTAAACTGAACTGTCTTTTCCGATTGCAATCTGTGTGTATGTTCCGACAGGATGTATAACAGTTCTTGTCCATAAAGATAAAAATCCGGTACCATTGTCTTTTAATGCATGCATCATTCCTCCGTCCCTTATGATATACACTACTCCATTCTCTGATACGGTGAACGGTATTTCCTGATCACCGTCACCGGGTAATGCCTCTGATGAATATTTTGTAATTCCAGTATTTAAGTCTATTGCTATAATATTCTTAGGTGTGGTAATAGATCCCTGAATTGCATATAGAGTATTTCCGTTCACGCATATGCATTCTGCTCCTGTATTCGGACTGATGCGGTTGTTTGTCCATACAGTATCTCCGTTTAAATGATTGATCCGCATTATTCTTTTCGTCCCTGAACCCGGAATTATCAGATCCCCGTTTGATGCAAAGACTGCTGTCCATATTATTCCCCTCTCAACTGTAAATCTTGATTTCCATATCAATGCGCCGTTTGATGCATTCAAAGCGAATATTGTATCATTGCCGTTCTGCTGAAAATCCCTTACATAAATTTTATTATCATTAAAACCCATTATAACATTTACACCTGAGTTTTCTCCGTATGTCCAGATCGGATTTAAATTATTAAAATTATACGCCGCAACTAGAGCTCTGAGAGGACTTAAAGATGAATATCGTGTTGTTGCAAAATATTCTCTGTAAGTAAACAACGGCATGCCCCATATTGAATAAG
Organism: uncultured Ignavibacteriaceae bacterium; assembly: GCA_964561045.1. Taxonomy (GTDB): domain Bacteria; phylum Bacteroidota; class Ignavibacteria; order Tepidaquicellales; family Tepidaquicellaceae; genus JAGPCH01. Next base: position 493 of record CAZLOL010000527.1, on the reverse strand, counting down.
GGGAATTATAGTTTCTGACAAATCCTGTCGGCGAATCAAAAAAATTTTTATTATAACCGTCTCTGTTGTTATTTCCACCCACGGTTAACGAATTCAGATCATACACAAACTGAGCATTGCCGGTGTTTGATATAATGATCAGAACTATTAAAATAATTTTTTTCATGATTTATGAAATTTTAATTTTTAATAATGCCCGGTAAAAATAATTTTTTTTTAAATTTACAATAAAGTATTTATTGTAAATCAACTAAGTAAGTTAAGAATTTTTCTTGAATTATTTCAATTGTTTATTAAGTTAAAAAGAGAGCGAATTTATCCCATAGAAATTAAATTAAGTACTTCCCGAAAAAAGTTCAGAAGATCATGAATTAAAATCTAGAGGTTTGGAATTAAGTTCTGAAAGATCTGATCGAAGTTTGAAAGAATGTGAGTTAATCACTTACAAGTTAAATTCTACTCAAAATGGTAAGAAAATTTTTTAACAACTAAG
>CAZLOL010000526.1:0-1577 GCA_964561045.1 uncultured Ignavibacteriaceae bacterium | reverse complement strand
CGTTAAAAAACCTGTAATATTAAGAGATTGAAATTAGTTTTTAAAAACTGATTCCATTCTTTATTCCCGATTCCAAATACCAAATTCCCGATTCTAAATTCCGGTTAGTCAATTATAACCGGAATTTATTACTTTCCGCAAGTTCATAATGTAGATAAAATACACAGTTTTTAAAGTACGGGGGTTTTTTTCCACACTTTAAAAAATTAAAATGCATGTTTTAAAGCCTAGTTTGATATTCATTTCAGGAACGGAAATTGCATATTAATAATGCAGTAATTTCTACGAAATTTCGTTTAAGATATTTTCTGATTGTTTGAAAAATCATAAGAAGCTGAATATTGTATTGAGTCAGAATTATTCTGATATACGGGATTATCTGGCTGATTCAATATTCTATATTTCTTTATTTCTTTATTTCTGTAATAAGTTTAATTATTGATTCATATAAAATAATTAAACTCTGTTAACATTTTTGAATAAATATTTTTCATTTTCTAATTGCACAAATTAAGGAGGTTACATTGACAACGGAAAGAAAAACAAATTTCAGCCTTCAAGGTATTTACCGATATTTAGTGATCTTAATTTTCTCATTTTTCCCGGGTATGCTGTTTTCGCAGCTGCCTGAATTCGGAATATTAGATGCAGGGCAAATGCCGTTATGCCTTATTGAATTAAGTCCGAATGTTAAGACTGCCGGATGGATAGTGAATGCTAATACTTCCTATACAGTCTGGACAGCTCCCAAGGTAAAGAATCAGCAATATTATGATGCAGTATGGAAGGCATTTGGTCCGTATACATTTGCAGGACAGAAACGATACATCTTCAATGTCAGCAGAGGGGAATTATCGAACAATGAAGAGATTACGGGAACTACAACTAAACTTAGCCCTGCCTTGGCATCGCTGTATGTTGAGAATACAGGCTCATTAAATTACTGGGTCATAGTGAATCCAATCCCTCCGGGATGCGGGAATATGAATGAATATAATGGCGGTGAAGTGACTGAGCCTAATTCAAATGAAAAGGGTCCGGGAAACACGGGTTCTGTCAGCGGAAAATATAAACTTAATGCTAATAACTACAAAGGCATTCTTGAGATCAATTCAGATGGTACAGGCGGGAAAATTTATTTCGATATCAGCAAGAATTGGGAAGCAATAGAGAATTTAACTTATGATTCTTCTACCGGGGAAATATTCTTTACCAGACCCTGGCAGGGAAATCCAATGTTTCAGCAGTATAAAGGAAAAGTATCCGGATCAAAGATCACGGGAACATTTACGGACAATAATTCTCCTGGTCAGGATTTTCCCTGGGAAGCTGAAAAATAAACAGAATGAATTTCAAAAATTAAGTTTCAGATTCAGGACTTTTTTCTGAAATTTACAGTGAAGCGTTAGAAAAATAATCAGAATGAATCAATTCATACTGAAAGACCCTCTTTTATTTCTATTTAAAAGATTCCATCTTTTCCAAAGATGGAATCTTTGATTTAAGAAATCCAATCATAAGTTTAAAAGATTCCATCTTTTCCAAAGATGGAATCTTTGAGAATCTTCGATTTCACA
>CAZLOL010000525.1:0-1579 GCA_964561045.1 uncultured Ignavibacteriaceae bacterium | reverse complement strand
GACCACTACAACATTAACTCTTTTTCAAAAGCAGGAAGCAGGATCATCCATACTTCCGACGGAGGCGTATGGGCTTCTGATGACAAAGGAGTTACATGGATAGACTTTAATGATACTAATACAGACCATATTAACAACTCTGCAATTTCCTATAATACGACAACCAACGAAATACTTGTGGTTAATACAGTAGGTTTGTATATATCTTCTTCTGCAAGCACTACAACAACCCCATCATTTTCTGCGGCACAAACTGGCTTGCCTGCGAACACCAATGTCCGTTCTATCTCTAACAACGGTGCTAACTGGTATTTAGCTACCAACAAGGGAGTATTCGTATCACCAACAGGTACCATAAACTGGACACTTGTAAATACAGCCCTTCCTACAGTTGATATAAACACAGTGATTCCATTTCAAACCAATCTGATCGCAGGAACAAATAAAGAAGGTGTGTATAAAACTTCCGCTGCTTCAATATCATGGACTGCAAATAATACAAACTTCAATAATATTGTAACTCATTCCATGATTACAAGCGGTATTGCATTAGTTGTAGCTGCTACAGAAAAAGGTGTATATGTCAGCAAAGACCTTGCAGCGAGTTATACACGATCAAACAAAGGATTGACGGACAGTTTAAATGTAAACGACCTCACTATTTCAAATGGAATATTATATGCTGCTACAAAAAATGCAGGTGTGTTTTCGAGTGCCGATTCAGGAAAAACATGGACCACATTTAATTCAGGTTTATCTTCTACCAATTTGAAAAAAATATTCGCCAACGGATCATATTTATATGCTTTAGCTTCAAACGGGGATGTCTATGAATACTCTTCCACTTCCTGGACTAAAATTCAGAATGGCTTACCGGCTGGGGTAACGCCAACATCACTGGCATTTTACGGTAACAGCTTATTGCTGAGCACATACGGACATGGTGTTTATACAAAAGCACGATCTGCAGCCATCTGGACGATCGCCAACACAGGACTAAGCAATTTAAATGCAACTTCTGTTACATCTTTGGGAAGTAAACTATTTGCAGGAACAGATGGATCCGGCGTTTTCGTTTCTGATTCAACAGCAATCAACTGGAGTGCCACTTCAGCGACTTCAATAGCACATACTGTAATAATGGGCCTAAACGGCTCAAGAATACAAGCCATGGCAACTTATGATGGTTATGTATTTGCCAGCTATAAAGGAGGTTTACTCGCCACATCAGACAATGGAGTCACCTGGATAGCAGGAGGAAACCAGTTCAATTTGCCGAGCTATTCCGATGTAAATAAGATCTCGTTTGTTACAACAAGAGTTTTTGTTACTACAGAGAACAACGCTTTATATTCTAACGCCTTGTCTGAACTGCCGGTTATTTCAGGCGTAGATGAACAAACAAACAATCGTAATTCTGAAAATTTAATAATATTTCCCAATCCAAACAATGGGAACTTCACTATTGGTCTTAAAAATTTAAAGTGTAATGTAAAAGATATTTCCATTTATGATTATACAGGCAAATTAATAGATTCTGTTTCCGGCATTATTTCCTTAAATGATATAAGTTTCTCAG
>CAZLOL010000524.1:0-1583 GCA_964561045.1 uncultured Ignavibacteriaceae bacterium | reverse complement strand
ACATAGTTGGATATACATTATTAACTAAGTAGAAATACTTAAAAAAGAAGACCTGCCGAAATTATTGCTCCGGCAGGTCTTTGACAACTATAGAGAATCGTTTCCTGTGTAGACTTTTGATCTTACACCTGACAGCACAATATTCAGATCAACGAATCCGGAACTTGTATTTTCAACTACTATCTCGGACTCATTCAATCCTTTTATGTGGCAGCCAAAAGAACCTTTCTTGTCGTTTGCTACGCCGGAATAGACAAGCAGATCCTGGCAGTCCTTTGCATATTTGTCAAGATTAGGATCATCAATTATGAATACGTCAACAGAATTAAATCTTACAAACGGAGTATTGGAAGAATTGAATTTGTAAGATCTGTACGGCTTTAGCCTTATCTGTGTTCTGAATAAGTCAATTGTTGATGGTTCTTTTGTGGCACTGTTCACAGACGGATTCTGTGTTGAGCTGCCATCTGCTGAAGGTGATGTGAGCTGATCACTGCATCCGGTAAATACTGACAGCACAAACATAACCAGCAGGCTTAGTGCTAAATTTAGTGTTCTCATTTTTTTTCCTTTCGGTTTTTTTTGGGTTTTTATTCGCTGCCGTGTGCACTACGGCAGCAAATTTATTAAATAATTATTCGTATTTTTTGTCCTTGACTCCCGGATCAATGATGATATCCACAAGTCCGTACAGATTAACTTCAACATCAAGCTCTCTGGATGATACATTGGTGATAAGAATATCGGTTACTGAAATCCCTTTGCTGCTGCAGTTAAGTACATAAGCTATGTCTCCGATTGATCCTATGATTTCGAGAAATCGTTTGGAATCACTGCAGTCTCTTAATGAAATTACCTGAAACAGAGATATCCCGGTATTCCTCTTGCTGAAGTTTGTTGATTCACCGGGCTTAAGAGTAAGTTTGGTGCTGAAGTAATTTGAAGGCACCTTTTTATTTGCCTGCGCATCAGGCGTGTCAGCGTTAATTCCGGAGCCGGTCGGACCGTTCAGGTTCTCGCTGCATCCTGTGATGAAAGCAAAGCTTGTCAAAATCAGGATGATACAAATGTTTTTTAATGTTTTCATTTTTTGTTCTGGTTTAGGTTAATGAATGTTATTCCCCTGCGACAAAGCCCGTTAGGCGGATCGGCTTTGTATCAATGTTCTTAATTTTTAAATCTATGAATTCGCACTTCTCAAACAGAATGGATTTGAGACTGACTGAAAATCCGTCGGCGTTTGAAATCTGAAATTTCCCGGACGAATTTACAAAGAGCGCAAAGATACCGTGTGGCTGCAGATCCTGCAGGTCAAGCACTTCATTGGGTTTGAGGTCGCTCTTTATTGTGACAATGTTATTGAAGCTGTTGCCATTGCTTGATTCCATTATTCCGGAGTGCATGATTCGCTCTGACTTGAATGTAATTCCCAGGTCGAGCCTTATCATTGTGGAATCCAGGTAATTTACTTTGGGTATTTGCTCTGAAACCTGCTTGCCGCTTTCTGTCTGACCTGCGCCGCTAAGGATCGTATCTCCGCAGCCGGAAATCTCAAACTGCATCAGGATGCAGATAAGAAGAAC
>CAZLOL010000523.1:0-1587 GCA_964561045.1 uncultured Ignavibacteriaceae bacterium | reverse complement strand
AGCGGGCTGATATAATCACCGCAGGGGCTGTGATTCTAGAACAGATTTTTTCCGATCTTAATATAGAAAAGATGACGCTGTCTTCCTTTGCACTGAGGGAAGGGATCATTATGAATTACATTCAGCAGAGAAGCGGTGAGTTTGACTTCGGGCATCTTACGGATGTCAGATACAGCAGTGTAAGGCATCTCGGCGAGCGGACAAATTATGACAGGGAACATTCCGATCAGGTATTAAAGCTTGCCAACAAGATATTTGATTTTGTAAAGCTGAAGTTTGAATTCAGCGATGATGAAAGGGAATATCTGGAAGCTGCTGCGATTCTTCATGATATTGGATATTACATTTCACATACCGATCATCATAAACATTCATACTACCTTATCCGGAATGCAGATATGCTCGGTTTCAACGACAAGGAAATAGAGATCATAGCTAACATTGCCCGGTATCACCGCAAATCCCATCCAAAAATAAAGCACGAGAATTTCAGCAAGCTCGATGTACAAAGCAAGGAGCTTGTAAAAAAGCTTGCAGGCATACTCCGGATTGCCGATGCTCTCGACAGAAGCCATAAAGGAGTTGTCAATGATCTGGATATCGGCATTAAGGATAAAGTACTTGAGATAAATCTTAAATCCTGCAGCAGCGATCCTTCACTGGAAATATGGGGAGCCAATATAAGAAAAGGTTTATTTGAAGAGAGTTTCGGGTATGAAGTAAGAATAAAACAAATAAAATAATTATACCCGGTTTTTTTTATGAAGAGAAGCAGATGCATGGAAAAAAATTAACACAGACACAATGTTTTTCACTGCTGTTTAATTGTCATACTAAATCCGGGAAAAATTCTTTCAGAAGCTTCTCAAATGCCTCTTCAGAAAAATCCTGCCTGTAATAAATCTCAAATAATCTCTTTCTCCTTTCTTCTTCCGTCAAACCTTCAGGTAACTGTGACAGAATAATTTCCCTGACAGTCTGACACATGCTTAACATCCTGTTAAATCTTTCTTCAGGAGATAATTCAGAATAGAGTTCTGTAAGTTTTTTTTCTATTTCAGGATGCGTGTCATTCATGACTATAATTCTTGATATATATCTTTCAGATTTAATCTTAAAATCCAGCCGGTGATATAATTTTCATCGTAATTTAATTTCATCAAAGTCCTGATATCATTCAACTGCATCTCAGAATGTGAATCTTTAGCCCAATTCAATTTCGAAACAATAAGGTCTTCAATAGAAATAACATTTACTTCAAAACCATTAATTTTTAATTTTTTACTTCTTTCAAATTTTACATTCTCATATTCTTCTTCTTTTTTTAATATAAAATCTAATTTGAAAAATTTTTTTTATGAAATATATTGAACATCATCCCGGACTTCAGAGAATCAATTATCATATTTTCATCAACGAAAAATTCTTCTTTAAATAACCGGACAAATTTATCTGCATCTTTTCCCATTAATTGTATAATAATATCTGAATCACGAGTCATACGCGGGACAGTATAAAAACTCATAGCCATGGAACCTGTCAGATAGTAATTGAATTTTCCTTCATCTAACTTTTCAATTACCAGCT
>CAZLOL010000522.1:0-1593 GCA_964561045.1 uncultured Ignavibacteriaceae bacterium | reverse complement strand
TACCGATAGTGATATTTCGTGCTGTTGTGTCAGTACCGATGGTGATGTTACCGGTGTCTGTTGTGCCGAGTGTTAGACCTTGCTTGTTATTTGTAGCTATTGTTCCATCTGCTGTTATAAATAGTCCTCCAGGATTTGAACCACCTTCTACTCGTGCTGAAAGTGATGCGACAGGGATATTGGTACTATTTATATTCAATACTGCAAATCTGGCACTAGCAGTTGTGGCACCACCTACGAGAACATCAAGAGTGTTGTTGTTAGGTGTTAGAACTCCAAGGGTATTATTTTGTGTCCATTTTGAAACACTCGTTGTACTACCGCAGAGCAGGTTGCCTGACCCATCTGTCGTGAGATTACACGTTATATAGTCTGGTAGTACTATATTTCCACTGGCCCCCTTATCAAGAGTGATAGACATGTTAGTCAGTGAATTACCAAGAGTAAGTGCTTCAGAGTTATTAACGGTACTTACATTAATATAGTTATCTGTACCTTGCTGCAGATCAAATCCATCACCTGAATTATCAATAAGATTTACAATTAAGTCATCTGCAGAACCAAGTGTTATATCATTTCCAGCACTATTTGAAGTAATATTTACTGTTGTTCCAGAAAGGACAATAGTATCTCCACCATCACCAAGGTCAACTTGACCATTGGCATCAAGAGTGCCAGCAATATCAACTCCTGCTCCAACTGAAAGTGAATCATCGGTTCGAAGCGTATCAGATGCAGAGCGATAGAGATTAACACCATTTGCATCTGTTCCAAATTGAATGCCAGAGGCAACAGTTGATGAGTCCCATCCTCCATCACAGTCAAAACAGAGAGCATAGTTATTTGTGCCATTAGCTACAGGGGTTATATACACACCATAATTATTATCTGCAGTTCCGCTGACATTGAAGTATCCTCCATAGTGAGCTGTAGTGCCAGTGGTTGTGAGGTTGCCGCCAACTATTGAATACACTCCAGTTGACTCTGAATTTAGATTTGCATTTCCAGCTGAGGTTGGAGATACAATATTATAAATACCATAGTTTCTGTAGTATGTGGTTGCTGCGACTGCAGAGAGTGTTGGGCTTCCTGTGATTGAATTGTAGTTTCCATATGTATTTGATCCCCCATTACTGCCAGTTGTGTTTATTATTGGGCTTGATGTTATTGAGTTGGAGATTCCGTAACCCACAAATGAACCATTGCCGTTCAATGTCGTTGTAGATGAACTAACTGAGTTATTTATTCCATACGCAACAGTTACATTGTCAACACCGCCGACGGTAATGGTAGGACTCATGCTCAAGCTAATATTTCGAATATCCCGGTTAGCACTAACGTTAGTTTGGGTATTAGCAATATTCAAGGAAATAGTGTCTTCAATTGCGTCATTTGCTTGAGTTATATTAATTAGTCTGCTGTAGTCTTGTGTTGCGTCTCCGGTAATATTCAAAAGATAGTCAGATGATGAGTATGATCCACCAAGGCCGACTTTGCCACCTGATACACCTGCAAGGAAATTATCACCCGATCCAGTGGTAATGTTTCCTGTCGTGTTGCCTCCAAGAGTAAGAGTTCCATTCAGAAGACTCT
>CAZLOL010000521.1:0-1594 GCA_964561045.1 uncultured Ignavibacteriaceae bacterium | reverse complement strand
GTTTATACACTGCAGTTATTGATGACCGATAAATTAAATACCATTTATTAAAATTTTAATTTATCAGATTTCTCCAGGAGCCATCTCTTATGCCTCAAACGTAAGATTTTATCAAGATCAAGTTCAGCTTTTAATTTTTTTAGCTTTTTATTATCGGGAATTTCTTTTAGTGCTAATAATTTTTTGAGATAATTAAAGAATTTCATGTATGCATCTTTCGTATTTTTCTCTATGGCAGAATTGTTTCCTATGAAATGTTTGGAAGAGTCTATATAATAGTACAGGAGATCTGATTTACCCAGTTCGTAATAAGCTTTAGCCGAAAGTATTCTTACATGCAGCTTGTCCCTTATATCAATGAACTCTACTTTATTCAGAAACTCAAGTGATTCCGGGTAATCTTTTTTAGCATAACAAATATAACCCATTGCCAGAGCATACATTGTCTTCTGATGTTCTCTCTTAAGCTTATGAGAATATTCCTCAACAAACCATTCAGCCCATTTAATTTCACCCAAAGAAAGAGCATTTCTGATTATCTGATGATACAAAGCTTTATTGATCCTGCCGTTCTGATAAGCGCCAATTTCTTTCTCAAGCCGGAATTTATTTATATCAAACAATATCTTCAGAAATTTTCTGTCTCCCAGCCTCATTTTATGAGCGCAGTAGTTTGCAAGAGATATTACAGTATTGCTCTGCTCTTCTGCATCAAACAGTTTATAATTAGCATCAAAATATTTCTTCATTTCAAAGAAGTGACTTTCTTCATTCTCATCTATGGCACACATTATCTTATTAAAATAAAAATTTATTACGGCAGCATATTTATTTTTATTTTCCTTTACCGTTTGAACAAGCTTTTTGAAATCAAGACTTTTTACAAATTCTATCGCGGAATTTAATTCTTCTCCTGTATTATACATTATGTTTAGTATCTGCAGATCAGACACCTGTATGGAAAGCTCCGCAAGAAAGTTGAGCAAAAGATATTCAGTACTTCTGACTGTTCCTTCATAACTCTTATCCTGCCTCCCCTGTACCGAATTCCAGTAACCCGCTTTATTGTTCTCCAGTATCCACTTTGTATTAAAATAATCTATTCCGTATTTCAAACTACTTACATATTTTTCAGTGCTTTCTATTTCCTTAAAGACATGTTTATCAAGATTTCTTCTTGAAAGTTCATCAAACATAAGAGAAAACCTCTGCTGTCTGTTATTTTTTAAACCGGTCTGAAGAATAAATTCCATTGCCAACTTTTCCAGCTGAGAAACAAGATTCCACATTACCTGCTTATTGAAGTTCTTTCCCGGGTAGATCTTTTTGTAAACAGTCTCAGGTTTCAGACTGTCATTCCTGCTTTCAAAAGACGGGTAATGTTTCTTCAGTTCATTCAGAAAAGGTATGTAATTTCTTCCGTTATTAAAAAAAGGAGATGCAGAAAACTTTTCGAATTGTTTGAATTCATCTTTGGTGAAAGATCTTAAGGTTTGTATGAGTCTGGAGTCGTGCATCCTTTTTCAGTTAATAGTTAATAGTTAATAGTTAATAGTTATTCGTTAATTGTTAATCGTTAATCGTTAATCGTTAA
>CAZLOL010000520.1:0-1598 GCA_964561045.1 uncultured Ignavibacteriaceae bacterium | reverse complement strand
GTCCCTTAATAAAGAAGAATTAAAACTGCTGGGCAAGTTTGTAAGGTCTCCGTTCTTTAATACGTTCAAAACGATCATTAAAACATACGATTTTTGTTATTCAAAATTTCCGGATTTAACCGAAGACGATATGAGCAGCAGGGAGCTATCAGACTTTGTTTATGGCAAGAAAAAAGGTAATAAAGTAAAGTTAAGAAAGCTGAAATCCGATTTTACCGGAGTGATAGAAAGATTTCTTATTCAGCTTGAGATTGAAACAAATCCCCTGAAAAACAAAATTATACTGCTGTCCTCTTTGCGAAACAGAAAATTGTTTAAGAGGTTTGAAAAAAATTATAATTACATTGAAGAAATACAGTCGAAATTGTCAAAAAATGATAAGAACTATTATTTAAACCGGATAAATCTGGAAACGGAAAGCCGGAAAATGCATAGTGCATTGACAGACAGTAAAAAAGTAACATTAAACATACAGAACATTTCAAACAACACTGATTTTTATTTCATGATTTCTAAATTAAATATTTTCCTTAAAATGAACAGTCTGGAGACAGACAAACTGAATATTTTCAAATTTAAAAAGGATTTTTATAATGAAATCCAGATTTATTTTGAGAAGAACAGGGAGACTTTAGAGGAATATCATGCCGGATTTGTGATCTTATATTATGCCTTTAAAATGTTTACCGCCAAAGAAGAGAAGTACCTCAATCAATTGATAAGATACTTCGACACACACAGGGTGCAGTTCTCTAAAGACCAGCTGTTTGATTATTACACCACACTCGAAAATTCCTATCAGATATTAAGCAATGATGCAATGGGTTCTGAAAAATACAGAATTAAAAAATTCCAGGTATTTGAACATTTATACGGAAATAAAGATTATTTTAAAGAAATATTACGCAGAGAAGGAATAAATATGACGGAGTTTGTAAGAGTGGTTAAAAATGGTTTGAATCTGAAAAAATATAAATGGGTATTAAACTTCATTGAGCATTATCATATTTATCTGTCCGATGATATCAAAAATGATACTTACAATTATTCAAAAGCTGAATATTTTTATGTAAAAGGACAATATGATGAATCCCTGGAATGTATTAATAAGTTAAATTTAAAAGATGAACAGTACTATTATTTGTCAAAAATAATTCTTCTGAAAATATATTATGACCGTGACCAGATTGAATCATTAAAATATTTAATAATTAACATTAATAAATTTTTCAGAAAAAAAGAATCACTGTTTGAGCCCCATGTATTAAGGATAAAAACCATTTTGAAGTTTCTTACAGAATTAATAAGGATAAAGAATATTCCCGTAAAAAATCGGAATGAAAATATTGCTGTTTTAAGAAAGAAGCTTGAGAATACTAAGTTAATGTTTTCTCATAAGAAATGGTTAATGAAAAAAATGGATGAGCTGGAAAAAAAAGCTGATGGCACTTTATCTTAATTATAAATTTCAAATGTCAAATTACAAATGAAAAGCAAAATCATTCCCGTCTCTGATGAAGCTCTGCTTCCCGTTCCCGCTGAGGTTTTAATTATAAATTTCAAATTACAAATTACAAATGAAAAGCAAAAACATTCCC
>CAZLOL010000519.1:0-1602 GCA_964561045.1 uncultured Ignavibacteriaceae bacterium | reverse complement strand
GCTTACCGGTTTCGGAATGCCGGCGATCTTGCTGGAGACATTCAACGGTCCGCCGGGAAAGAGATCATAGAACCCCTTCAAGTCGACGATGCCGGAGGCGCCCACTTTGCGTATCGTCAGCGGCACACCTTCCGCCTGCTTCTTGCGCAGCCAGTTGAGCACCTCAAAGTGCCTGTCGGTAAGGGTGATGCCATGAACAAGGGCTACTTCATTTGCCCATTCGGGAGTCCAAAGTTGATAGTCAAGCAGATAACCCTCTGCGTTGACGGGGAGTTGTTTGATTGCGGTATCCATATAGATGGGGTTTAAGCGTTAACGAGTTTCTCTTCTTTCTTGTCCTGAATCTTACCGGACATGGACATGTGGTTGGGCACAGGCAACTTTTTGCCGGTGAGCAGCATGTGCCAGTACACCCAGCGGAAGGCCAGCTTGCCCATGTGGTTGGTCAGCGTGGGTTTGAGCAGGTCCATGGGTCCGACCACCGGCAGCGGGAACTTGCCCGGAAGCGGTTCCGTGGTGTAGTTGAAATCGATCAGGGCGGCTTTGCCGAAACCGGTTTCGATAAAGCAGTTGGCGTGGCCGTCGAAGGTGGCCTTCATCGGCTCTCCTTTGATGTAGCTAAGAAGGTTCTCCGTAAGGACTTCGGCCTCAAAGTGCACCACAGATCCGGCCTTGGACGCGGGCACGTTGGTGGTGTCGCCGATCACGAAGATGTTCTTGAATTTCCGGGACTGGAGGCTGACTTTGTCCGTGGGCACGAAATTGAGCCCGTCCTCGTCGCCCAGTTCGCTGCGTTCAATCACGGCGTCGCCCTTGTTGACGGGGATGGACACCAGGAGGTCGAACGGCACTTCTTTTCCGTCGTAAGAGACGATCGTCTTCTTCGAGTTGTCCACGTGGGACAGGTAGAAATCCGGCACCACTTCGATTTGTTTCTCATCCATCAGCTGGTTGAGCATTTCGGTGGCTTTCGGTTTGGTGAAGGCGCCGGAAAGCGGTGTCACGTATTTGATCTTCACCTTGTCGCGCATGCCCTTTTCAATGAAGAAGGCGTCGGCGAGGAAGGAGAATTCAAGGGGTGCGACGGGGCACTTGATCTGCGTCTCCGCCAGGTTGATCACCAGGGTCCCACCCTTCCAGTCGTGCAATTTTTCGGCCAACCGTACGGCGCCGTCGTAGGTGTAGAATTCAAAGATGTCCTTGTGCCACAGCTCCCCTTTGAGCCCCGGCGTATCCAGCGGGGCGATATCTACGCCCGTGGCGACGATCAACACATCGTAGGTGATCACCTCGCCACCGCGAAGGCGAACCAGGTTTTGCTCGCCGTCAATCAGTTCCACTTCGTCCATGACGAACCGTACGTCGTCCGGCAGGAACTCGGTGCGGGGCTTGATGACCTCCTCTGGTTTGTAGATCCCGAAAGGGATGAAAAGGAATCCGGGCTGGTAGTAGTGGGTATTGTCGCGATCGACGATAGTGATGTGCCAGGGTTCGTGCTTCAGCTCATGGCTGAGCTTGTTGGCCATCATCGTTCCGGCTGTGCCGGCGCCGATAATGAGGATGTGTTTTTTCATGGCTGCTGGGTTTGATACTATAAAGGTC
>CAZLOL010000518.1:0-1609 GCA_964561045.1 uncultured Ignavibacteriaceae bacterium | reverse complement strand
CATCACAGGCTTGTGCAGTCTAAGTGCAGATCGCAGAAGGGATGGGTTCCGGGTGTGGGAGTGCGGCCTCGGCTGTGGCGTGATAGCGAGGGCAACCTTGCGCCTGACACCGGCCTGCACCAGCTAGAAGCAAACCACAAGCGCAGCTTTGCAGACATGATGCAGAGGGGCTTCAATACGGGCAACAGTAGCAGCAGCAGTAGCCGCCAGCGCATCACTACTGCTGAACAGCTGGCAGCATATGACGCCACATGGATGCACGACAGCCCACCCCGACAGCCTGTGATGCAGCGGGTTGCGGACAGGGATGCTGTAGCAGCGGGGTCACAACCGACAGCTATGCGGCAGCAGCAGGACCTACAGCATGTCACCACCCCAGCCGTGGATGACATGCTGGACCCCTTGGTCAGGGGTCTGCAGCCTGCTGCACAGGAGGACACAGCGTGGCGCCTGGCCTATCGACGGGCGTATGATAAGCGCCTGCCACGGCCGCTGCGGGTGTTTGGGTGGCAGCTGCTCCATGCGGCTGTCAGGGTTGGGGCTAGCAGGCTGTATGCTGCCACCAACATGCCGGATCTCCTGCAATGCTGCTGCCCGCAACCGCAGTGCCGGCAGGGGCAGCAGCACCCTCAGCAGGACCAGCAGCAGCAGCAGCAGCAGCAGCAGCCAGGACAAGCTGGAGCGCTACAGCAGCAGCAACAGCTACACCAGGGGCAGGGCGACAGTGGGGACTCACAGCAGCTGCAGCAGCAGCAGGGACTTGGGGGTGTGGGGGAAGGTGGTGTACAGGAGCACCAACAGCCGCAACCGCCAGCTGCGCCACAGCCACAGCACCAGCCGCAGCAACAACAGCAGGGACATGGTGGGGTTGGAGAGCAGGAGGGGATGCAGCAACAGCAGCCGGGCCCGGACAGCTACCAGCTTGAGTCCCTGTCCCACCTCTTTGTGTTATGCCCTGTTGCTGTGGCGGTTTGGGCTTGGTTTGCAGGTGTGTGGCAGAGGGTGCAGCCAGGTGCAGCGGTGGACTTCAGCAGCATCCGTATCTTGCTGCTGGATGACAGCACCGTGTGGCAGCCCCCGTCAGCACTGCAGCAGCTCTGGACATATTTGCGGCTGCTGTTGTTGGAGTCCTTCTGGGTGGTGCGGTGTGCCAGCGAGGGGCGCCCGTACAGCAGCGCCGCGGTTATCCACAGGTTCAGGGCAGCATTGCAGCAGCAGCTCACGCACGACTGGATGCGGTCCCAGGGGGACATTCGCCTCAACTCTGGGGTGCCTTTGTCCTGGCTGCGTGGCCGCAACCCAGTCATGCCCCCTGAACGGTTTGATGCAAAGTGGCAGCAGCAGGGGGTGTTGTATACAGTGGCAGGTGGCCTGGGTCCCCGTTTGCCGTTCTAGGGGCCGGCAGGTCGGTAGTGGCTCGCGTACGTTGTGGTGGAGTTTTGCTGGTGCTTCTCACAACTTAGGTTGCTTGTACAATAGATGGAGTCGTGAGTCCCGTGTTTGCGTGTGATGTTGGGTGCATGTGAGTGTGCCACACTGCAGGAGTGTGCGCATACGTTGCAGCGTGTGTGTACGTCTGAGCCGCCCAGTCCTCTCCATGGGCTGGCGG
>CAZLOL010000517.1:0-1613 GCA_964561045.1 uncultured Ignavibacteriaceae bacterium | reverse complement strand
TGGAAGGAGCGACACAATCCGTGGCGAAAAAAGCGTGAAGCTAATTTACATCAGAATAGCATTTAGTTTTAGTAAGAAAATTCATAAGTTTATTCAAGTATTTAAATAAAAATATGGAAACATTTAAAATAAAAACAAAAGTTAAAAAAAATCACAAGGTTCACATTGACGATGTACCCTTTGATGACGGACAAGAAGTAGAAATTATTATTTCTGCCAGCAATGAAAATAAACATTATGATAAACTGAGAGATTTAAAAGGGTCAGTCATAAAATATGAAAATCCATTTGAGCCTTCTATTACTTCAGATGATTGGGAATTATTAAAATGATATTGTTAGATACACACGTATTTATTTGGTTTGTAAACGGGGATGACAAACTTTCAGAAAAGTACATAAAAATTCTTACAGATGAGAAAAGCAAACATTTATCAGTAATCTCATGCTGGGAAATCTCTTTACTTCTTGAGAAAGACAGAATTAAACTAAAGTATCCATTTGATGACTGGATTCAAAAAGCTTTAACAGTAAGTAATGTAAAACTAATTAATCTTGATCTGGATATTATAGTAACCTATCACCAACTCATTAACTTTCACAGCGATCCTGCCGATAAGTTAATATCGGCAACTTCAATTTGTAAAAACATGCCGCTCCTCACATTCGACAGGAAGTTAATTGAATACCCGGCATTAAAGATTGTAAAGGAATAAAATAACTTTGTCATGCTTAAATTCTCTTATCCTAAATATTACCTTCAATCCTAAACCTTAATGGAAATCCTAAAGAGAAATATTAAAGTATAAATAAATTTACTCCATGAAAGCAAACGAAGTTGCGCTATACAGTTTTTTATAACAGACAAAGACTCACTAATTAATTAATATTATTAAAAATTTTTAAATAAAAAATGCTGACCAAAGATAAAATACATAAGACAATAGATAAACTTCCGGAGGAGGATATAACGATAGAGCAGGTGATAGATGAGTTAATTCTCCTTGATAAGATCGAACAGGGATTAAAAGATGTAAAGGAAGGAAATGTTTATGATTCAGATAAGGTAAGGGAAAAGTTAGACAAATGGCTAAAGTAATATGGACAAACCGTGCAATTAAAGATTTAGAATTGTCGAAAATCCTATGAAGATCGAAGAGCAGGATTCAGAAAGATTCAGATTTTGGGGTATTGTCCCGGAAATGGAAAATAAAATCATCAGAGTAGTGACATTAAAAGATAAACTTACAATTCATAACGCTTTTCCTGACAGGAGTTTTAAATTATGAAATTACATTATTACCCGGATACAGATTCATTATATATTGATCTGTCGTCAAAGACAAGTGTCACAAGTGAAGAAATTTCTGAAGGAGTGGTTCTGGATTATGATAAAGACGGAAACTTAGTTGGTTTAGATATCGATCATGCAAGTTTAAAATTAGATTTAAATGAATTGGTTTTAAGTAAGCTGCCGGTAAGTATGCAAAACATAACTGTAGAATAAAATATTTTAGTAACAAATAATATCCGGGATTTTCAAAGAATACAAGATTTGAAATATGAAAACTGGGTATGATTTTATTTTTCGCTAAAAAGTTTGAAGAAGTACAA
>CAZLOL010000516.1:0-1624 GCA_964561045.1 uncultured Ignavibacteriaceae bacterium | reverse complement strand
ACCAGAAGTACAAGGACATCGTCGGCGAAATCATCACCGGCGAGGTATACCAGGTATTGAGCCGCGAGGTGCTGTTGATCGACGCGGAGGGTAACGAAATTTCTATTCCCCGCGGCGAACAGATCCCGAAAGATCGGTACCGCAAAGGCGAAAACGTCCGCGCCATCGTGCATAAAGTGGAGATGGTGAACGGGAACCCCAAGATCGTGCTCTCGCGCACCTCTCCGGTGCTCCTGGAGCGCTTGTTCGAGCAGGAGGTTCCTGAAGTGTATGATGGTCTGATCACCATCAAGAAAGCCGTTCGTGAACCGGGTGAGCGCGCCAAGGTCGCCGTGGAATCTTACGATGACCGTATCGATCCTGTGGGCGCCTGCGTGGGCATGAAAGGATCCCGCATCCACGCCATCGTGCGCGAACTGCAGAACGAAAATATCGACGTGATTAATTACACGGAGAACCTCGAACTCTTCATCACGCGCGCACTCTTCCCGGCCAAGCTCGTGAGCATGAAGAACGACAAGGAAAACAATCGCGTTTCGGTGTACCTCAAGCCCGACCAGGTCTCGCTCGCCATCGGCAAAGGAGGACTCAACATCAAGCTGGCCAGCCGGCTGGTCGGTATGGAGATCGACGTATTCCGTGAACTCGGCGAGCAAACCACCGAAGAGGATGTAGACCTCGACGAATTCTCCGACGAGATCGAAGGCTGGGTGATCGATCAGCTCAAGCAAATCGGACTCGACACCGCGAAGAGCGTGCTCGCCCTCGACAAGGAAGAACTGGTTCGCCGCACCGACCTCGAAGAGGAAACGGTAGAAAACGTGGTCGCCGTGCTGAGCAAGGAATTTGAATAAATTAACGGGAAAACCGCATAAATCAGGAAAAACCTAGGCAATTTTGAGCATGGCAGAAGAAAAGATGATACGGTTGGGGCAGGCGTCAAGGAAACTCAATGTGGGTCACAACACCATATTGGAATACCTGGCGAAGAAAGGCTTCACCGTCGAAAACAACCCCAACGCGAAGCTGACAGCGGAGATGTTCGCCATGCTCGCCAAGGAGTACGCTTCTTCTGCGTCCGAGAAAATTGAAGCCTCGATCCTCACCATCGGCCAGAAGCACACCGAGACGCTCACCATTCAGGGCGAGGCGGATTCGCACCGCAAGAAGGTGGCCGAGGAAGACAATATCCTGATCAAGAACCTCGGGTCCAAAGAAATCAAGTCCAAGGAAGAGTCGAAGCAGCCGGAGAAGGTGCAGCGCGAAGCCAAACTCGAAGGCATCAAAGTGCTCGGCAAGATCGACCTGGACAAGAAGAAAAAGGAAAAAGAGACTCCTGCGCCGGTAGCGGAGGTCAAGCCTGCCGAACCAGTGAAGGCGCCCGAGCCCGAGAAGCAGCCGGAACTGGAACTCATCAAGGCGAAAGCCGGCAAACTCCAGGGACTGAAGGTAGTCGACAAGATCGCGCTGCCCGAAGAGAAGAAACCGGCGCAATCCAAAGAGAGCGAGGACGCCCGCAAGAAACGTCCGCGCAAGCGCATCGTTTCCGTGCCCAACGAAAAGGCCGGCTACGCGCCCGGATCCAAGCGGCCGATGCCCGGCAAAGGCGAGCCCTCCGAGAAAG
>CAZLOL010000515.1:0-1625 GCA_964561045.1 uncultured Ignavibacteriaceae bacterium | reverse complement strand
CAGCGTGTCGGGCCGCAGCGCGCGGCGCACGTCGTCCGGATCGACGCGCCCGCAGGAATCCACGCCGACGACCGTCAGCGCCCAGCCGTCGGCCTGCAGCCGGGTGCAGGCGTCGAGCACGGAGCGGTGCTCGATCGCGGTCGTGACGAGGTGGGTGCCGGGCCGCCGGTGCGCGCTGCCCTTGATCGCCAGCGCATTCGATTCGGTCGCGCCGGCGGTGAAGACGATCTCCGAGTAGCTCGCACCGATAGCCTGCGCGACGCGCTCGCGCGCCTCCTCCACTGCCGATGCGGCGCTGCGCCCGAAGGCATGGCTTCGGCTTGCCGCGTTGCCGTACAGATCGGTGAAGTACGGCAACATCCGCTCGAGCACGCGCGGGTCGACCGGTGTGGTTGAATGGTGGTCGAGGTAGATCGGTGGGTTCATGGGTGGATGCGGGTCGCGCCGGCTTGCAGGGTCTGGTGCGGCGCTCAGGATACCTGCTGGCGCTGCGCTGGCCGCGGCGGTCCAGCGGGCTCGACGGAGATTGCGTTGAAGGTGTTGATCGTGGGTGCCGGCCCGGCCGGGCTGTATCTGGCCTATCTGCTCAAACGGCAGGACCCGGCCGTGCGCCTGCGCGTGGTCGAACAGAATCCGTCCGACGCGACCTTCGGCTTCGGCGTGGTCTTTTCCGATCGCGCGCTCGAGTTTCTGCGTGGCGACGATCCGCAGACCTGCGCGCTGCTCAGCGCGGCGATGGAGCAGTGGTCCGACTTGACGCTTGCCCATCGCGGTGAGCGCATCGTGATCGACGGCATCGGCTTTGCCGCGATCGGGCGCCTCGCTTTGCTGCAACTGCTGCAGCAGCGGCTGGCGAGCGTGGGCATCCGTCCCGAGTACGGTCGCGCGATTACCGATGCGCGCGAACTCGACGGTCACGATCTGGTGGTCGGCGCCGATGGCGTCAACTCGTTCGTGCGCAACGCGCACGCCGCCGCCTTCGGCAGTCGCGTCGATCTTCTCGACAACCGCTTCGCCTGGTTCGGCACCAGCAAGCGCTACGAGACGCTGACCCAGACCTTCGTCGAGACCGATGCCGGCACCTTCAACGCGCACCACTATCGGTATGCGCCCGGCATGAGCACCTTTCTCGTCGAATGCGATGCACGCACCTGGGAGCGGGCCGGCTTCGCCGCGCTGGACGAGGCGGCAACGATCGCGAGCTGCGAGCGCATCTTCGCGGCCACGCTGGACGGCCATCCGCTGGTCGCCAACCGTTCGCTCTGGCGGCGCTTCCCGAAAGTCCGCAACGCGCGCTGGTCCGTCGGCTCTCGCGTGTTGATCGGCGACGCGCTGCGCACCGCGCATTTCTCGATCGGATCGGGAACGCGGCTGGCGCTGGAGGATTCGATCGCGCTGGCCCGCGCGTTGCGCGAGCACCCCGCATCGGTGGCCGATGCGCTGGCCGCATTCGAGGCAGTGCGCCGTCCGGTCGTCGACAAACTGGTGGCCGCGGCAGACGCCAGCGCCGACTGGTACGAGCGCTTTGCCGAGCACATGCGTCTCGAACCGTGGGAGCTTGCCTGGCAGTACATCCAACGCAGCGGGCGCGTCGATCTCGAGCGGCTGCGCCAGGTGTCGCCGGG
>CAZLOL010000514.1:0-1631 GCA_964561045.1 uncultured Ignavibacteriaceae bacterium | reverse complement strand
CTTCGTTCATTCTGCATCAGAATTTTCCAAACCCGTTCAATCCGGTTACAAGTATCAGGTATGAATTGAGCAGGCCTGCTTTTGTTAATTTGAAAGTGTTTGACATTACGGGGAAAGAGGTTGCAGTATTAAAGAATGAATTTCAGAAGCAGGGAAAATATGAAACTAACTTTAACGGTTCCGGCCTTCCAAGCGGAATTTATTACTGTAAGTTTACCGCAGGAGACCATAGCGAGACCAGGCTCATGGCTTTGATAAAATAATTCTAATCTGTGCTGCAAATTACATTTACACATAGAGACGAAAATTTAAAGAATTACTGTAAGATCCAAAGACTCTAAGAAAAACAACAGAAAAAAATCTTTCAGACTTTGAGCCTTAGAGACTTAGAGATCGCATTGGTCTTTCATTTTATACAGTCTCTCCGTTTGAGAACGCACTTGACTACGAGTCTCTGTTCGAAGAATTTCCTCTATTATCAAATATCAAAATTTTCTCCAAAATAGACTTGAAATTGTTTTCTGATATAACAATAATGCAGGCAAATTTTCCTGACCTCGGTTTGTAATGAACCGGGGTTTTCTAACAACTTTCCTTTGGAACCAATACTGTGCATCAGATATTTCTTCAGCCGGATCAGCACAATCAAATTTATTTCAATAAACAACACAATTCAAAATCAAAAAGCGAAAGGGAAAAAATGAAACTCAAATTACCAGCTCTCGCCACTTTGGTTCTGGTTCTCATTTTTCAAAACTTATCGTACTCACAAGCCGATGAGAGAAAATGGAGTCAGATAGATCAAAGATCACTACCACCTATTGATAACAATTCCACAATGAATGCAACTTTTCCATATGCGGTTGACTATTCAGATCAAAAGGTGACTTACAGATATGAAAATACTTCAAACGGAGTATTAGCGGTCAGCTCAAGCAGAAGAATTCTTTCACAAAGAACTTCGAATACTGCTACTCAAAGTGAGGTAATCATCACAAGGCATCCTTTGAATCCTCTAATTATGTTTGCTTCTGCAAACGTATATCCTGTTTACGGATCTCTGTTCAGTGAAGGCGTTTATGTAACTACAAACGGCGGATTAAACTGGACGGGAAAGGATTCATTGACAGGAACACCAACTGATACACATGTGGGTGATCCTGCTATGACAATTGATCACAACGGTAGATTTATTATGACTCATCTTAGGATAAATTACGGAACAGGTCAGCTTACCGGAATGGACGCAAACTACTCAACTGACAACGGTGCAACATGGTCGGCAAGTGTAACGCTCCTTTCAGGCTCACAAGACAAGAATATGGCTGCAGTTGATGACGCTCCGACTAGCCCGTACTACGGCAGGTCATATTGCGTATGGTCAAGATTTACAGCTTCACTTCCTCCTATTGCGATTTCCTATACAACTAATGGAGGAGTCAGCTGGTCAGCTGCAACGGATATTAATGTTCCTGCCGCATCACACTATTCACAAGGAGCTGATGCAAGAGTAGGACCCAACGGAGAAGTTTATGTATGCTGGGCAAATCCGAATTCATTTTCACCTTTCACAGAAGACAACTGCGGTTTTGCAAAATCTACAACCGGCGGAACCAGCTGGGTGATCAATA
>CAZLOL010000513.1:0-1632 GCA_964561045.1 uncultured Ignavibacteriaceae bacterium | reverse complement strand
CATTTCCCGCAACTCGTAACTCTTAACTCGTAACTCGTAATTTGTAATTTGTAACTTGTAATTTGTAACTCGTAATTTGTAACTCGTAATTTGTAACTCGTAACTCGTAACTCGTAATTAGTAATTATAATACAATCAGCTCTTTCGAAGACTTATTAAGAATCTCGCACCCGTTCTCCTTCACTATCACATCATCCTCAATCCTGACTCCTCCGAGACCTTCAACATATATTCCCGGCTCGATCGTTATGATATTATTTACTTCAAGTATATAATCCGACCTTTCATTGACTGCCGGCTTTTCGTGTATGTCATATCCGAGACCGTGCCCGAGTCCGTGACCGAAATTATTTCCGTACCCGTTTTCCTTTATAAAATCCCTGGCAGAAGCATCAAGAATCTTTGTATTGATTCCTGCTTTTACTGTATCCAATGCTCTTTGCTGAGCTTCTTTTACTATTTTGTAAATATTTTTGCATTCATCAGGGACATTTCCTATTGCAATAGTCCTTGTCATATCGGATTTCATTCCTTCAACCGTGCACCCGAAATCCAGCTTTAAGAGTTCACCGGTTACAATTTTCTTATCAGTCGGTCTTGCGTGAGGATAAGCGCTTCTCTCACCTGATGCTACTATTGCATCAAAAGAATCTCCGTCAGCTCCATACAATTTCTGCAGATAAGAAATATGCGCCGAGACTTCCCTTTCTGTCATTCCGGGCTTAATTATGCTGAGCAGATCGGAAAAAGTTCTGTCTGTTATATCAACTGCCTTTTTTGTGAGCTCAATTTCCTTTTCATTCTTGCAGATCACTATCTTCTCTATTAGACCTTCTACCGGAATAAAATCAACCTCACTGAATTCTTTTCTTAAATTTTCCGCGTCATTAAATGTAAGAAAATTGGATTCAAATCCAATCCTCTTGAGATTATGCATCTGAATCATATCCTTAAGAAACATCATAGAATTCTGAACATAAATCAGAATATCAAAATTTTTATATACTTCCTTTGCAGACTGGCTCTTGTACCTGAAATCTGTGATGAAATGATACTTATCCTTTGTTATAAGAAGGGAGGCAGCGCTTCCGGAAAATCCTGAAACATAACGTATGTTAGGTAAATTCTTAACAAGAAAGGAATCTATACTTAATTCGGAAAAATTGCTTTTGATTTTTTCTAACCGGTTCATGATTTCTTAAAAGTAAAATACATAGTAACGATAAAAATACTCAAAATGCAAAGCAATTTCAATCCAAGATTCATATTGATTTGCACTGTTGTCCAAGATAATTTTTATCCTAATATAAAACTTCGATTTAATTCAAATAAACAAATAAAATGTAAGCTCTTTCAAACAACCCCACCCTGCCCTCCCCTTTGAAGAGACTGTCTCAAAACATCTTATTTTATTTCTCGCAAAGTCGCAAAGTTCGCAAAGAAGATCAAAATATGATTTTTTCTTTGCGGTCTCTGCGAGATAATCACAGTTTTGAGACACTTTCTGAAAAAGGGGAGGGTTTGGGACAATGACATTAAGTTAAGGGTTTCTTCTTTTTGTAATTAACTTTCATGAAAAGAAAACCTTATTTTATTCAGAAACCTTAATAGAATATTAATTTCATATTTTTT
>CAZLOL010000512.1:0-1633 GCA_964561045.1 uncultured Ignavibacteriaceae bacterium | reverse complement strand
AGGGAACAGATTTTAAATCTATCGTGTTTACCAATTTCACCAAGTAGGCTTTTTATATTATATTTATATATGCATAATACTAAAACAAAAAATTATTTACAATTACATTTATTTGAATTAAAATATAATTTTATAATTTTTTTAATTACTTTTTTTTATTTATTTTTTATTTCTTATTTTTTTTCAAATCAATTAATATATTTATTTATAAATATTTTAACAAATAATAATATTTTAAAATATTTTATTTTTACAAATATAACAGAATTATTTATTACTAATATAATAATATCTATTTTTATTTCAACATTTATATCAATACAATTTTTAATAATACAATTTTGGTTTTTTATATCACCCGGTTTATTTAAATTTGAAAATTTAAAATTTATTAAATTTTATTTTTTATTTATAATTTTAAACTTAATAATTATCTTTATAATTTTAATAAAAATTATACCTAATATATTTTTATTTTTTATAAATATTAATGAAAATTTTTCAAATAAATATTTATTTAATATATATTTTGAACCAAATTTTAATAATTATTTTAATTTTATTTTTTTATCATATATATATATATATTCTATATTTATTTATTTCTTTTTATTATTTTATATAATATTTAATAAAATTTTTAACATTAAAATGTTTATTAATTTAAGAAAATTTTTTTATTTAAAATTTATATTAATAAGTAATATTATTTCACCACCTGATTTTTTAAATCAAATATTTATTATTTTTTTATTTATAATATTATTTGAAATATCTATATTTATTTATTTATTTTTATTTAGATATTTTTTTAATAAAATTTAATTTATTTTTATTAGATATTTGATTTAAATTTTGATTATTTTTTATTTCTTTAAAAATTTTAAAATTTAATTGATAATTTTTTAAATATTTAATAGATGTTATTTTTAAAGAAGATCCATTTGTTAAAATAATTTGATTATTATATGTAAATAATTTTTTACTTTTTTTCATAAATTTTATTTATAATTATGGCTAGATAACATAATGGTAATGTAAAGGACTGCAAATCCTTTAATGACGGTTCGAGTCCGTCTCTAGCTTTAAAGGATAGAGTGGGATTTGAACCCACGGTATTATTCATACTTCAGTTTTCAAGACTGACACCTTAAACCACTCGATCACCTATCCATTAAATTATTAACGTCGTTTCATTTTTTTAATTCTACAACCATTAAAAGGTATAGATGTTGTATCAAAAATAGAAATTATTTTAATTTTTTTTTTTCTTAAATTTCTTAAAATATTATATCTACCTAAACCTGTTCCTTTTAAATATACATTTAATTTTTTAATTTTTTTTAATTGAATATATTTATTTATTTTATAAACTATTAATTGAACATTATATGGTGTATTTTTTTTAAATTTTGTTTTTTTTAAAGATTTAGTAGACCATTGTTTTAAAACTTCACCTGTATTTTTTGTTAAACTTATAATAGTATTTTTAAAAGTACATTTAATATGTAATTTAGCTAAAACTAAAAGATTTTTTTTTTTTTTATTATATCTTTGTCTGTATTGTTTATATTTAATAATATTATTTTTTTTTTTTTTTTTATTTAATTTTTTTTTTAATTTTATTTTTAAT
>CAZLOL010000511.1:0-1643 GCA_964561045.1 uncultured Ignavibacteriaceae bacterium | reverse complement strand
CGTGCTGACCTAATATTTATTTATCCGGTACTGATAATTTTGATTTTGATTTCCGTAATACAATTTATTGCTCGCTATAAAAAAAATCTTTGAAGTTTATTTTTACATCGGTGTCTCATTGGGAAATGAATTGCTTCCCGGAGATTCATAATCTTAATTTATGATAAATACATTTTTAAAATCACCGGCAGCATTAATATTTTTTTTCTTTTCCTTAATATCCGTAAACAGTTCATCTGCAATTACTGAGCAAAGTTCGAGGGATAAAGAATTCAGTATATTCAATGCCAGCGGACTTCCTGCAGAATTAGATTCAGCTGTTAAAGAATATGCCGTTAAAATGAACTGCAGGATTTTAGTACAGGTAGTTGATCCCAAAGGAATAGCTTACAATATTGGATATGACGGCAGAAATAAAATGCAGATAAGAGATTTTGATTCCGAATACATCGATATAGGAAGCTGCACGAAAATGTTTACAGCCGCTTCAGTTCTTCAGCTTGTTGAAGAGGGTAAGATCAAACTGACAGACAGGCTCACGGATATTTTCCCTGATGAAGATATATTGAGAGGAATGCTTGTGATTAACGGGATTGATTATATAGACAGTGTCACTGTGCTGAATCTTCTGAATCACACTTCCGGAATCCCGGACTATTTCATACCGGGTAATTCAAAAGAGATTTTGGCTCATGGAGACAGTTCGCTGCGTTACATTCCATGGGATCTGGTTGCATTTGCAAAAGGAATTAACAAGGCTGATTTCATCCCCGGCAGCATGTTTAAATACAGCAACACCAATTATATATTGCTTGGGTTGATAATTGAAAAATATTCCGAAATGAAATATGCTGATTATGTTTTGAAAAATATTCTTCAGCCATTGGGAATGGAAAACACTTATTTGCCTTCTGCATTCAGTTTGCCCGGCAGAAAGAGCGGTCATTACAATCAAAAGGTAATTGAGATGCCGGCAACTCTTGCCTGGTCAGCAGGTGAAATAATTTCCACGCCGGCTGATATGAATAAATTCATCCGAGGGTGGTATTCCGGCAAACTATTCTCTGACAAAATGTGCAATGAAATAAGGAGCATGTATTTTAATAAAGAAATCGGGCAGATTGAATATGGATTGGGTATCATGAGAGAACACGCAAAATGTTTCGGACATGCAGGACAGACATTTGGATTTCAGTCTTTCATTGGCTGTACAACCGGAGGATACAGCTTTGCCATTGGCATTGATGATGCTGCAGTAAGTGTCTATCCGCTGGAGAGTATTGTTTTATATTCATTAATGTCATTAAACTAATAGTGATTTCAACATCGTCCTGTCGAATAATACACTTGTGTGATGAAGATGCTGCTTATTATACCTGACTGTTTCATTTAATCAAAAAAGATAATTTACATTTATAGAGTCATCATAATGTTTTGTAAAAACAATAATAATAAAAGTTTTACCTACATCTGAAAACTTATTTGTTGTCAGCGGGATTGACAAACCCGTTAGTTTAGTTTTTCAGAAATTTCATTTTAAATAATTCCATTAATCTAATTAATATTTTACGTTATGATCAGAATTTCAATAATTGTTTTACTGCTTGGAGTTTTTTTTAGCTGTACTAAAGAAGACCCAAATA
>CAZLOL010000510.1:0-1645 GCA_964561045.1 uncultured Ignavibacteriaceae bacterium | reverse complement strand
TTTTTTAAGATTAATAATATAAGTTTATACCGGAATTCAAATTTATGAAATACCTTTTTCCTTGAAAACACTTTTCATCATATTTACTTCTCTTATTTGTTTTTCCTGCATATCTACAAATCCAAATACTGAAATCGTTAATACAGGACCTCCTCCTGACTATTACGGGACGAATAACCTTACAAAAGGTAATCTTGTATCAACTGCATACAGGACAAGAAAAACAGACAACTGGAGCTTCAAATATTACCGTTATGATGAACGGGGAAGAGTGAAAAGGTTGTGGAATATTATTGACGGGCTTGCAGATAAAAACATTCAGTATGAATATAATTCCCAGGATCAGGTTACACACATAAATTACGGAGATGAAACTGAATACAAACGATTTTCATACTATTATGATTATGCAGGCAGGCTGGGTACGCTGAATTATGCAAATGCTGATCCCTCTATAGTTATAGATAAATCTGCTCCTGATATTAATTTCTCAGCCTATACATACAATCCGAATTCTCTTCTGGACTTTCAGTTTTTTAACTCTTCCCGGCTTCAGAATCAGTACAGGTATAACAGCCGCAACTGGATCACGGAAATGAATAACGTCGAGGGTCAGTTCGGATACACAAATACTTATTTCAAAAACGGAAATCTTAACACCCAGCTGATCTACGGAACATACAGGGATTATATGCAGAACAGTTATAATCTGAATTATAAGTTTTCTTACGATTACTGCAACCGTCTGCTGCAGGCACTCAATATAAATCAGGGGGATAATAC
Source organism: uncultured Ignavibacteriaceae bacterium (assembly GCA_964561045.1). Classification (GTDB taxonomy): domain Bacteria; phylum Bacteroidota; class Ignavibacteria; order Tepidaquicellales; family Tepidaquicellaceae; genus JAGPCH01. Next base: position 862 of record CAZLOL010000510.1, on the reverse strand, counting down.
TTACTCCGTTTTCAATACTTACGATAAAGACGGTAATCTAGCAACTTTAAAGCGATACGGAGATTATAATATCTTAGCAGACAATTTTGTTTATACTTATTCCCCCGGAACAAATAAGCTTACTAGAGTAAGCAGTACTACAGATCAGTTCAGACATGATCTTAACGGAAATACTATAAACGATGAACTGAACGGAAATTATAATATCTTATACGATCACAGAAATCTCATAACAGAGCTATACCATTTATTTCCAAATAGTGAAACTCCATACACAACAGCTACAAGATACTATTATGATGAATCCGGAAACCGAGTAAGAAAGCTTACTTATTTTAATACACAGTTTGATCCCCTACCGGTGATAGATTGGAATAATTTAAAAAATCCCGGAAACAACTGGCAGCTACTAAATAATGAATTCTATGTAAAGGGAGTTGACGGAAAAGATCTTGCTAGTTATGAAGGACAGCAGCTTCAGGAGTGGTATGTGTGGGGAAATGATATTGTCGGAAAAATAAAAGGAGAAAAGGCGTATTATTATTACAAAGATCATCTTGGAAGTGTGAGGGTGGTGGCAGATAAAACAGGAGCTGTAGTAGCGAGTTATGATTATGACGCGTGGGGTTACCCGCTGGAGAATAGGAACTATAATGGAGATTCCATAAAATATAAATATACGGGAAAAGAATTAGATAAGGAAAGTTTTTATGATTATTTCGGAGCGAGGTATTATGATGCGAGGATAGCAAACTGGACGAGTGTAGATCCATTGATGGAAAAACATTTTGATTATTCTCCTTATAATTATGTTTTGAGAAATCCATTAGAATTAGTAGACCCAGACGGGCAGCAAATTAGT
>CAZLOL010000509.1:0-1646 GCA_964561045.1 uncultured Ignavibacteriaceae bacterium | reverse complement strand
GACGGATTGTAAACGATTTCCGCGCCATTCAGTCCGAGTATTCTTGCGCCTTCAGGAAAATGTCTGTCATAGCAAATATAAACTCCGACTTTGCAATATTTTGTTTGAAAAACCGGATAGCCCAGATTGCCCGGTTTGAAAAAATATTTTTCCCAGAAACCGGAAGTGTGAGGAATATGATTTTTCCTGTATTTGCCGATATATTTTCCGTCAGCATCAATAACAGCCGCTGTATTGTACAAGACTCCGGCTTGTTCCTTTTCATAAATGGGAACGATGATAACCATATTATACTTTTTTGCATACTGCTGCATCTTTTCGATCGTAGGACCTGGGACGGGTTCGGCTGACTGATACCATTGCTTATCCTGCCCGGGACAAAAATAAGGCGTGTTAAAAATTTCCTGCAGACATAACACCTGAACACCCTGCCTGCCGGCATCGTCTATAAAAGGTATGTGCTTGTTCACCATTGCGTCAACTATTTCCTGAATGGTGCCCTCTCCCTCCGTTTTCGGGAGACTCATCTGAATTAAGCCTGACTTGATTTTCTGCGGCATAAATAATTAAAAATTAATGAACTTTGATTCTGTAAATCTCAATCAATAAACAATGGCTCGTTGCCTGCGGCATTGCCTGAAAGTTGAAAGGGTGAAGTTAATTAAAATGCAGAATAAACAAAATGATATTTACTGATAAACCATCTTACCCCGTTCTTCACTACTTTCAATTCTTTGACATAAAGTCACAAAGCCGCCAAGAAAGTTAGTTAACTTCGTTAGGTTCAATTTTTTTGACTTTGTGTTACTCCGCAATAAATTCATTAACATTAAAATTCATCGGCTGCTTTGATGTCATTTACAGTGTAAATTTTTATTTTATCCGGAGCATTACTAGCAGCATGCAGAATGCATTTTACAATTTGATTTAACTTTACGAGTCCAAGCCGCAAAGCAGTTTCCCTCGTGGCAGGAATTAATTCGAAGACCTTGTAAAACGGAATAATCAGATAAGGCCAGTAATGCCCGGGTCCAAGCACATACCATGGACGGATGAATGATACTTTCAATCCGCTGTCTGTCAGCATTTGCTCTCCTTTCATTCTCACTGATATAAATTCTTTCATTACAGGAGCAGGATGAGCGACACTTAAGTAAATAAAATGTTTGACGCCTGCTTTTATCGCAACAGAAATTGCCTGTTCAATGGAGACAAGATCTATCTGTCTGAATTCGTCTTTCTTTCCGGGACCCGGATGATGAACTCCGATAAGATGAATGAAAGTATCACAGCCTTTTACTGCTCCGGCATATGTTTCGCCGTTCAGCGCATTTCCAACTACCGGTGTGCAGGCTTTGTCAAGTTTTGATGCAGAACTCTCCCGCGTCAGAGCCTTCACTTCAAAATTATTTTTCAGCAGCTTCGGAATTACTCTGCTTCCGATGTAACCGGTGCCTCCTGTTATAAAAATTCTCCTGTTCATAAAATAGATTGAATTCAAATTAGGAATTTATAAAATAAAAATCACGACCCCGGGCTGCCTTCGGCTAAGATGCGTATCGGTGGTTGAGCGGAGCCGAAACCACCGACCACTTACTCTATCTCTTCATTTTCCTTTTATGATTCAATCTCTATTAATTTTTCTT
>CAZLOL010000508.1:0-1650 GCA_964561045.1 uncultured Ignavibacteriaceae bacterium | reverse complement strand
TAACTATTAACTATTAACTATTAACTATTAACTATTAACTATTAACTACTAACTAATTGGTACAGCGTGCTTTACTGAGTGTTTATGATAAAGAAGGAATTGCAGAATTTGCCAAAGAGCTTGTAATATCAGGCATTGAGATCATTTCTACAGGCGGTACATATAAACTTCTCAAAGAAAATAATATTCCTGTCAGGTCAGTCGAAGAGATTACGGGATTTCCTGAAGTCCTGAATGGCAGGGTAAAGACACTTCACCCGAATATTTTCGCCGGTATACTGGCAGACCGTGACAATCAGAATCACATTCAGGAATTAACTAATCATAAAATTAAAACGATCGATCTTGTAGTTGTAAATCTTTATCCATTTGAAGAAACAATTTCACGGGAAGGAGTTAGTGTTGCAGAAGCCATTGAACAGATCGACATTGGCGGAGTGGCATTGCTCAGAGCCGCGGCGAAAAACTTCAAGGATGTCAGTGTGATCGTAGATCCTTCACAGTATAAAGAATACATTGAAATTCTGAATACAAATAAAACTAATATCCCTGTTGAATATTCGCAGAACCTTGCTCAGAGGGCATTCCGCACAACTTCTGAATATGATAACTCTATCAGAAGATATTTTTCAGGTTTAAATGAAAAGGAAGAGAGTTTTATTCCGGATCTGTCCGGTTTGATTAAAAGCGAAATACAGGAGTTGAGATACGGAGAGAATCCTCATCAGAAGGCAGTTCTGATAAAAGAAAATTTTGATAGAGTATTCAGTGTACTTCACGGTAAAGAATTATCCTATAATAATTTACTCGATATAGACGCTGCTTATAATCTGATTTCTGAATTTGAGGGAGACAAACCTGCCTGTGCAATTATAAAACACGGAAATCCGAGCGGAGTCGCCGTTTCGGACACATTATTATCAGCATATTCAAAGGCATTTGAAACAGATACACTTTCTCCCTTCGGAGGAATAATTATTTTAAATCAAAAAATAGACTTTAAAACTTCATTAGATATTGATAAATTGTTTTCTGAAATAATTTTGGCTCCGGATTTTGATGAAGATGCACTTGAACTTCTTAAAAAGAAAAAGAACAGGCGGCTGTTAAAATTTATTTTCATAAAAGATAAATTTGAATTCAGAAAGATCACCGGAGGCATATTATATCAGGATAAAAATAATTATGATGTAAGCAGGGATGAACTGAAGTTTGTAACAAAAAGAAAAGCTTCAGACGATGAGACCGATGATATGTTATTTGCATTTAAAGTTGTCAAGCACACTAAATCCAATGCAGTTGTATTTGTGAAGGACAAAAGAACTCTTGCCATAGGCGGAGGTCAGCCATCCAGAATTGATTCAACGAAAATTGCGGTAACTAAAGCGAAAGAATTTAAACAGGATCTGAATGGAAGTGTAGCAGCTTCTGATGCATTCTTTCCTTTTGCTGACGGACTGATTGAAATTGCAAAAGCCGGAGCTGTCGGGATAATACAACCGGGCGGGTCAGTGAGAGATGATGAAGTTATTAAAGCTGCTGATGAATATGATATTGCGATGGCGTTTACTAATATAAGACATTTTAAACATTAGTCACTTACAAGTTAAATTCTACTCAAAATGGTAAGAAAATTTTATAACAACTAAG
>CAZLOL010000507.1:0-1661 GCA_964561045.1 uncultured Ignavibacteriaceae bacterium | reverse complement strand
TGTAGAGTTTGAAGAGTTTTTAGAGATAGAACTTAAAAGAACTTAAAATATATGAACACAGAGTTTATCAGATCTGAACTATTAAAAGGAGAGGTATTAAAGGACATTTTATATTTTGAAGAAATTGACTCGACAAATGAATATGCAAAGAAAAACAATACTGAAAGTGATACGATAATAATTACATCTCATCAGACACACGGCAAAGGCAGATTTAACAGGCAATGGAAGACCTCGTATTCGAAAGACCTTACATTCTCAATCGTAAAAAGTTTTAAAATAAGAATAGACGAAATTCATCTGGTCAACTTCTATTCATCTTTTCTTCTTTTAACTACACTTAAAAATTTTTTTCTAAATAATCCCGTACTTGAATTTTCGCTTAAGTGGCCCAATGATGTTCTGCTGAACAGGAAAAAGATCGCAGGGTTACTTCTTGATGTAAAAGATCTTAATTCGGAAATAAAGAAATTTATAATCGGTATAGGAATAAACTGCAACGGAAATTATATTTCGGATGAGCTTAAGATCAAAGCTACATCACTTTTAAAAGAAACAAATAAAGAAGTAATCAGGGAAGAGCTGCTTGTTCTTTTTGTAAGAAGTTTTTATGAAAATTTATTTTTGTTAAATAATAAATCTGAACTGATGCAAAGATGGAAGGAGAATTCAGGAACAATAAACAGTAAAGTCAGCTTCAGGAAGTTAGAAGATGATAAAGAACAGGCTGTAACAGTCATAGATATTGATCCGGACGGCGGTCTTATTGTGAAAACAGAAGACGGAAAAATTTCGAAATATTATTCAGGTGAGATAAGTCTGGGTTATTGATCAATAATTTTTTTAAATGATATTAAATTTCTTTTATTTGTTAGGATTTTGTTAGGTTAGAAATTATATTTGAATGGATGAAAAAAAGTTTTATTCAGCTATTGTTTAATAAAATTATATAATATATTTTTCCACACACGAAAATTTTAAGTTCTCCGGGAAGGAAATCAATTGAAAATACTTTTTTCTTTTTTATTAAATAATTTATCGTTTACCGGCAGTTTTATAGCACGGAAAGCGAATGCAGCATTTGCATCAGGGTATACAGGAACAGATATAAATGAATGAAAATATCTTTCTGACAGTGTGTCAGATAATTTTGTCTCAATTAAGAGTAATAATATTTTTTTGTAAAGGTAATAAAAGAGAATTGACAATTAGAGATTAAGGAATTAAATTTGTACCAATAAAATAATATAATTAACAAAACATTTATTAAACTAAAAAAAAAACAATGAAAAACACATTCAAACTTTTTGTAACATTGTTCTTACTTGCTTTATCTCTCAACTCAGGTATGGCTCAGCCTGATCCTACATTCGACATGACTGTCAGGAACATTGTAATTGCTCCTCCGGGTAATACCGTAACCTTCGAAGTCTGGTTAAAATGGACAAATTTCGGAGTGGGCGGAGTAAACAGATTCGAATTTGCTGCAGGTCAGTACACATGGACTTGTAACAGAGATGTATTAGGAACTGCTAATCCGGGAATGACTTTCGAAAGATTCAGTGCTGCAACTGCTTTCGCTGCATATGCTCCACCAGCAACTGGTCAGGTTGACTCATTGACAGCTCCTCCGGGACAATTGTATCTGAAACTTGCAGGAA
>CAZLOL010000506.1:0-1670 GCA_964561045.1 uncultured Ignavibacteriaceae bacterium | reverse complement strand
AAATATATTCTTTCTATTATGAACTGGATTTCCGCTTTCGCGGAAATGACAATCCCAGGATTTTGACTTTTGAGACACTCTCTTTGCAAGGAGGGGGCTTTTATTCAACTAATTCAAACTGAAATGCTGAATCAGATAATTATATGAATCAGTCAGAATATTCATTCCGTTTCTTACCGTGTGTTTTTTCAAAGCTTCAGTAGTGCACTGGCAAAAATCCCAGGCGGTTTTATTTTTATAAGTCTCATTCCATTCTTTCTTGATAATTGAAATGTGTGTGTCTTTAATTTTATTTTTAAAATACATTTCACCTGCAAGCCGTGAAGCTTCAAGATCGGTAACAGGAATCAAATTTAATTTTTCGTATTCAATCTGGATTGCATCAAACTGATCATTAACATTTGAAACGGCTTCTGAAAGCAGCTTATTAAAATCCTCAAAAACATTTAAAGTATGTTTCCTCATTAAGATAATATCTCCGCGAAACATCAGATTAGAGCAAACCAGGACCCTTGAGCCTGCTGCAAAACCTATCGGTAGGGACTTATCATAACTGTTTCTGAATCCGAACTCCTTTAACATTACATTATTATTTGAAACGATGCTCATAGATCCGAACATCTGAGATCCGTTCTTTGAAAGTTCATACCGCTCATTATTGACAGAAAAACCTGAGGAATACAGTTGTTCCCTTACAGAATCGATAAGATACTTGTTTGATACCGGAATATAAGAATCTGTCTGCTGCGGAACCGGTACAGATAAGACTTCATTTAAATTTGTGAACATGATTTTATCTCCTTTTCATATTTAGTTAAGTTTAAAACCTATACTACCATATAAATATATGGTAGTATAGGGCAAAAAAATTTAGAATGGTAAAGCAGGTTCTTTTGCCTGCATTTCTTTTTTTCTATTATCATCTGAGACATAGTGATAAATCTCTTCCAGAGTAGTAACACGGAATTCATCATTAGAAGAGAAATTTACAGAGATATAGTCAGAATAATTCATGCTAAAAAATTCACATCTATCAAATAAATGCGAATTTGCATTTACAAAAGTGGTAAATTCACTTTTCGGGATTTCAAATCTTGCACTATACATAATTAATAAGTTTATTGAGGTTAATAAAATGAACGTTAATTAAATTGAGCTGAGCAACAGTAATGCAGTTTTTCTTTTCAGAATATTCTTCAATGCTTTTAATGGTATAAAGTACTGAGATACAGTAATTGCGGATGTCGAATTTATATTTCGGGTTATTTGATCCCGGCAGCAGAATAGCTGAGCTGACCAGGCATTTAAGAGAGGTGAGGAGCTGATTGATTTTCTTTGAGTTATTCATTTCTTTTTTAGTTTTAATTAATAAAAGATTAATTGAATTAACTATACAAAGATACAGCAAGTAAACCGAGAAAACAATGCATAAATTTATACCCTAAATTATTATGGTATATTTTACAAAACCTATTTGAATAATTTTTGCTGCGAACCATATCTTCTGGAATTAAGATCATTATAGTTTTTAATAAAAGTCAATAAAACCTTTGAACAATCTCTTAATGGTATCTTACAGGATTTGACGTCGAGCTCCAGAAACCCGGCAAGCAGCTTTCGAGCTTTGAGATTCCTGCCATTTTTGATCATGTATCTTTCTACAATATGTA
>CAZLOL010000505.1:0-1671 GCA_964561045.1 uncultured Ignavibacteriaceae bacterium | reverse complement strand
AAACTTGACAAACTTGATAAACTTGACAAACTCAATTTACTTTATCAAAAACATTTTCTTCGTATCGGTAAAGTTATCAGTTTTGATGGTGTAATAATAAACTCCTGACGTAAGATTGGAAGCATTGAAATCAACTTTATACTGTCCGGAAGATAGCTTTTGATTATTAAGCAGTGAGGCAACTTCATTTCCAAGAATATTATAAACCTTTAAGCTTACATTACCCGATTTCGGAATGGAAAAATTTATATTTGTTGTCGGATTAAAAGGGTTAGGATAATTCTGACTAAGACTAAAGCCTTCTGCAAGTGAAGATATATTATTTATGCCGACTGAATTGACATTAAGATAAAAATGTCTGTCTATGAACTGCGTAGTGTCATTTTCTCTGTACATTCTGATCACCACATCCGATATTCCAAGAGTCGGCGCATCATAAGTTATATCCATTGTATCCTGATCACCCGGAAACAATGTATATGGCGGATCTCCGTCAAGTGGTACAAGATCTACAAATGGCGCATAGCAGACACCAACGCAAATTGAACTTGACCATGATGTATTAGGGAGATTATTGAGAATTCTTTTGAATCTTATTTCTACCGGTGTTGTGCCTTCGTTTTTAAAAAAAGCATAAGCAAAATTTGCCCCTGTAGATCCGTAAGTTGTATCTCCTCCGATCCGCTGAAATACAAGCTGTGAAAAAGATGAGGAAGAAAAGATAAGACTTATAAAAAAAGTAAAAATTATTTTTTTCATTTCTGTTTTATTTTATTAAAGAATTAATTTAAAAGACCCTGTAATTTATTAAAATATTGTTTAGCAAGCGTATAATCAGGTGAAAGCTCTTTAGCAGCTTTAAATTCTTCCAGCGCTTCAAACCACAAACCCTGAGATTCGAGAACCCTTCCTATATTAATATGGGCAAATTGAGGGGAATCATATCTCTTTGCTTTCAGCGCAAGCTCAAGCCATGTTAATGCTTCCTCCGGACGACCTTTCTGAATCAGATACGCGCCAATGTCATTATAAGGATTGCCGAAATCCGGATCTATTGCTATAGCTTTTTTACATTCTTCTATAGCGGTATCCATATCTCCGAGAAAACTGTAAGTCCAGCCGAGAAATGTGTGAGCCTCGCATGTTGGATACAACTCAATGGATTTCTTGTAATTTAATATTGCTCCTTCAAACTGACCTTTCATCTGAAGTGAATAGGCTTTCTGAAGATACTCTTTGGATTTTTCGACAGGATTGTGAATTTTGTCTTCGCTCATTTTAAAATGTTGGTTTGTAGTCAATAACGCATAAATGTATACATAAAGTTTCGTTTAACAAACATAACTTATGCTCTTAATTATTTCAAGTGGATTTAGTAAGTTAAATTAAACTAAAATCAGGGCTGTCCCAAATATTTAAAATTCTAAAATTATCATTCATTTTAGTTATAGAATTAAAATAAAATATAAGCTTTCTTGATATAATCCCACCCCGGTCCCTTCCATTTTAAAAATAATGGAGGGGAGAAAGAAAGTTAATATTTTCAAATTGCAGGTTGAGTTTGTAAAATGAACTAAGTTAACCCGGGTATATTGAGAGAATATCAAACTGATCCTGGAAATTTAATTTTTAGAAAGAGAAGTAAACGAGAGATCAATTTTGACCTCCCCC
>CAZLOL010000504.1:0-1679 GCA_964561045.1 uncultured Ignavibacteriaceae bacterium | reverse complement strand
CCAGCTTGATCGAAGTGGAATCCGGCGAAGCGTATTCGCCCCAGCCGTTTTCTTTATCCGTCACCCACAAATAGCCGCCGCTGGAAGGGATTTGTTTTCCGTTTTCGGTGATGATCGTTTCGATGTTGATGCTGCCAATGGCATTGATCGTATAGTTGTAATCAGCTTCGCCCTGCGCGTTGGTGTTTACTTCGCCTTTGGCAACTTCGGTTTCGCGCAGCTTGTATTCGTAGCGATCCCATCTGCCTTCAGAAGTTGATTTCTCGATGCGATCCCACTCGCGCTTCACAAAGCGCAAAGCGACTTTTGACGCCACAGGTTTGCCTTCGTAATCGGCAGTTTTGATTTTGATTTTCGCAGTATCGCCTTGTACATAAACATAGCGATCCGTACTGGCGAAAGCGACTGTCGTTCCGCGTACGCCAGTGAAAGAGCCTTTCCCTTCGATTTCGCGGCGGGAGGCATCGGTAACCATCGCTTCCAGGCGATAGGTGAAATCCTGATTGTTTTTGGCGTCGGGTTGCGGCACTTCAAATTCGATGTTGACCTTGCCGTCTTTGCCAATCTTCGCTTCACCATCCTTCACCATATCGTTGCCGTAGCCGTAATCGTCGCCACCATCTTCCTCATCGCCTTCGCTGATAAAGTCATCGGCGTCTTCGCTGTCGCGCCACCACGGATGATAGTAGCGCGAACGGTAGATGTAATATTTCACGTCCGCATTGGCGACAGGCGCGCCGAAGAAATATTTCGCTTCAATCGTGAAGATCGTTTTCTCGCCGACGTTGACGAATTTTTTCGGTGTTGTGACGGTGACTTTGTATTCTGGCTTTTTGTATTCCTGTACCTCGAAGTAGTGGCGCGATTCGGCTCCGTTCACTTCAGCGACGATGGAATAACCACCGAGCGGCGCTTCTTCTGCCAACTCAGCTTCACCGTTGAATGTGCCGCGTGCGGAGAGGGGCAAATCTTTTTCGAGAATCTTGCCGCCGTTCGGGTCTTCAATCGTCACGCGCGCCATCCCACCAGGATTTTCGTAGCCGTTGTCGCCGAGCTTGCGCAGAATGCCTTTGAAATACACTTTCTGATTCGGGCGATACACCGGACGATCCGTGTAAAGGTAGCCTGTCAGATTCCCTTCGCCGCCTTCGCCTTCTCCATCGCCAACATTGTCGAGGAAGTAAAACGCATCCAAATCCGAAATGGCGAATTGATCTTTCGACGTTGCCAGCACGAGCGTTGAGTTGCTTCCCGCATCGCCCTGATTGTCGTTTTCGACATCAGCGTCAGGATTCACTTTCGGCTTCGGCACTTTCGCCCGCATCACGCCGTTCGCATCGGTTGCGGCTTTGATGATCGTCTGCTTGCCTTTGATGACTTCGATGTTCATGCCGCCATACGGTTCGCCGGATTTGCGATTGACGGTGTACACCAGCATTTCACCATCATCGGTCGTTTTATAGACCATCGTCAGATCCGTCACGATGGCGATGGTGTATGCGCGCAGGTCTTTGCCCGTCGCACTGTTGACGGCTTCGATCAGGTACACGCCCGGCTCGCGCTTGTCCATAATCACCATCTTGGAATCGTATTTGTTTTCGGTGGAAAGCTTCTGCCGAAACGACGTGACAAGCTGATCCTGATTGAGCAACGGCACGCGCGCAAAGTCGGCAACATTC
>CAZLOL010000503.1:0-1685 GCA_964561045.1 uncultured Ignavibacteriaceae bacterium | reverse complement strand
AGCCATGGAATTACCCTCTGTTTTATCTCTGCAGCCCCTGAGATAGGGCCTCGGATCTGAAATTGAACATGAGCGATACGTCCAATAAGGCAAATCTTGCAAGCGCCCCGCTGGCCGACGCGGCGGAATTTGACGCCCGCCTGAAGCGAACAGACGAAGATCGCTGGCTGGCGACGCGTTACGCGCCGCCAGATGAACGGGAAAAACTGGTCGCCATCTATCTGCTCAATCAGGAGCTCCAGCGCACGCTTCACACCACGGAGCCGATGCTTGGCAAGATCCGCGTCCAGTGGTGGCGAGAAACGATCGAACAGGTCGCCGGCAAGGCGCCGCTGCGCCGTCATGACCTTGCCGAAGAATTGGCGCGCGTCACCCGCGACCGCCCCGACCTGATCGCCGCGATGAATGATCTCATCGATCGCTTTGATGATATCATCGACGATCATCTTCACGGTGGCCACACCGCTGGCGGCGGTCACGAGGCGCGCCATCTTGCCGTCGAAGGCGCACTTGCAAAGCTCGCTGGCCGCGCACTCGACGCAGCGGCGACTCCGGAACAGTTGGAGACACTTGCCCGCTGCGGCGAAGCTCGCGTTGCTCTCACCGCCGAGTTGCCAGATGCGCCAGTCCGCTGGAAGGCTGCGCAGACTGCAGCACGCAAGATTCCCTCCACGCTGCTCCCCGCCATCATTCACATTGCTGCGGCAGACAATGGCGCCAAACCCCGCTCACCCTTCTCGAAGCGCTGGCGCGTTTTTCGCGCGGCGCTGATACGCCGCCTTTGACCAGCCACGGAGACCACGATGACGACAAACGCTGGCGACCCCAAGAACATCTCCGACGTCCGCGCTGTGTTCGAGCGCTGGCTGAAGGCGGTGCGAACGCGCAACATCGATGACGTCGTCGATGTGCATGACGACGACGTCGTGATGTTCGACGTCGCTGATCCGCCGCGCCTTGCCGGCATCGACGAGTATCGCGACATCTGGGAGAACTTTTTCCCCTGGTTCGGTCCCGCGGGCATCTTCGATCCGAGCGAGCTGTCGATCGTCGCCGGCGATGACGTCGCTTTCAGCCATTGCCTTGTCCGCTGCATCGGATCAACGCCGTCCGAGGTGGAAAAGCCGATCCGTCTCAGCATCGGTTATCGCAAGGTCGAAGGCGAATGGATCATCGTCCACGAACATCATTCCGTGGCGTGGGAACTCGAGGACTGAGCCAGCTCAACCCGCGCCTATGGCTATTTGCCTCTCGACGCGGTCTGGTGCTTCAGGGATAGATTCGGCCAACGCAGAAACGGGGCGGGGCAGGCGTGAACAAGCTTTTCAATCCGGCCTATTGGGCGCGCGCGCTATCCCAGCCCATCGTCCTGCTCGGGCTCGCGGTCGACCTGCTGCCCATCTATGGGGTGATTGCATGGGGTTGGGGCGCCGCGCCCCTCGTGCTGCTCTACTGGATGGAAAACATCGTCATCGGCGCGATGACGATCCCGCGGATTATCATTTCGGGCGGAAGCTATGGCGGGTTTGGCCTGTTGGCGGGAATGGGTCTCTCGGCCTTTTTCGTTGTCCACTACGGCTTGTTCTGCATGGTCCACGGGAATTTCCTGATTGTCTTCGCCAGCATGACCATGGCGCCGGAGGCGATGAGCGCTGCGACCATGGCGGCGTGTTCCGCCTCGGCGC
>CAZLOL010000502.1:0-1717 GCA_964561045.1 uncultured Ignavibacteriaceae bacterium | reverse complement strand
TTAAAACAGATTTGGATAATATGCTTTGACGGCTTTTCCGATGAGCTTTTGAAGAAAGATCTGTTAAGAATATTAACAATGCCTTTTTCATAAAATCTTATATAAAGAAAGAGAGGCATAAGATAAATCAGGTGCTTCATTTTTCTTTGGGGTAAGAAAAATTTATCTTCCTTTTTTTTATATAATTTACTTATTAGATGATGTTGCTTCAAGTTATATATGCTCACAGCAACCAATAGTGTCCAAAATATTTTATAAATCGGTTTTCTTCTTTTAAATAATTCCTGAATCAAAACAATTTTATGTGAAATCAAACCAACCCGCATGTGAAAAATTGCCGTTAAGAATTCTGAGCAATGGCGTAAGCAAAAATTTGCTTGTCTGACGAGCGAGCGCAGCGAGCTCGGAGTTGCAAATTTTTGCAGCCATTGCGAAAGAATTCAGGCAATTTTTCACCAGCGGGCGATTTTTCTTTGCCAAGCTTTCTTTTCATCGATGAAAAGAAAGCGGAATTTAATCAAAGCCTGCATTACAATTTTAAAACGTTTTGGACAGAGTTGTTACAGCAACATAGAGTCATACAAATAAATGTAAAGATTTTAGATTACAAATCTCTTAAATTGAAATAAAAAAAATTTGTCTGTACCAGGGTAAGTTCAAAAATATTAACCGGCTGCATAAATTTAATTTTTAATAATTTAATTGTACTGACACTAAATATTAATACATTTAATACATATGGATAACAATTCAACAAATACTTTTACCGAACCAACGAGTGACGAAAGACTGCTGGCAATGCTTTCACATTTATCAATATTTCTCGGCGGAATAATTTTACCCATCATTTTATGGGCTACACAAAAAGACAAATCTAAATTCGTAAGTTTTCATTCTCTTCAGGCGATTTTCTATCATCTTGCTTTTGCAGTGATTATTATAGCATTTGTATTTTTCATGGTATTTGTCCTGCTGATTTCAGGTATAGGACTTTCAGGGTTTGCAAAATCCGGTCAGTCCGGTGAAATGCCTGTCTTTATGATTATTGTAATGGTGGTTTTATACGGGGGAATTTTTCTGCTGGCTTTTTCAGGTATAGGGTATGCAATATATCTTGGCGTCAAATCATATCAGGGATATCTCATCAGGATCCCTGTCATTGGTAATTATGTTTACAAAAAAGTTTACGGCGGGAGTAATTGATCTGTTTTGAAATCCGCATGATCACAGATATACTCTATTATTATAATCAATTATATTCAATTATAATCAATAATCGAAATAATTATATCACATATCGAAAATTTTTCCTTAAATAACTTAAAAAGATTTATCCATAAAGTGCTTTGCATAAATATTTATTTGAGCAGAAACATTTTCCTTGTCTCAGTATAATTTCCAATGGTAAGTTTATAAAAATATACTGAACTCGGCAGGTTTGAAGCTTCAAATACAGTTTCATAAGTTCCTGCATTTAACTTTTCATTTACAAGAACAGCAACTTCTTTTCCAAGTGCATCATAAACTATCAGAGATGTATTGCCATTATCAATTAACGAAAATCGAATAACGGTACTCGGGTTGAATGGATTTGGATAGTTCTGAAAAAGTTTAATACCGTCAGGAATATTAGTAGAAATTTGTGAATACCCGATACCGACTGTGTTTGTATCTAGGTTCAGATATCTTAAAATCTGAACTGCGATCTTATCGCATG
>CAZLOL010000501.1:0-1720 GCA_964561045.1 uncultured Ignavibacteriaceae bacterium | reverse complement strand
TGGAATACAGGCGCTTATAAATGTTTTCCTTTTCAAGATTACTGTCTTTGTATTCAGGATGAAATTTTTTCAGATATTTAAACAGCCTGACAACATTTTCATTCTTATTGAAAAACGGCGAGCTTACGAAATCCTTAAAATCCTTGAAGTCCTGAGCAGAGAAAGAAGCAAGAATTTTTAATGTTGAGGAATTTTGCATTAAGGGTTTCTTATGATTTTAAAAACAAAATAAGGCAACTGTCTGTGATAAAAAACCTAATATTTACTTCATAATCCGAATATTTTAAATAAATCTGAAATAAAACTTCCTGCATTTTAAAAAACATTTGCTGACAAATTTCCCGGATACTGTTTTAGAAACATTTCATATTTATTTTCCATGCGAATTATTTGAAAATTCCCGTTTTAAAAGCGATTACTGAATATTCTTCCGGTTAAGTGACAGTATTACCGTCAACATTTTCAAATTCTATTCTTTGTCCGGCATATACTTTTCAATTTATTTTTGTACAGTAATTTTAAACGGGGTGACGCCTTACAAAAATTCAAGTAGAAATTTTTAATGATACTTCCCGGTACGTCACCCCGGAAGAAGCCAAGTAAACTGCTCCGGATCCCGGAGCAGTCGAAAAGCAAAAATTTTAATTAACTTAAATTCAAATTAAAAATGAAAACAAAAATCTTATCTCTCGCTGTGATCTTTTTTCTCTGCTCAAATCTTTATTCACAAAACATTACAAATACTTTGGGAACAAACGGATCTTTTATTGTGAAGTACTCCGCTGATACGCTTCTTAAGCTTAAGCAGACTAACGGGCTGCTGGAGATCTCCAAAAACTTTAAACTTCCCGTTACTACTGACTCATTGACCGGAGTGATTTACAAAGGTTCAAACAGATTCATGCACAGCTATGCGCCGCAGTTTGTAAAGGGTAATAATTTATTCGTCGGTAAAAATTCAGGCAACTTCAGCATGTCTAACTACGAAGAAATGTATTCAAGTAATAATACAGGTATAGGAGATTCAACTCTTTCAACATTAACCGAGGGATATGGAAATACTGCAGTCGGTTATCATTCATTGTCAAAGACAACTACCGGACATTTGAATACTGCATTAGGATTAAATTCATTATCAATGAATGCAACAGGTTATGAGAATGTTGCAATCGGTCCATACACATTGAATACAAACATTTCCGGAAGTTCAAATATTGCAATCGGCTCTCTGTCTCTTGATCACAATTCCACCGGTCATTCAAACACTGCAATCGGTCTTAAAGTACTGGATGAAAACACATCGGGAAGCGACAATATCGGAATAGGTACTTTCTCATTGAATAATAATTCTACAGGTTCCAGCAATCTGGGAATCGGATATAATTCTTTATATGCATTATCACTTGGGAATTATAACGTCGCGATTGGTTATTCTTCCGGAGCTAATCTGAATTACGGAAGCAATAATATTTTCATTGGAAAGAATGCGCAGCCAACATCAGTCGGTGTATCCAATCAGATCACTCTCGGTAATAATGAAATCACCTCTTTAAGATGCAATGTTCAGTCAATAACAAGTCTTTCGGATATGCGGGATAAGAAAAATATTTCCGGACTTACTCTGGGACTGGATTTTATTTCAAAGCTGAAGCCACGGCAGTTCCGCTGGGACAAGCGCGAATGGTATGAAAATAATGTCTCCGACGGAAGCAAAACTGAA
>CAZLOL010000500.1:0-1727 GCA_964561045.1 uncultured Ignavibacteriaceae bacterium | reverse complement strand
CATCCTCTGTGCCAATCGAATCACGAAACTCAAGGGGTTATGAAACAGCTTCTTAGGAGTGGCGGCGGTAAGACGAGGCATTGCGCAGGTTCTCCAGATTGCGGCACCCAAAAAGGTATGTACCGATTTGGCATCGCGGGAAAACGCTGCGCTGCCGAAAGCCGGCAGGTAATCTAAATGCTGATTTCAGCGGGACTTACAACGGAATGGGCGGTACAAGACTCGAACTTGTGACCTCAACGATGTCAACGTTGCGCTCTAACCAACTGAGCTAACCGCCCAGGACAACCTCAAATCTGTATCGCAAACGCGCGGCGGTCAAGTGGGGACGGGGGGAGAAAAATGGCCGGCGTGCCGTGGAACGGGTGACCGGAATCAGCGCCGTGCTTGCTTACTTGAGGGAACAGCGGCTGGGGCGGTGCGGTACTCGTCAAAACTGACGGTGGGCAGCGAAACGAGATGCTCGCCGGCCCGGTCGATTCGCTTGCGGTCTTCGCCTGATAGGGCCCAGTTCACCAAGTGTTTGCTGCGGATTTCCACCTTGCGGCTGAGAGGGGTCGCGGCGGGAATGGTGCGGGTAATTTCCACCGGTAGCAGCCTCTTTTCGAACAAGGCGCTGTTGAGGGCCAGCCGGGCGCCGGGAGGCAGGTTTCCCTGGAAGGTGGCGTTCAGGCGGGCATACCAATCGGCGAAGTTGCGATACAACTCCACCGCATCGGGGCGGTCGCAAGGTCGGGCCAGGACCACGTATTCCAGCGGCTTGGCGGTCAGCGAGATTTTCGTTTGCGGCTGGCCGTTTTGCTCGAGTTCCTCGACGAGCGTCTCAAACTTCGGCGCGGCGGCAAACGCGAACAGGGCATTCTTTGACTGGGCGGCATGCGTCTCGAATTGCAGCACATAGCCGAGCAAGTCCTGCGTGGTGACGGTCGCTTTCAGCTTGCGGGTCGGGTCGAGTAGCGTGAAGCGGCCGCGCTGCGCGTCGTAGATCGTAATCTCCTGTGGTTCGCTCAGCAGGAAGTCGTAAACCAGCCCCTGGTGGAAGATTGTGAGCGTCTCGGACCTGGGGGCCTTTTCGGTCCCGACAAAGATTTCGGTGTCGATCCGAAAATCCTGCGCCTGGGCAAGTTGTACAAACAGTCCCAGGGCGACCACGCCGCAGCCGGCGAGTAGAAAGCGATGAGAGCGGGTGAGCATGATCGGCTCCTGGGCGGAAGGTCACGGAATCGGCGCGAAGGTTACACGCAAGCCGCGGTTGCAGTCCAGGGAGAATTGCGGGGCGGGTTGCTAGCGGTTCGGCCGGGCCGGCCAGGTTCGCGCCGGCGGGTAGCGAAAGGCCCCGCGGGGAATCTATACTTATTCTCGTTGTTTCAAGCCGCTGCCGGCAGCCTGCCGGTCCCGCCTGGCTGAATTTCCTCGCAAGACCCGACCACGGAACTCGACATGCGCTACCTCCCCCTCGTGCCGGCCGTGTGGCTCGCCTTGGTTGCCATCACAACGGCTGCCGATCCGACGCCGCAGTGGATCTGGCCGAACAACAAGCCGGCCGCCAGTGAGATCGCCAGCTTCCGCAAAGTGCTGGATTTGCCGGCGGTTCCCAAGTCGGCCGTGTTCTTCGGCTCGTGCGACAATCTGCTAACGTTGTTCGTCAACGGTGAGCAAGTCGCCACCAGCAGCGAATGGCAGCAGCCGATCAAGGAAGACCTGACGAAAAAGCTGAAGGTGGGGAA
>CAZLOL010000499.1:0-1730 GCA_964561045.1 uncultured Ignavibacteriaceae bacterium | reverse complement strand
ACATTAAACATCGTAACCACACCTATAGGTAATTATTCTGACATTACTCTCCGGGCATTAAGAACATTGACTGAATGTGATTACATAGTATGTGAAGAATATAAAGAAGCAGCAAGACTTTTGAGATTCTTTGAAATTAAAAAAGATCTGAAATCTCTCAATGAGCATAATGAATCTGAAGAAAGTGAGGATATATTTCTTGATCTGATTCAGGGAAAAAACATTTCGCTTATTTCCGACTGCGGCACACCGGTATTTTCTGATCCCGGAAGCATACTTCTGCAGAAGTGCATTGAGTCAGGAATAAGGCTGGAGTTCATCGGAGGAGCAAATTCTTTAATAGCTTCAATTGTTTTATCCGGTTTTGACATCAGCAGATTTTACTATTACGGATTTCTTTCTCCGAAAGCTGATATAAGAAAATCTGAACTTGCAAAACTGAAATTTCTTGATAAAGTGATTGTATTGATGGATGCTCCGTACAGGTTAAAAGCATTATTAAAAGATCTTCAGGATATTTTTGAATCGAGAAGGATAGTTGTGGCATTCAATATAACTATGATTAGTGAAAGGGTTTTCAGGGGAACGGCATCCGAGATACTTAATGAGATCGGTGAAGATAATCTAAAAGGTGAATTCATAATCATCGCAGATAAATACAATGATAAACATAATTAAATACAGTCAGGAATACGGAATACATTCCATTCCTCCCGATCAGCTGAAATACTGGGATTATGAGTGCAATGAAAATCTGTGGATTGACATGTACAATACTACTGAAGCTGAAAGCCAGAGAATACTGAATGACGTTTTTAATTTTCATCCGCTTGCAATTGAAGATGCATTAAAATATCTTATAGATGATGCAGTTCATCATCCTAAAATTGATGATTTCGATTCTTACCTGTTTATTGTATTCAACGGGCTTAAAGAAGACAGTAATTCAATTAATTATAAAATGTTTTCTATGAGCTGCTTTCTCGGACATAATTTTATTATTACAATTCATAATGAAACAGCTGAGTATACTATTACAAATAATCTTAATTCCATAATAAACGAACGGACATTCAAAAAAGGACCTGATTACATTTTAAATCTTATTCTTGATAGTATCGTTGACAGGTATTACCCGATCCTTGACAACTTTGAAACAGAAATAGACGATGTGGAGGAAGAACTTTTCAGAGGAACTCCTGGAAATAAAACCCTTCTCAGAATATTGAATCTGAAAAAAGCCTTGATCAAACTCAGAAGAATTTCTTCTTATCAGAAAGAAGTTCTCTTTAAACTAACCCGGGGAGATTCTGAACTTATTTCTCTTGAAGAATCTGTGTATTACAGAAATGTCTATGATCATCTGGTAAGAGTTTCAGATACAACTGAGTCTTACAGGGACTATGTTGCCGGAATGCTTGATTCTTATCTTTCAATTGTGAACAATAAAATGAATGAAGTAATGAAATTTCTTACTGTCATTGCTACTATAATGCTTCCTCTTACTCTTATATCAGGAATTTTCGGTATGAATTTCGAGTTCATCCCGTTTCTTCATGATGAACTGGGATTCTGGATATGTATGACGTCAATGCTTATTGTAGCTGCTGTAATGCTTTCGTGGTTCAGACATAAGAAGTGGATATAAGTAAATAAGTTACGAGTTACGAGTTACGAATTAATCACTTACAAGTTAAATTCTACTCAAAATGGTAAGAAAATTTTTTAAC
>CAZLOL010000498.1:0-1746 GCA_964561045.1 uncultured Ignavibacteriaceae bacterium | reverse complement strand
AGGTGCTCCGAGCATCGACTATAGTGTGAATTTTTATATATCTGAAAATAGCGATGGAACATACAATGTAATAACAACAGGCATTGAAGATGGATTTCCTGCATATGAAATTTGGGTTAGGAATTTAAAGTCTGGAGGAGAGCCGGTGATTATATATAATAGAGAAAATCAAAACGTTTACCCCGAAATAAGAAATTTGTTTCCTTGGTTTGGTGATACTCAAATTAATGTGGAGGGATTGGTGAGATGAAAGGACGATCTATTTTAAAGTATTTAATATCAATATGGGGAGCTAATATTAGTTTGTTAGTTTTTATATCCTTTAGTATGTCTGGTATTTTAGGGAAAAATCTAAATTTATATCCTCAGTTGTTTTTCATAATTGTATTTTTTTTTAATTCTCTATTACTCTTTGATTGCTCTATTACAAACAGGTTGAATTATCCCATCTCTTACATATTGAAACGAAGTATTATCTATTTACCAATATCATTTATACTGGTATGGTTTAGCGGATATTTATTTATGATAATGGATGTTTTAATCGGATTGTTTTGTATTGCATCATTAATAATATCGGGGAGAAGATTTTTTCAACATGATATTATGTTGTAACTTGCATTTTCCTACGTCGGTAAATTAACAATGGTCTCACTTTCTTTTAGAGTTAATACAATGCGAAAAACCCAACCACCATAGGAAACATCGCAGCTACAGCTTACAGAAACCGCAGCTTCGACTCATGAATTCCCTTCGATACTGCTCATTACAGATTATAAGTATGACAGTATCTACAGAGTCACACAAGTCAGAACTCCTGAAGGGAAAAACATTTATTATACTTATGACGGATACGGGAGACAATCGAAACGCATCACTCCGGATGCCGGTACAACTGATTTTATTTATGATAAGAATAATAATCTGACTTATTCGCAGGATGCAAATCAAAGAAATGTATCGGGATTAAAATATACATTCAGAAACTATGACGGGCTAAACAGACTGACAGGCATCGGGGAAAGAATTTTCGATGCCGATGCGCCTTCTGACGGTTCACAAAGTAATGAAACAGATCAGGCGTATTATCTGACTGTAAATGTCTATGATACGATCTCGAATCATATTGTTAATATTTTCTCAGGTGTAAACAATTACTCCGGTCTTAACTATTCAAAAGGACAGCTCGCAGCTACTGCCTACAGAACAAGAAGCTCCGACTCATGGAATTTCAAATATTATAAATATGACATCAGGGGCAGAGTAATAAAGCTATGGAATATTATTTCGGGATTTGATACTTTAATCACGGAATATAAATGTAATTCACAGGATCAGATTTCATTTCTTACTTACCAGGGTTCCGAAAATACCGATTCAAAAGCATACAGTTATATTTATGACTATACAGGAAGACTAAGCGAAGTAAAATATTATTCAGGTCCGGAATCCGATGACCCTGTTGATTATTCCAGCTTTTCTATTAACACTTATAATCCGAATTCACAAATTGAAACCATTTCAGCTTTGGACGGAAATTTAATTAATACATATTCTTATAATAAAAGAAATTGGGTCACAGAATTCAACAGTGGCAAGGATGATTTTAATTATAAGAACGCATATTTCAAAAACGGCAATGTAAAAACCCAGCTGCTTACAGGGGACTATAATAATGGCTTTGCAGTCAATGATGATGTGGAATTTACATACACTTATGACAAAAGCAACAGACTCCTGAAAAGT
>CAZLOL010000497.1:0-1749 GCA_964561045.1 uncultured Ignavibacteriaceae bacterium | reverse complement strand
GACGCCAACAAGCGCCTGACTCTGACCGCCGTTGACGTACGCACGGGTCGAACCACCCTCCGCGATTTTCCCGTGGTGAGGCTGAATTGACCGGGGCGCAAGGCGCAGGGCAGGCGCTGTACTCGCGCTTGCCCGTGCTCGGCCCGGCCCGCCGAGCTGCCGCCATTCGCGCCCTCGCGGCAGACGGAAGCGCCGCGGCCGTGGACAGTCTGGCCGAAGCGGCCGTAAGCCATCCCGAGCCGGCCGATCGAACCGCCTGTTTCGACGCGCTTGCCGCGCTTGGCCGGGCTGGCAACACGCCGGCACGCGACGCCGTTCTGAGATTGGCCGTGCAGCGGGATTTTGCTCCCGCCCTCGATCTTGCCCGCGCTGAGGACTGGTTGCCCCGCGATCCGCGCCAGCGGGCGGTGTATTTCTTCATCACCGCTCAATGGTCGCGCTATGACGATGCGGACTTTGATCATGCCCTGATTCGAAGCGCCTATGACCTGGCCGGCCCGGACCTGCGCGCCCGCCTGGCCGCGGCGGCTCGCGCGGGCGGGCGGATGGAATGGCTGCTCACCGCTGCCCATGCGCGCGCAGGCGGGCCGCGGCGGGCCAGCGCGCTGAGCCCGGGGGAAGGGCGGAGCATTGTGGACTGGCTGGCCGGCGAGCGGCGCTGGGACGATCTTGCCCGCCTGGCAATGGCGTTGCCGCCTTTGATCGCTGCCGACGGACATACCCGGCTGCTCGAAAGTGGCTGGGTGGCGGGCGACCCGGACACCGCCGACGCGTTGTCGCGCCTGGGCGAACTCGCGCGCCGCGCCCGTCAACCTGCCGCCGATCCGCCCGCGCCATTTGCGCGGGTGGCCGACTTCCCGCTTTGGCACAAGGGCGACCTGTTCGTGCTGCCACAGCCGTCCGGCCGCCATGGCTTTGGCTTCAGCCGGGATGGCCAGAGCCTGGTCTCACCCTCGCCTCAGCCCGATCGGGTGGCGGTGTGGCACCTGCCGTCCGGGCACTGGCGCGAGTATCTGTGCGCCCGCAGCGCGGTCAGTCCGGATGGCGCGTCGATGGCGACCGTCGAAGAGGCCCGGATCTCCATCCGCAACATCCCAACCGATTACGTCTTCAGCGTCTGGCAGCTTGGCGAGGCTCCTGCTTGGTTGCGTTATACGGCGGATGGCGCGTGGCTGGTCGCGATGATTCGCGGCAAAGCCCTGGCCCGTCGCATGTCGGCCGGCGCAAATGGGTATGTCGAGGAAATGGCGCTCCCGGCCGGCGATTCAGGTCAAGGGGTGACTTTGTGCGCCGATGGGCGGGTGCTGGTCACATCCGGACTCACGCGAGGATTTGCCCAGGCCTGGCGCATGCCCGCGGGTGTTTCGCTGGGAAGCTGGGCCTGCGCCCCACCGGCCACGCCTGAAACACCGGCCTGGGTGGCTCATCCGGACGATGGCGAGCTGGTGATCCCGCAAGTGGCGACCGGCGGGATCAGACTGCAGTTCTTCCGTCCAACGGACGGAGAACCCCTGCGCGCCTTTGAGTGGCCGGATGCCGGCCCAACGTTCTCGGGCGCATTTTCGCGGGACGGGCAGTGGTTGGCCGGCCGCGCCTGTGGTCCGGCGTTGGTGCGCGCCGCGATCCTCGATGCGGCCAGCGGCCGGCCGGCGCAGGCCTTTGAGGCGCCGCTCGTCCGCGATACGGATCGGCAGTGGTTGCTGACCAGCGCCCTCAGCGCCGACGGGCGCTGGCTGGCTCTGCGCGAGC
>CAZLOL010000496.1:0-1761 GCA_964561045.1 uncultured Ignavibacteriaceae bacterium | reverse complement strand
CTTCGGCCGCGGCGCTGCGCTCGCGCGCAAGCTTCAACGCCGTCGCAGCGACCTCCTCGGCGTCGGCCGGCCGCCCCGCCGCGAGCAGTTCGGCGCACGCGCGCCAGGCGGTGGGCAGGTACCAGCGCTCAGGCGCGGTCGTGGCACGCATGCGCTGCCACTCGTCGAAGGCGGGCGTGGGCGAGTCGCGGTCGGGTGCTGCCGTGTCCTCACGCGGTGCGCCACCCTTCAGCACGGGCGCGGCGCTCGCACGAAGTTCCTCGCTCAGAGCGCGCACATGCCAGATGTCAGGCGCGATGTTGCGCGCCTCGGCGCGAAAGTCGGCGGGCAGCACGAGCACCAGCGGACGCGCCAGATCGCGCTCGAGGAGGAAGCGGCGCTCGTTCAGGCGCGCGAGGAAGAGCCGGCGCGCGCGGTTCCAGCGCTCGTCGCTGGGGTGGCGCTGCGCGCCGAACCACCAGGCGCCGGGCCGCGCCGAGATGGCGCCAAGCTGGCCGATCAGCGTGTCAACCGCGGCCTCGGGCGCGCGCATGAAGTCGTCCTTCACCTCGGCACGCTGAAGCGGCTGGCCTTGCAGCGCCAGGCGCTGGTCGAGCCAATCAGCGAGTTGCATCGAAGGGCCGACGTCGGCGAAGACGAAGACGAGCGAGAAGCCCTCGGCCTGCCACTCCAGGTGCCGCAGCAGGTTGACGGCGACGCGTTCGGTCGCCTCGTCAAGCGCCAGTGCCGCCATGCGAATCGACCAGTTCGCGCAGCAGCGGATGGACGTCGTACCAGTCGCTGCCGTTGCGGTAGTTCAGCACCAGGCGGTTGTCGAGGAAGTGCGCGAGCGTCGGCAGGTCGGCGTCCCGCTCGAGGCAGGTGTCGTGCGTCTGTGCGATGCGCTTGAGCCACGCCAGATGATCGGCCGGGATCGGCAGCATTTCGTTGCGCGCCGCGCGTTTGGCCGGTTCGACTGCGGCGGCCGAGAGCGGCAGTTGCGAATCGTCGCGCACCGCCGGCAGGCACAGCCGGATCAGGCGGAAGAACTCGCGCAGGTCGCCGCCCGAACTCATCGCCAGCGCGTCGAGCGCCTCGGCGCTGAACAGCTTGTCGCTCGCCGGGAAGCGCGCCGAGATCACGCTGCGCAGCACGGCCAGGCCATCGGGATCGGCGTCGCGGCTGCGGTCCTTGAAAATGTGCGTGCTGACGAGGCGGCGCGTCGCCGCGCCGCCCATCAGATTGCCGGCGCCCGCCGCGAGCACCGAGAGATACGGCGGGATCGTATAGACGATGTGCAGCAGCGGCACCTTCAGGTGCTCGGCGTGGCCGAAGAAGAGGTTGCGCACGCTCTCGTAGACCGCCATTGCCTCGCTGCCGACGCCGCGGATGCGCTCGACCGAATCGACGAGCAGCACCACCTTGCGGTCGGGGTCGGCCTCGGCCGCGCGCACGTGCTTGACCGCCTCGGCGAGAAAGCCGTGCGCGTCCTGCACCAACTGGGCGACGTGGCCGCGCGCCGCCTCCTGCACGTGGCGCTTGAAGTCGGGGTCGTTCTTGAGCGCGGCCTTGATGTCCAGGCCGGGCAGCTTGACGCCGATCTCCTTGAACTCGACCTTGGTCTGCAGGAACGAGCGCAGCCGGTCCCAGTAGCTCAGGTCGCCCGGCGCCGAGCCGTAGCGTTTCTCAACCTGCTCGGACATGCTGCCGGCGAGCGAGACGAGGAAGTCGCTGATCTCGACTTCCTTGGTGAGAAGCAGGTACTCGGACATATCGGCGTAA
>CAZLOL010000495.1:0-1772 GCA_964561045.1 uncultured Ignavibacteriaceae bacterium | reverse complement strand
CTGTCACCGACATCACCGCATATAAATTCAATTACAACATTTTGTCCCCGGTATGGAGTAATATCAAAAGTAGATGACTGCCATCCAGTCATATAGACACCTCCTACATCAAATACAATTCCCGGATTGACATTAATCAATAGCCCCGGATCAGTTCTTGTTGCATTAAATTGTGCAGCCATCTGATCAATTGTTCTTGAATACAAAACTACTTCTGTTCCGTCCTGTTTCCTGAGAATGATCTTGAAATAATCCTGGTAAATTGTATTGATATATTCGAGGAATTCTTCAGAGAGAAAATTCCATTTAAGGGTTAGCTGTGACTGATTATTAGCTACAGTAAAGCATTGTGAAATAGATCCGCTGGCAGTTGTATAACCCAGACCTGTCGAAATTATTCCCATGAATGATCCCTGATCAGCATTCAGATAACCAAGACGGTTAATAACTCTTCCGTCACCAACTTTCGTCCATCCTTCAATTTTTCCGGCTTCAAAATCATTATTGATCAGTGATAAAGAATATTTTAAATCATTGTTACTACCTGTGCTTTTCTGAAATTGGGCAAAAGGAGTCACAGGATCCGAAGCAATGAAATATGCCTGACCGCTTGTCATACCCGTTACAGCCATTCTCTTTGCAATCGAATCTGCGATCATTTTAGCAAACCCTCCATTAACTGTTTTATCATAACCAAAATATGTCTTTGCGCCTTTTCCTATGAAGGCATTAGCAAGATCCGGATTAGCAAGGCTGGCGCATGAATTATTCAGAATTACTGAATTTGGAAAATTTCCAGTCAGCGAAGATATGAATCCGCTTTTGATTGCCCACACATCAGCAATTACATTAACTCCTCCGATTGAACTTATTTTTATATTTTTAAAAACAGATATCCTTTGTGCCTGTAAAAGTCCGCGGTAGGTATCTTTGTAGATAGCGGCATTTGTATCAACAACTTCACCTGTAAGAATTGCCTTGCCTTGGCTTCCGTGAGTTGCGAATATTATGAATCCGTACTGTGTCATATCGAACAAAGAGTTTACAGTTGCCGCAGTATTTATCAGGGATGTAACTTTATAATCTTTACATGATGAAGTAGCGAGCCTGTCTATGACAATTGGTCTTTCATTGTTCACCCAGACTGCTTCATAAGGTGAAAATATCAGTACATTTCTGTTCCCTATAAGATTAGGATCCAGCAAAACATTCTCAGGTTCGTTTCTGAAATTTAAATTTTTATCGTAAAAATTCTCTCCGATTGTTTGCTTTTCCACAGGAATTTTGTTTATCCTGTTGCTTCTTATACTGTCACTTTCTGTTCCACCTCTTGTCTCTATGCCATCCACAGAAAAAATCATGCCGCCGCTCAGTCCGTTTGTATATTCAATTATCAGGCTTGTGTTTCCGCCTTTTTCGACTGAAGCAACACCCGGCTGGGTTTCAAGCCATGTTTTCAGTTGATTAGATGCCGTCTCTATATTGTTCGGATTTCCGGCAAGAAATATCTGAAGCTGGTCAGCTGCGGCTTTCTGTGTATTGAGGATAACTCCGACCTCACCGGAATTAAGTTCACCATAAACCGAAACTGAAACTGTATTAGAACTTTGAGAAACTGTTGTTCCCCCGGTATTTACATTGCCTCTGGCTTTAAGTCTTAAAGTTCCGGCAGTTGTTTCAGTTACAATAAATTTACCGCTGTATACATTGTCTTTAAATATATCATCACCGTTATCCAAATCACCATTGTCAAGTAAAATTCCAATTTCTGA
>CAZLOL010000494.1:0-1772 GCA_964561045.1 uncultured Ignavibacteriaceae bacterium | reverse complement strand
TTTAATTGTGTCGAGGGGTTTTGGAAGCGTCTGCAAGCAACACTCTTTTACAAAGATTGGCGGTCGTGTCCAGGTTTGTGTGCCTTTGTAAATGTGTGGTGCTTTGTCGAGCCAATTAATTCTTTGAAGTATTGATTTAATACTGATGGCATAATTTTACACCGTATTTTATCATAATTTAAGCGTAAAATATTTAAATGGCATAAAATTATGCCATTATAAAAAATGTCAGTAACTTCGTGAAAACTCTAAAATTTTATGCCTGAAGATAAAATTAACGATGGCTTCATGACTGAAATTTATAGTCTGCTTAGCCAAGGTAATAGTTCTATTGATATTCCTGCTTTAATTGATAAGAAGATGGTAGAACTGGATTTATCTGAAAGACAATTAAGCACAATTTTAGGTATTGAAAGACCTTCTTTAAAAAGATTAAAAGCTGGCGAAACTCAGAAGGTTGATTTGTTGACGGCATTAAAACTTATCCAATTTCTGGGTTTAGAAGTTGATGAGTTTATCAAACTCTATGTTTCTACGCTACCAAAAGATTCCATCGGAAGTCTTGAAAGGGTAAGGAAAGCAAATTATTTAGTGGAGCATTTTGATTTAAAAACACTTAAAAAAATTGGCTTCATTGAAAACCCTACCGATTACGAAGAAATTGAAAAAAAAATAGTTAGCCAGTTTAATCTTTCTTCAATTTTTGAATACTCTTTAGAAGTTGCATATCCGCTTTTCAGTCGAGGTAAACGACCGTTTGCTGATAAGATGTTAGAATATTGGGTTAAGTCAGCCTATTCTAAATTTTTGGAAATTAAAAACCCGAATAGATTTGATAAAGCAGGGTTGGAATCTTTAATACCTAAAATGAGACCATATTCCCGTGACGTAGAATTTGGAATGCTTACGGTTATAAAAGCACTCTATAATCTTGGGATTACTGTAATTGTGCAGCCATATTTAATGAAAACTCACATTTATGGAATGACAATGATGGTTGAAGGAAAGCCCTGCATTGCTTTGTCTAACTACTATAATAAGTATCCTACACTTTGGTTTACGCTTATGCATGAAATTGCACATGTCTTTTATCACTTAGACAAGGTGTCTGCATTAGGTTATCATGTCTCGGGAAATGATGATTTGTATCTGATGGAACCAGAAGCAAACTTATTTGCAAGAGAGATGCTTTTTTCAGAGGAAAAGCTGAACTACATAAAATCATTTATTGATAATTATATGGTAGTAGAGAAATATGCCGAACAAAATAAAGTACACCCTTCTATCATCTACGGAATATATTTAAGGTCATTAGAAGATACAAATCCTGGCTCTGACTACAGTGCATTGTATACAAAGTATAATTCGTTCATGAATATAAGTCCAGATGCCACAATAAAAGCTGTTAATACAAAAGTATACGGCAATGTAAAAGAAGATTCAGAAAGAGTTAAGCAAGCATTTTTAAACGCAATTAAATAAATAAGCAATGAAAGAAAACCCAAACGAAAAAAAGGTTATTAGCTCCGAAATTCTTGATAGCATTAAGAAATCTACTTTATTTTTTACCTCTTCAATAGTTACTCCTGTTTCTAAGGTTGGGTAGTGAGTTACATTTTGCCCCCAAGTAGATAAATTTTCTTTTGCTTCTTCTTTGGCTTTTTTGAATTTCGGGTCATTTGATAATTTTTCCACTTGTTTTTCAAAGTTCTTCATTTCTTTCCATTGTTTGACCAGTTCATCAGGAGTAATGTTTTCTTCATTGCAGATTT
>CAZLOL010000493.1:0-1778 GCA_964561045.1 uncultured Ignavibacteriaceae bacterium | reverse complement strand
CCGCTCACGACGTGTCCCACTTCGCCGCGATGGCGAATGTCTATGCCTTGCACTTCGGTGCCGACGGTGACCACGACTTCCTGCGCGGTATCGCGCGTGGCCGTTGGGTAATACGTCATCACTTCGCGCGCGCTTGTCGTCGCTTCGCCGCTGCCATCTGTCGCCACGATGTACGAGCCGGACGGCAAACCGAAGATGCGATACACGCCACGATCATCTGTGATGCCGCGCGAGCCAAACGATCCGACAGAGTTGACCGGACGCCCTTCGCCATCGCGGACTCGATGAGCCAACACGACCGCCGCAACAAGTGGTTGCCCGCTGCTGTCCAATGCCTTGCCCGTAATGACGCCGCCTTTGACCAGCGTGATCGTTGCGTTTTCGCCCAGGCGATAATTCGTTGGGCGCAACAAACTATCGGAGGAAGTGCTTTCGGAAGTCACGTAACCAGGCGCAAAGGTGCTGACGCGATATGCGCCCGAAGGCAGGTCGCTGGCTTTGAAGGTGCCCTCGTCATCGGTCGTCGCCATGCGGCGGGCGCTGCGTTCAGCCGCAACACTGAACACGCTGACACCAATGTTCGCAAACGGTTGTCCGTCATCGCTGACAATGCGCCCGGTGAGCGAGCCGCGCTTGCCCGTCCACGCGATGCCTGCGGGAGTCGTGGGAGAAGCGATGCTTACGGTCGTCGGCGGTGGCGCGGGTGGCGGTGATGGTGGCGGGGTTTGCGCACTGATTGATAGGGGAAGAAGCAAAAAGATAAGCGCCCAGGCAAAAGTTTCGCCGTGTAAGCGAGGTTCATTTTCTATTTTCCATTTTGGATTTGTCATTGACCATTGCCTTCGGTGCGCAGCAGTTTCTCGGCAATGAGAAATGACCATTGGCAAATGGCAAATGGCAAATGGAAAGCCTCCAACCCATCTGCTTGACGGATGAAAAAGAAATGCTTGTCCCTTCATTGTTGTCCCTCCTTTTTCTCGCCTAAATTCACGGTGATCGTCACCGCCACTTCTCCCAGCCCGACCGTCACTCGTTGCTTTTCGATGCGCAGTCCCTGCATCGCAGGAGCGCCCGGCGTTCCAATGGGAAACACCTGCAATTCATACTCGCCGGGAAACACGCCTTCGACGACAAACTTGCCGCGCGCGTCAGTAAAGATATTTCCGTTTGGCCCCATCATTGTACTCCCCGTGCTTCCGACTCGATTGGGAAGAATCATGAACTTCGCTTCGGGCGGCAATGTGCCACCTACGACATTGAGTTGTCCGCGAATCACGCCTGTGCCGTAGCCCATCACGACTCGGACGCCCGTCATTTGTTCGCCCGCCGTCAATTCAATTTCGCGCGGCAACTCAATGCCTTCGCGTTCCATCCGCAAAAATTGCAGCGGCGGTCGTGCCGAGGCGCTGAGCCGTGTCTTGCCCGGACGCAATCCGGTGAGTTGAAACGTGCCATCGGGATTTGCACTGGGAAGCCCAAAACTCGGCGCTTGCATAGTAGAAGGAGCAGCGGCAAAGGCGGAAACGCGCACTTCTTTCACACGCTGCAAAATGGCGGGATCGTTCGTGCCTTCGACGACGATGACACCGCTGATGCTCGCACCGCGATAGGCTTTGACTTCCAAGCCTTCGATGTCACCTTCGAGAACGTCAAAGACCGTCGGCTCGCTGTAATAGTCGCTGCCCGCCTCAGCTTGCATAAACACTGCGTATTTGCCGGGCTTGACGCTTTGCATCACGAATTCGCCTTGCGCATTCGTCCGCTCGCCGGGCACGCCG
>CAZLOL010000492.1:0-1779 GCA_964561045.1 uncultured Ignavibacteriaceae bacterium | reverse complement strand
AGCCGAATCCCTGTGTGCCAAGCCACATGTCGTTCGAAGAATCCATATAAAAACATGTTACCGGTATGTTCTTAAAATATTGTGAAATTATCTTATTGTCGACAAGCTCAACTTTACTTATATCGAGAATTACTACTTTTTTCATAATAATAGATAACCATATATGATTTGGATTAACTTTGTCTTTATACTGACAATAAGTGTAAATACCAGGTGATTCTAAATCCTCAAGCAGCAATTTAGGGTCAATAAGGTTTACTTTGTTTTGGGAATCTATATATATTAAGCCATACTTATTACATCCGACCCATAGGTTATTATTACTGTCTCTTGAAAATCCGGTAATAGTAACATATTCAAGCTCTTTATACTTTGTTAATTCATAACCGGATTTTGTTCCTTTACAGCATTTGTACAAACCATCCCCGACTGTGCCAATTAATATCTCTTTATCTGAATCTTTAAAAACAGAGTATGTATTATTGTTTACAGGTTCAGAATTCTTTGATTGGATTTCAATGTTGAAAAAATTTTTCTCTTCTCTGTCAAATTTTATTATGCCATAGTTTAATGTTCCTGCCCAGATTACATTTGAATTGTCTTTGAAAATTGACTCAATACAATGTGAATATTTTCCTTCTGATTTAACTCTGTTAGCTCTAAACCTTTTGTAACTGTTACTTTCTAAATCGTAGCAGAGAAATCCATCTCCGCTTCCAATCCATAGTAATCCCTGATCGTCTTCACACATGCAGGTAAAATAATTACAAGATATCGGATCAAAACCTTCTTCATAGTGATTTTTTATTTTTAGAATATTTTTGCCATCATCATTAAGCAAAGATAAAAAACCCGGTGAGCTAACCCATAGATTATTATTTTTATCCATGTAAATTATATGTACCAAGCTATGCTTTTGCAGAGTTGGATCACTCGAACTCAATTCTATGTAAGAGAAACTCCCTGAATCGTAATCATATATATTCAGCCCTTTTGCTGTACCTATGAGAAGTCTTTTTTTTGCAGCATCAGAATAGAATGCTGTTATATATTCACTGTTAATGGAGATTCCTGAATTCGAAATATCCTTTTCAAATCTGGAATATTCCCCGGTTTTCTTTTTAAACAAAAACAGTCCGTGTAAGCTGGTTCCAATCCATAAATTATTAAATTCATCTTCTATAATTTTTACGTACTCGCTTCCTTTTAAATATCCTAGAAAAGGTACATCAATAATTTTTGTATATTCATTCTCAACGTCCAGTTCGAGGAGTATTCCTGTGCTTGTACAAATCAATAAATTTTCCGAACCGCTTTTGCAAAGACTTTTAATATGGTTATCAACCGGCACATCTTTTATACTTCTGAATAAATCTAAAACTTCAAATGATACGCCGTTGTATTTTAATAATCCTTTGTTGGTTCCAAAATACAGGAACCCCTTTGAATCCTGTACAATAGCATGCACAGTTGCATTAGCCCACGGCGTACCGTCTGTGATTCTTTCGAATTTTTGGTTAATTATCATTGAAGCGTTTTCTATTTCCGGATAATGAGTGTTTAGGGGAAATCGTTCTGTTCAAATTTTTCTCCCTAAAATTTTCTCAATATAAATTGTATTCAGGAATAATTCAAAACATTTTGATTTACATGGGCTGAGTAGTTTGAGTTGTTTCAATAAAAATTATATCGATTATTACAAATTTTGCTTATGAGCAGTCCCACTCCCCGGTCCCCTCAACGTGTTCTCTACTATTCAAACGACCTCCCCCTAACCCC
>CAZLOL010000491.1:0-1793 GCA_964561045.1 uncultured Ignavibacteriaceae bacterium | reverse complement strand
ACAAACTTTACAAACTTTACAAACTTTACAAACTTTATAAACTTTATAAACTTTACAAACTTTACAAACTTTACAAACTTAAGTGTATGTCCGTAACCATATCCGACGTTGACAAGATAGCAAAACTTGCAAAGCTTAAATTTGCTGATGAAGAGAAATCAAAACTTCAGAAAGATCTGAATAAGATACTTGAGTACATTGATCAGCTAAATACGCTGGATCTTGAAAATGTAGAGCCACTTGAGAATATAAATGAAACTCAAAATGTATTGAGAAAAGATGAAGAGTATAAGTGGCTCACAACAGAAGAAGCATTGAAAAATGCGCCTGCTAAGACAGGAAAATTTTTTAAAGTCCCAAAAGTTCTGGATAAATGACAGTAACAGGAATCATCCCTGCAAGATATTCTTCCACACGCCTTCCCGGCAAGCCGTTAGTCCTTATTCACGGAAAACCAATGATACAAAGAGTTTATGAGCAAGCAATGAAATCGAAGCAGTTAAGCAGAGTAATAGTTGCTACAGATGATCAAAGGATTTTTGATTTTGTCAAAAGTTTTGGAGGAGAAGTTATGATGACATCTGCAAATCATGTATCAGGAACTGACAGACTGGCTGAAGCAGCCAGAATGATCAACTGTGATATAGTTGTCAATATACAGGGAGATGAGCCATTTATTGATCCGAAAAATATAGATATTGCAATAGAACCTCTGCTTAAAGACAGAACTTTAAATGTTTCTACTCTGGCATTCAAAATAACTGAACCCCTGGATCTGGAGAATGAGAATAAGGTAAAAGTTGTACTGGACAAGAATAATTTTGCATTATACTTCTCGAGAAATTACATCCCATTTGATATGGAACACAATCCTGCCAAAGTCTGGACATTAAAGGACAGAATATTTTACAAGCATATTGGTCTGTATGTATACAGGAGAAGTTTTCTTATGAGATTTTCGAAAATGAAAAAAAGTTACTTAGAAGGAGTGGAAAAGCTTGAACAGCTCAGAATACTTGAGAATGGGGAAAGGATAAAAGTAGTTATCACAAAAAAGGATTCTGTTTCTATAGATACTGCTGAAGATGTTAAGTTGGTAAATTAGTTAATTATGTTAATTATGTTAATTGGTTTTTATTTTTTTGGCTGTTAGGTACAATGTATAATAAACACAATTAACCAATCAACACAATCAACACAATCAACACAATTATCTATAGTATGATAGAGCTTACAAAAATTTCCGGAAAGCACAGAGACAGTCTGGTAAGATTACTGAACAACAGGAATGTAGAGAAATGGCTGCTGCAGATACCTTCGCCGTATACATATGAAGATGCGGATTTCTGGATAAACAAATGTCTGAATGATCACAAGAGCTATATTGATTTTGCCTATGCGATTGAGAAGGACGGAATTCATGTGGGAGGAATCGGATTGCATAAAAAATTTGAACACTCTGCGGAGGTTGGATACTGGATAGGAGAAGAATATTGGGGTAAAGGGTTTGCAACTGGCGCTTTAAATTTAATACTGGATAAAGGATTTAATGAATTTAATCTTATAAGAATTCATGCACATGTATTTGAAGGAAACACAGCTTCGGAAAAATTACTTCTGAAATGCGGATTTGAATATGAGGGATTATTAAAGAAATGTCATAAGAAAGGAAATAAATTTATAAACTCAAAATTATTTGCGAAAGTTATTGATTAGTTAATTGTGTTAATTGTTTAATTGTGTTAATTGTGTTAATTGGTTAATTTGCAAAAGGTAATAAATAGGTAAATGTT
>CAZLOL010000490.1:0-1817 GCA_964561045.1 uncultured Ignavibacteriaceae bacterium | reverse complement strand
AAGAAGAATACGATCGTGATCGCGAGCTGCGGCGCCACCAGCAGGTAGGGCAGCCACGCGGAGCGGAAGACGACGCGCTTTTCCATGCCGGCTCAATGCAAACGCCGGCCGCAGGCGTTGCTTGCGGCCGGCGCCATGCGGGTGTCCGGGCTCAATCTTCCTTCACCGTCGCCTGGAACTTGCGCAGGATCTCGTTGCCGCGCTTGACGGCGTCGTCCATCGCTTCCTGGGCAGTCTTCTTGCCGGCGAGCGCGGCTTCCATCTCTTCCTCGATCACGGCGCGCCCCTGCACGAAGTTGCCAAAGCGCAGGCCCTTCGAGTTGGCGGTCGGCGGATGCAGGTTCAACTCCTTCATCGCCACGTCGGCGCCGGGGTGGGTCTTGTAGAAGCCGGACTTCTCGGTCAGTTCGGCCGCCGCATACGTGATCGCCACGTAGCCGCTGCCCTGGTGCCACTTGGCCTGCAGCTCGGGGCTCGACAGGTAGTTCAGGAACTGCGCGACGCCCTTGTACTCGGCCGGCTTCTTGCCGCCCAGCACCCACAGGCTCGCGCCGCCGATGATCGCGTTCTGCGGCGCGCCCTTGATGCTGTCGTCATACGGCATGAAGTTGACCGAGAACGGGAACTTCGCGTTCGCGTTGATCTTGTCGAGCGCCGACGAACTCGACGTCAGCATCGCGCACTCGCCGCTGAAGAATTTGGCCTCGGCCTCGTTTTGCCGCCCGGCATACGTGAACCAGCCGTTCTTCGTGAAGTCCACCAGCATCTGCAGGTGCGCGACGTGCTGCGGCGAGTTGAAGACGAACTTCGTGTCCAGGCCGGCCATGCCGTTCTCCAGCGTCCCGATTGGGATGTTGTGCCAGGCGCTGAAGTTCTCGACGTGCACCCACGACGGCCAGCCGGTCGTGTAGACGCACGCCTGCCCGCTCGCCTTCAACTTGCCGGCGACCGCGGCGAACTCCTGCCACGTCTTGGGCGCCTTCTCCGGGTCCAGCCCGGCCTTCTTGAACGCGTCCTTGTTGATGTAGAAGACCACCGTGGACGAGTTGAACGGGAACGACAGCATGTTTCCCTTGCGGTCGGTGTAGTAGCCGGCGACCGCGCTCACGTACTGCTTGGGGTCGAACTTCTCGCCCGACTCCTTCATCAGCTGGTACACCGGCTTGATCGCGCCCTTGGCCGACATCATGGTCGCCGTACCGACCTCGAACACCTGCACGATGTGCGGCGCGTTGCCGGCGCGGTAGGCGGCGATCGCGGCCGTCATCGACTCGGCGTAGCCGCCCTTGTAAACGGGAACGACCTTGAATTCCTTCTGGCTCGCATTGAAGCCGGCCGCCATCTCGTTGACGCGGTCGCCGTTGCCCCCGGTCATCGAATGCCACCACTGGATCTCCGTCTGCGCCCGGGCAGGCAGGGCGAACGACAGCGCCAGCGCGGCGGCGGGCAGGGCGAGGGATTTCAGTTTCATGACGACTCCGTGACGAGATGTGTTCGTGTGCGCAGGACCGCGCCAGTGTGACGATGATCCGTGACAGGGCCGTTTCTGTCATGCCCGGGCGTTCGCAGCAACGGGGATAACCCGCCGCCGTGCCGGGCTGCAACGGATGCGGCCCGCGGCCGATGTTGCACTGCGGTAGGATGACCGCCCCCTGCAAGCCATGGGCCCGCGCAACCGCGCTCGCCGCCGATGAACGCCCCGCTCCCGCTCACCACCTTTGCCGTCGCGGAGCCCGCCGGAGCGCGGCAGGGTGCGGCGCGGCTGCGCGAGATTCCCTACAACTACACCTCGTTCTCCGACCGCGAGATCGTCATCC
>CAZLOL010000489.1:0-1819 GCA_964561045.1 uncultured Ignavibacteriaceae bacterium | reverse complement strand
GTTTTAATAAAGAAGACCTTGTTTGTCTTCATACTCTTATAGAAAATCAGACATTAAAAACTCCCGGCAGCATAGCAGTTATCTATGAGAACAAGCAGCTTACTTATGATGAGCTAAGCAGACGGTCAAATCAGCTTGCAAATTATCTCAGAAAACTCGGTGCCGGTACTGATGATCTTGTCGGCCTCTGCATTGAGCGTTCACTTGAAATGGTAATTGGAATACTCGGAATTCTGAAAGCGGGAGCGGCATACATTCCGATAGATCCTGATTATCCTGAAAGCAGGGTTGAGTTTATGATAAAGGATTCCAAAGCTAAAATTCTGATTACGCTAAAGAGCCTGTCAGATTCCCTTCCGGAAGGTGTTTCCGGTATAATATTTATAGATGAGGATTGGGATGAAATCTCAAAAGAGGATGATAAAATTTATGAGAGCAATGTCTCACTGAACAATCCGGCTTATGTAATTTACACTTCGGGTTCTACTGGACAGCCGAAAGGTGTAGTGATCTCTCACGCATCTATTGTAAATCACATGCTCTGGATGAAAGAAGTTTTCGGATTTAATTCTTCCGACAGTGTTTTTCAGAAAACACCATTCAGCTTTGATGCATCCGTCTGGGAATTTTATATGCCTCTTATAACCGGCGGCAGACTGATAATGGCGAAACCGCAGGGACACATGGATACTCCTTATCTTGTCGAGACAATTATCAGTAATAATATCACGATACTTCAGCTTGTTCCATCACTGCTGAAAATGCTACTTGATGAAAAAGGCATAGAGAAATGCAAAAGCCTGAAAACCGTTTTCTGCGGAGGCGAAGCGCTGACTTATGAACTTCAGGAAAAATTGTTTGCAAAGCTTGACGCGGATTTTTATAATCTGTACGGACCGACGGAAGCTACAATTGATGCCACTTATTTCAAATGTGAAGGTGAATTTAAAAACAGATACCTCCCTATCGGCAAACCAATATACAATGCAACTGCATATGTTCTTGACAAATACATGAATCCCGTTCCGGATGGTGTTGCAGGAGAACTGTATCTCGGAGGAATAAACATCGCAAACGGTTATCTGAACAATCCGGATCTTACAAAGGAAAAATTCATGGAAGATATTTTCAGCAAAGAGCCGGGAAAGAAATTATACAGGACAGGCGATCTTGCCAGATATAACAGTGACGGTGATCTTGTATTTATTGGAAGAGCTGATCATCAGGTAAAGCTTCGCGGATTCAGGATAGAGCTTGAAGAGATTGAAGCAAAACTTACAAAGCATTCCTTTATAAAAGAAGCTGTAGTAATTGTAAGAGAGGATAAACCCGGAATACAAAGACTCACTGCGTATATTGTACCGGAAAATAATTCAGCTATAAATATAAATGATCTCAGGAATTTTCTAAGGGCATATCTTCCGGAATATATGGTGCCAGCTGATTTTGTGACTCTTGACGAACTTCCAATGACACCTAACGGAAAGATAGACAGAAATTCATTACCTGCTCCTGAAGTAAGCCTGAGCGGTCATGACAATCATGTTGCTGCTACTCATCCCGTTGAGGAATTACTCGCTGATATCTGGAAAGAAGTCCTCGGAATAGAGAAGGTCGGGATACATGATAATTTTTTTGAGCTGGGAGGAGATTCCATAATCAGCATACAGATAATTTCCAGAGCAAATCAGGCAGGATTAAAGATCTCTCCGAAGCAGATATTTCAGCAACAGACCATTTCAGGACTTGCTTCTGTAATTGAAAATAAAATTTCCGGTTCATCATCAGAAGATGCTGTTACTGGTATAATTCCTCTTAC
>CAZLOL010000488.1:0-1820 GCA_964561045.1 uncultured Ignavibacteriaceae bacterium | reverse complement strand
TGCATTATCTCCTTTTAATTTATGTTCTGCATTTTTTGAAAACTCTAAGAAGCAATCCAAATGCTTTCGTTTTACTTCATTTTCATCCATTGACTTTTCTTCACCATACCGTTTTAAAGTTTCTAATATCGAGTATCTTTCTTTGTCCTTCTCAAAAATAATTATTGACTTCTCAGTCAGTTGATTTAACAACTCGAGCACTTCTTCTTTCAGTATTTTTTCATCCGAACAAACTTCCTCCGCCGCTTCAAAAGTCCATCCTCCCGCAAACACCGATAATCTCCTCCATAAAATTTTTTCTTTTTCAGAAAGTAAATCATAACTCCAGTCTATCAAGGCTCTCAATGTCTGCTGTCTTGGTAAGGCTGTACGTTTGCCACCTGTTAATAAATTAAATCTATCATTTAATCTTTCGTATATTTTTTCAACCGTTAAAACTTTTGTTCTCGCTGCTGCGAGTTCAATAGCTAATGGAATACCGTCAAGCTGATAACATATCTCAGCAAGAGCAGGAGCATTGTTATTATTTATACGAAATGTTGAATCCACTGCCAATGCTCTTTCTATAAATAATCTTACTGCTTCGAACTGAGATAATTTCTCCGGAGAATTTTCATCTTTAGGATCAGGAACTTCAAGTGATAATGTACGGTGTGTTTGCTCGCCCTCACATCTTAAAGCTTCACGACTTGTTGCTATTATTTTTAATTTAGGACTACTACTCAAAAGTTTCTCTGTTAACTTTGAACAGGCTTCGACTAAGTGCTCACAGTTGTCAAGAATGATCAACATTTCTTTATCTCTCAGATATTCACTCAATGTTTCTTCCGGACTTCTTTTAGGTTCTTCCTTAAGATCGAATACTTTCATTATCGCCAGTGATAAGAATGCCGGCTCGGATAAAGATGCAAGTTCAACGAACCAAACTCCGTTTGCAAAATCATCTATTACATCTGCAGCAACTTGTAATGCAAGCCTTGTCTTTCCCGCTCCTCCTGAACCTGTCAATGTTAGGAGATGTGTTTTCTTCAATAAGCCTTTTACTGTTTTCATCTCAGCTTCTCTGCCAATAAAACTCGTGAGCTGAACAGGTAAATTATTGGGACGAGCATCGAGAGTTTTTAGCGGAGGAAAATCTTCGCGAAGTCCATCGGATAGAATTTGAAACAATCTAACCGGCTGCTTGAGATCTTTTAATCTTCTTTCTCCAAGATCCCGGAATGATATTTCATTTGGAATTTTTCTTTTGGCATTTTCATAAGCATCGTTTGAAATAATTATCTGTTCACCGTAAGCAGCTGACATTACTCTTGCTGTTCGAGCAAGTGTAATATAACCCATGTATCTTTTGCCATTCCATTCCACATTACCCGAATGAATTCCGATCCTGATCTTTATTTTTACATCATTCCATTTTTCATTTGCAAGATTGATCTGTGCATCGACTGCTGCTCTGATTGCATCATCTGCATTATGAAATGCACAGCAAAAAGCATCTCCGACTATTTCAAAGACAAAGCCATTATTTGATTCAGTTGCTTTGTGCATTATTACATGATGTCTTTCCAATGCGGATGGTAGTGATTCGGGAAAC
This sequence comes from uncultured Ignavibacteriaceae bacterium, assembly GCA_964561045.1. Lineage (GTDB taxonomy): Bacteria > Bacteroidota > Ignavibacteria > Tepidaquicellales > Tepidaquicellaceae > JAGPCH01. Next base: position 226 of record CAZLOL010000488.1, on the reverse strand, counting down.
TCCTGAGCGAGGCGGGTGCTGCCTTCGATATCGGTGAAGAGGAATGTAACATATCCTGTAGGTTTGTCCTTCATATTAAATATATTCAAATTTCAAGTTACAATTTACAAAAATTAGATTGAACATTGAACATTGAAAATTGATAGTTGAAAAGTGCTTATAAATAAACGTGCTTTTTATGTTTGTAAATTATTAATCATTAAGCTAATTTTATAAAACAATAGAA
>CAZLOL010000487.1:0-1824 GCA_964561045.1 uncultured Ignavibacteriaceae bacterium | reverse complement strand
TCCCAAACCCTGTTTGGGAATGTTGAATTCCAGTGAGATTTCCTTACCAAACTGGTTTGGTAAGGAAATATTGTAGTTTTGAGACAGTCTCTGAAAAAGGGGAAGGTTTGGCAGGGGTTTTGTAGAAAAACAGAAAGCAATCCATGAAAATTTAAATTTACTAAATAATTGTATAACCTTATTTCAGAAGGTTTTGGACGGATGTATTAATTTAAATTGTACAGCTCTGATTTTGCAATCTGTTTCTCTATTCATCCTCTTCTTATTTGTAATTTGTAACTTGTAATTTGTAATTTATAATATTTTACAAAACTCAGCTTACTCAGCCCTAACACTATATAAAATCACCGGTGCAGCTCTGCCTCTGAGATTAATACTACCGATCTCTTTGAATGTATATTCTTTTGAAGTATTCAAAAGATCAAGCAGATCTTTTGATATTATGAATTTTTCATTGTATTTATTACAGAGTTCCTGTATGCGCGCCGTGGTATTGAGTACATCTCCTGAATATACTATTTCTCTTTTAAGGACACCTATCTCCCCCACCGTAACTTCACCGTAATGAATGCCTGCTTTAAACGATGGTACGAGACCGTATTTACTTTCATATTTACCGGAAAGATTCTTCACAGCATTCTGAATATTAAAAAAGCAATTCAGGCAATTCAGATTTTCAATTCCGTTTTTTGTATTCCAGGATATAATTATTTCATCCCCCACATATTGGTAAATTTCGCCTTTTGCTTCAATGATCGCATCTGTCACATCGTAAAAGAAATCATTAAGAAGTTCGTAGAATTTGATGTTGCCAAGGGCTTCGGCAATTGATGTAGACGATTTAAGATCGAGAAACATGAATATTCTGGTTTCCTCTTTTGGTGAATGATATTTACCGGTTATGAATTTTAAAAGGACTCCCTGTCCGAATTTATCGCTTACCTGCAGGATGAATATGCTTAATAAAAAAACCGGACCCCATGTAAAAAGCAATAATAACAATGACGGGATGATGTTTTTAAAAAAATCGCTGGAGTATGATTCCTGGATGACTGATTCAAGGAAGGAAATAGTAAAAACAAGTAATATGAGAACCGTTGAATAAAAAATACTTTTTACTATTACTGCCGAACTGAATGATCTGTATTTGAACCTGTCAGTAAAATAGAATACCTCAAAACAGGCAAGTACCAGACCGGTAATAATTACTTCTATAATTGTCAGGACCAGAACTTCAGCAAAATTCTGATCCAGAAATTTCCTTCCGGATTGAGAGTATTGAATTATAATGATGTAAACAGCTGCTGCCAGCCATCCAGCTGTTAGGAAAAATACTCTTTTGATCTTAGATCTGAATTTAGGAGAATCAATCTTCATTATCCCGGTTATGATTAGATGAAAATAGAGATAAATATATTTTACTGAAAGAGGATTAATTTAACAATTTTTTTTAATATAATGGAATTTAACAAAGTCGTTCGGATTTAATAAACTCTTTCGGAGTGAAGGTCCTTATGATTTCGAATAATGAGCCTTTGTGCATAGTATGTTTTTTTTATATTATCAGAGATAAGTCGGGAAATGTTAGCCGTCTAATCCGAAGCATTTCTTTTTAATTCAAGAAATAATTTAAACACATTCTCTTTTTTATTAAAGTAAGGCGACCTGACAAAGCTTCAAACCTAACCAGTTCCTGTTTTAAAAAAGTGCGGATGATCTCGAGTAGTGAGCTTTTTAACATACTTTCAAATTACAAATTTCAAATTACAAATTACGAGTTACAAATTACAAATTACGAGTTACAAATTACAAATTACGAGTTAC
>CAZLOL010000486.1:0-1826 GCA_964561045.1 uncultured Ignavibacteriaceae bacterium | reverse complement strand
GCCGCTCCAGCCGCCTTCATAGTAGGGGGAGTAAGGAACACTCGAGCGCACACTCACACCCGGCGCGCTGATGTCCGGCTTCAGGCGCCCGCTGCCATCGACAGTGACCGGGCCGCGGCTGCTGAAGCCAGCAATGGAACCGACGGACGGCCCGGAATGGTAGATCGCGCCCACGCTGTAAGACTCATCAAACATCCCGGGCGGGTCGTTGACGGAGCTGCACGAGGAACCCGAGTTGCCGGCCGATGCCACGGTCAGGATGCCCGCCGCGCGATGCGCGGCGATGGCCAGGCGCATGGTGTCCCAGTTGCCGGAGTTGCAACCTTCAATCGTTGGACATCCCCACGAATTGTTGGTCACATCCGGCGACAGATCGGGATTACCCTGGGCGGGTGTGCCGCCCACTGGATAGGGCGCCAGAAAGAATTCGAAGCACTCAAGATACGTCGTCGGGGTGCCATTGCCCTGATCCATATTCCGGCATCCCACCCACTTCGCGCCGGGCGCCATCCCAATCTGGTTTGACCCGCCATCGCTTCCAACGAACGTGCCCATGGTATGCGTCCCGTGCGCGTCGTCATCGCACGGCGCTATGGAATCACCCGGACAGATTCCGGCGCTGAAATGGATCGCATCATGCCAGTTGTAGTCATGGGTGGCGGTGATTCCATTCCAACCGCGGTACTTGCCGATCAGCGCCGGGTGTGACCAGTCATATCCCGTGTCCTGTCCGCCTGCAACCACGCCCGTCCCGGTGTAGCCCATCGACCACACCGTCGGCGCGCCGACATAGGTGATGCCTGGCTCGATGGCCTCGGGAACCGCGGGCGAATCTTCAACCGCCGGCGCCTCGACCTTCGTTTCGGGTCGGGCCCGCACCATCGGGTTGCCATCGATCCGGCGCACATCGGACCGGCGGGCCAATGTCTCGACCAGCGCGCGATCGCCGGTGGTCAGAATCGCGTTGACGACATAGAAGGACTGCGCCGGCGCGCCGGCCTCTCTGATCGCTTTTAGCACGGGGCCCTGCGAACGGGCTGCGGCCTCGCGCAGGCGCGCCACGACGAAGCGCGTCTTTTCCAGACGGGTGTTCAGAAGAGCAGCGCCGCTCAGGTCGGCCTGCTCCTTGAGCACCACCAGAAACTCGGCCTTCCCGCCCGCGGCTGTCCGATCCAGGACCCAGGCCGAAATGGCCTCGGCTTCACCGGGCGGTGGCGGCGCGGATTGGGCCGGAAGTTGGGCCGCGGCGCTGGTAATCAACGCGGCGGCGAGAAACATCGCCAGGGCGGTTCGGGCGCTTTTTCGCATGTGCGCGAGATTGTAACCAACTCGCGTCACCCTGATGAGGTATCCTTGCGCGACGATGTTTTATGACGAAGCCGTTTTAGCGGTGAAGGCCGGACGTGGCGGCGATGGCGTGGTGAGTTGGCGTCGGGAGTCGATGACGCCCATGGGCGGGCCGGATGGCGGCAATGGCGGGCGCGGCGGCGATGTGATCCTGGTGGGCAATCGGCACTTGAACACGTTGATGTCCTTCCAGCACAAGCGCCGCTGGTTTGCCCCCGACGGGGCAGCCGGTGCGCGCAAAAACCAGACCGGCAAGTCCGGCAAACCCTTGTATGTGCCGGTGCCGCTGGGGACCGTCGTCTACGATGCCGGGACCGGCGACGTGCTGGGCGATGTGACCGTTCACGAAGCGCAGCTCATCATCGCCAAGGGCGGGCGCGGCGGGCGCGGCAACTCGACCTTTGCCACCTCGACCAACCAGGCCCCCAATCACGCCGAAAATGGCACGCTGGGCGAAGCGCGCAGCATTCGGCTCGAGC
>CAZLOL010000485.1:0-1829 GCA_964561045.1 uncultured Ignavibacteriaceae bacterium | reverse complement strand
CAGACATGGACTGTTCAGTTGCAGACATGGACTGTTCAGTTGCAGACATGGACTGAGTAAAAATGCTTTTCCAGTACAAAATTGCATTATTGAGATAATTCAACTTAAATCAGTGATAAAAACAGGCATTTCCGGAGGTGAGTAAAATACTTTGTGTAATTTATAAAAAAGGAATAAATGAATAGAACAGGATATAGTCTGTCACCTCAAATTCAAAAGCCGGACTAAGTGAATGGTATTACCACCAGCTGAGTCCGTGCATAAAAAATAATTTAATATTTTATTTACGGCAGGAGATTCAGCGGGGACATAAGAAACACTGAGAAAAGTCACATCCGTCCAAAACTACAGCATTAAATGTTAAACGCTTTTCTTTTGAAAGACCAAAAGAAAAGCTATGCAAAAGAAAAGTCTCCGGCTGATGATAAATTGCCTAAAATTCATACGCAATTGCGGCAAAAATTTAACCCGCCTTCGGCTCAAACAGAAATTTTTGCTTTTCGCAATTGCTTCTGAATTTTTTAACGGCAATTTATCAAAGGCCGGTTTGTTTTTTATGCAAGAGTTTTCTATCCGATTCTACTATGGAATCAAAACAAATTGAAGTATTAATAATTATTTTGGACAACACTGGCTTTTTTGTCAGTTGTGACCAAAATATTTTTTAACTTCTTTTATTTTAAATACAGACTGTAAAAAGGGGAGAATTTTCTTTGCAAAACGATTTCTGAACTTTTCCCTTTCTTTGAAAGAATCTTTCAAAAGAAACCTGAAATTAAATAAATGAGTACTTATACAATTATGCGTTTTGTAGGGTTGTAATTTTTTGAAATTGACTGCCGGGAAGAACTTAAAACAATTAACTTAATATTGATTTTCGTAAATACTTTCAAGCTTCTTCCGGAATTTTTCCCTGTCAATTCTGTATTTGGCGAAAATTTTTCCGTTTAAAAACAGCACAGGTATTTTTTCCATGTATTTTTCGAATAACCCGGTATCAGATTCAATATCAATTTCTTCTGTTTCAAACGAATAAACTGTTCTGAAATCATTTAAAACCTTTTTCATTTCATCACAGAGATGACATTTTGCTTTTCTGTAAAGAGTAATTTTTAAAACAGGTTTGTTCAACTTATAAAACTGGTTTCATTTCAGATTTTTCAGTTCTTAATTTAACATATAGTAAATAAATTCCTCCGGCAATCATAATAACTGAAATAATCTGCGCCTGACTCAGACCAAAAATTATTCTCGGATTAATACGGATCACTTCGATTAATATTCTTTCCGTGCCGGCTAAAATGAGATACAAACCGAAAATAATACCGGGAGTTTTGTACTTTGTTCTTTTTGACCATAAAAAAAGAAAAATCAATATTGCAAGAAGAAATTCGTAGATGGAAGTAGGGTGTACCAGCACGCCTTCCTTAGTTGGCACGGTTCCGTTTGTGTAACTGTATCCGAGAAACTCCCAAATTGTACCGTTAACAGGAATTCCGTAATCACCGTCTCCGGATAAATGACAGCCGATTCTCGCAATCCCGTATCCGAGAGCTGCAGAAGGCGCCATCATATCAAACATGTGAAGTACGGAGAGTTTGTTCATTTTACAATAAATAATCACGAGAAGAATTGCAAGTATGAGACCGCCGTAAAATGTTAATCCGGATGATGAGAATAAGTAATCTTTTGTGAAATAAGATGCGAGTGATTTATTCGAACCGAAATTCCATTCTTCAATAATATAAAAAATCTTTGATCCTATTATGCCGCCTATAAGACAAAGGAATGTTATAGTGACACCTATATTTTCGTCAAGGTTATTTCTT
>CAZLOL010000484.1:0-1840 GCA_964561045.1 uncultured Ignavibacteriaceae bacterium | reverse complement strand
AGTCTGCTTAATAAGTCTTACACAATTACAGCAGATGTGGAAGTTCCTCAAAACGGAAACGGGATGATATTTACCGAAGGCGGAAGGTTCGGAGGAGTCGGATTGTATTTGTTAAACGGCAAACCTGTTTATACTTATAACTTTCTTAATTTAGAAAGAATGAAATGGGAAGGATCGGATGCATTATCTCCCGGTAAGCATACTTTGGTATATGATTTCAAATATTCCGGACCGGGATTCGGAAAAGGAGGTACGGGAACCCTGAGCGTTGACGGAAAAGTAGTTGCCACTAATGAGATGCCTCATACAATTCCATTTCTTATGAACCTTGGGGAATCAATGGACATAGGCTCGGATACAAGAACAGGAGTAGACGATAAAGATTATCTGGTACCGTTTACATTTAACGGAAAAATTTTGAAAGTTGTAGTAAAGATCGGTCCTGAGCAGATAGCCGAAGCAGATCATTTGTTAAAAAATCAGATGCTTGCAAATATAAATTATTAAAATCTCATCTATGCTGAGTCTCCGGTTTAACTGAACTATAATTCAATATAAACATTTTGCGGGGACTCAGCTAATGAAATTCATTTTAATTAATTGACGGGTTTTCGCATCTATGATTGACGAGAAAGAAGTTATATTCTTTCTCGTCTTTTATTTAAGTCTGCAAATTATATGAACTATGATTCCGTGTAAGTATTATTTCGAAGTATCAAACGTTCAGTATGTACAAAACTTCCCGCTTCAAGATTATAAAAATAAACTCCGCTGAAGTAGGGGAAATTATAGTGTATCCGTTAAGCTTCACCAAAGTATTGCTGTTTAACCCGTCAAAATCCTGTGCATCAGATAAATTGCTCATTAAGATTATCACAGCAAATATTATATATAGTTATATTACCAATCTTATGTTTTTCAAGATTGAAATATTTTAAATTTGTTTGCTTTTACTTCTCTGTTTTCTATTCATTCTTAATAACCAATTAAAATATCAAATCTAATCATTTCATTTTTCTGACTTCTCTGATCCGATCTTCCATTTCTCTGGATAAATCAGGATTGAGTTTCTTTACTTTTTCCATGTCTGGTATCGCCTTATCATATTCTCCTGACATCAGATAATAATAAGCCCTGTCTTCATAGAGCATTGTGAAATCCGGATTGAGTTCAATTCCCTTTGTTGCATCTGCAATTGCTTTCTTCAGCTCTTTCATTTCTGCATATACATAAGCTCTGTGATAATAAACTTCCGGTAAATTATACTTCAGATTTATTGCCTTATCAAATTCTGCTATGGATTCATTATACTTTTTCATAGAGCAGAATATCAAACCTTTATTTATATAAATAAGCTGAAAATGAAAGTCTTCTTTTGCGTATTTTTGAGCTGCTTCCAGATCTTTAATTCCATCTGAATACATGCCTGTCTTATTCTCAATAACTGCTTTGTTAACATAAGCTTCTACAGATTCCGGATTGAGCTTCAATGCTTTTTCGAGGTCAGGCAATGCCTCTTTATCATTGCCTGATTCAATATTAAGTCGGGCTCTGGCGATATATGCCTGAAAATATTCCGGATCTGTTTGTATTGCTTTATTATAATCTGCCAGTGCAAGCTCGAAGTTATTAAGGTAATAGTATGCATTTCCGCGGTACACAAATGCAGAGATATTTTGCGGATCAGCATTTATTTTTGCCGTATAAATATCAACGCTGTCTTTATAATCTGCTGATTCCGGATTTGCTATATCCTGTGCCGGAGACAATCTGCTCATAAGTAACATCACAGTAATTATCACAGATAGTTTTATCAAAATTAAATTAATTTTTTTCATTT
>CAZLOL010000483.1:0-1858 GCA_964561045.1 uncultured Ignavibacteriaceae bacterium | reverse complement strand
CTTTTAGATTGTTGTCATTAAAATTATAATAATTGTTTTCATTAGAATTATTACTACCTGACACAAATCCTATTTCAGACCAACTTTGTTCTTCAATACTTTTTCTTTCGACTCCAAATCCTGCATTTTGAGATTCATGAGAAGTAACCCAGTTTAAAGAAACATTATTGTTGTTTATTGCTGACGTAAAGGATGTAAGTTCGACCGGATCAGTTCTCAGGAAATTTACAGTCAGCTCTAAAATACTGATTCCGGAAGGAATTGTAATTAATAGACTATCAGTTGTATTCATATTTTTATCGATAATTGTACCCGTGATAATGTCTTTAAATCTTCCTTCAACTCTAAGAGGTAAGTTCCACCAACTGATTAAAATCGTTGATCCGACACCTACCTTATATTTTAATCTGAACTTATGAACGATATCAATCGAATTTGTTCCATATCTGTAATCCTTTAAAAGCCCTTCACCTATCGGCACCGGAGGTGTCAATCCCTCACCTGTAAAGCGTGCATCAAAAACTCCCAAAGGAGGAAGAGGTGGTTGTTCTTCTTCCAGTAAAGTTGGATCTATTCCATTTGTTGCTGCAGGATCTATTCCAAAATATAAAGTATCTACTGCGAATCCGTCTGTTACTTTCAAAGGAATATTAAGCAGCTGAGCGTTTGAAATATTATAAATGATAACTAATGTAAGGATTAAAAATAATATTAGTTTTTTCATGTTAGGTAATATTTTATTATTTTAAAATTAACATTCTTTTTATATCAGAAAAATTAGCTGACTGCATCTTATAAAAGTAAACCCCTGAAGCAAGGTTGGATGCGTTAAAACTAATTTCATAATTTCCTGCTTTTTCGAATCTGTTGACAAGCATCTGAACTTCTTTGCCTAATACATCATAAATAATTATTCTGACATTTCCGTCAGCAGGGATCTGATATTTTATGGTAGTTGACGGATTAAAAGGATTCGGATAATTCTGACTCAAAGAATAAGTAACAGGTAAAATACTTTCTTCCACTAATAACAGATTATCCAGATTCTGATTAATTTCTATTTCAACTCCTTCTTCAACTACTTCGTTAAATAAATTTCCGGTGACTGCATCAAGAAGTCTTAATCTGTGATTTTGTAAATTTTCAATTTTTATCTTAACAGGAATAGATGCTGAATTGAACTTTATGTTATGATCCTGTCCGAAAGATTCCACAATTTTATCTGAACCAAAACGAACATCAAATATTCCCTGAGGCGGTGCCGGCGGGAGATCATAGTTTTGTGATATCTGATTTGAATTTGCCAGATATAGTGTAGAAGAATTATTTTCCCGGTCAGAGATAATAATTCTGGTGAAATAATTCAAACTGTCTCCGCCAGTGCTAACTATCATATTATCAGCAGAATTCTTCATCAGAGTTCCTGTGGCATTTGCCTGTACCCAGTAACCTTTTCCTTTTTTTAAAGTATCGGCAATGGAATACGCGCTTACATAGCCGTAATAAGATGAAGTAACAATTCCGGAAGGAACAGAAATTATTGATGAAACAGGAATATTCTCATCGAACGGTCCTATCAGATTCCATCCTGAACTTACCGGAATATTTTTAGGGGAAGTAACGAGACCTGTCTGATTGTAAGTTGTGTCGCGATTGAATTTTAACCAGTAACCTTTACCGTTTACAAAAGAATCTGCAGGTACATATGATCCGCTGTATTTATATGCAAGCGAAGCAGCATTTGGAAATATCCTTGATACACTCATATCAACAGATTTTAGAGGTACGGAAATGATATTCCAGTTTGCTTTTACTGTAATCGGTAAGTTAATGAAATATGAGAATTCTATCTTCAATG
>CAZLOL010000482.1:0-1881 GCA_964561045.1 uncultured Ignavibacteriaceae bacterium | reverse complement strand
AAATGATTATGATACATACTTTGTAAAAGGAATCATTGATGATGAGGCTAAAAAAATAACCGATGAAATTGAATTCTGGAGACGGCGGCTTTCAACGGATACGGGTAGTTACGTAAATATGCTTGAACTGGCCCGTAATTACATGGCCCGGTTTAAAGTCAAGGGAAATATCAGTGATTTGAATGCAGGGGATTCCTTGTTGAAAAGAAGTTCTGAAAAATTAGCTCATACAGATCCTGAAATTCTTTATGCACTTACGCAAAATAGTATAGCGCAACATCAATTTCAGCTGGCTGATAAATACATACAGGCAGCAGAAAAGAAAAAAGGTAATACATATTTACTCAAATTGCTGCAGTTTGACGTGAATAGGGAACTTGGACGTTACCGGGACGCAGGTAAATGCCTGGAGGGTCTTGGCGACAAGTCGGCCTTTGATTACCTTATCCGTCAAGCGAAATGGGAAGATCATAAAGGAAATACAGATAAGGCAATTTTACTGATGGAAGAGGCCTTGGAAAGGGTAAAGGATAAAAAGAAAAATCTTTTTTACTGGACATTATCAAACCTGGGGGATATTTACGGACATGCAGGAAGGATTAAGGAATCGTACCAGGCTTATCTGTCAGTTTTGAAGAGTGATCCCTCCAATTTATACTGTTTGAAAGGAATTGCCTGGATTGCCTATTCACATGATAAAAACTATAGTGAAGCAGAACGAATACTACGGTATATTCTCTCTCTGTCAGAGATGCCGGAACTAAGACTAATGCTGGCAGATATCGCAGCATCAGAAGGTAATCAAAAAGAAGCCCGGGAATTTACGAATGAGTTTATTGCTACAGTTTCAAAACCTGCTTATGGCGGGATGTATAATAAATATCTCATTCAGTTATACTGTGAGGAATTATCAGATTATGATAAAGCACTATCGATAGCTAAGACAGAGCTAATGAACCGGTTTTCACCCGAAACCTGCGACCTGCTTGCCTGGGCATACTATAAGAAAGGTGATTTAGAAAAGGCATATGAATTAAGTAACGGCCATGTTTATAATTTCACTTTCGAACCGGAGACACTTATGCATTCGGGATTTATTTATGCTGATATCGGTAAAACTGAAGAGGCAAGAAAGATGTTGAAGGAATGTCTTGAAAGTTCATTCGAGTTGGGCCCTATTGCAAAAAAACAAATTGAAGCAAAGCTCGCTACCTTATAGTAGTCTAATGGATTTTCCCGTATTTCATTTCACCTGCTTTAATCTTTACGGGGAGATTATTTTCTTTTGGTGGTAAAGGGCAATTATACACATCACTTACATAGGCGCAATAGGGATTATAAGCTTTATTAAAATCAATTATGAATTGCCCATTTTCCACATCGGCGATGCTAAGATCCAGGTATCTTCCATTTTCATAGCTCTCTTCACCATTTGTACTATCTGTAAATGGGATAAATAAATAATCGGCATATTTTTCAGTTGACATTAGTTGCTGTGACTGGTAAACATACAGTTTCAGGGGTGTGTTATCTAATGAAAAATATAATATTCCATAAGTCTTGTATATCTTTTTCTCTTTGCCGGAAGTTTCCATTTTGAACCAGGAAGCTTCATTTATTCTTTCAAATTTAGCCTGTACACGATAGGTCTCATTCACGGGGAAGAAATGTATATTATTTTTATCTTTCTCTTTTACTACTCCGTGATTCTTTACATATTGTTCCTGGTATTTTCTAAGCAATTCCGGGTAGTTGTCACTTTGCGCGGCAAGTATAGCAGAATGGATTACTAGTAAGAATAAAATATATTTATGTATAGGGTTGGCATTTGTCATTATATAAATACATTAATTCATCATCAGAACATTCACACTTCGCTGC
>CAZLOL010000481.1:0-1898 GCA_964561045.1 uncultured Ignavibacteriaceae bacterium | reverse complement strand
CCCACCTTATGCAGGTAGTCCAAATAAAGGTAGTTTTAAATCGTCTATTGAATTACCCGAATATGAAAATTATCCAATCGACGGTAGAGATTTTGGTGCAGTAAATCATGAAAACCTTAATGATTTTTCTTTAAATTTAAACATGATACATAATGGCATATGTATTAAACCTGATAGAGAAATAATTTTCAAAAATTCAAAATTGATAATTGGTTCAAATATAAATCTTTCTATTGGAAATAACTCGAACATTACTTTCATTAACGGAATTTTTAAAACTATTCAAGCTTCCGGATTAAAAATAATCACAGTCGGAAACAATTCTTCCTTTATTGTTCAGGAAGATGGAAGTGTAAATCTGAATAACACAATCTTTCAGACTTCATCTGGTTCCATCTGGAACGGCATCAAGCTCGAAAACTCCGGAACAGATACAATAATAAACTGCACTTTTAACAATGCAAAAACAGCTGTTTCAATTACTGATAACATACTCTCAAATCACCCAACCAAAATAATCCGAAAAAACACTTTCAATATTAGCGAGAATAACGGAAGAGGAATAGATGTACGAAATCAAAACAAGATTCTGATTGACAGCAATACATTTAACTTTTCAAACTCTAACTTAACAGTAGATATTTTTTTTAGAAATTCAGAACCTCCTAATGCAGGCGCATCACAGAGCTTTTATTATAACCTGAATATTGTAAATAATAAATTTTACAACGGATATCTTCCAATCTATATTTCCGGTCTGCTCACAAACAGAACACCATTTTACGTTTACAAAAATACATTTACAGGAAATAATATTTACAGCATAGCAGGTTTTAAAATAACAGGTGATATTAAGAATAACAGTTTTGATGCATACAATAGCAGCGGGTCAGCAGGGTTGTGGAATTCAAATCCGAATGTATTTGGAAACAGTTTTAATTCTGTTTCGACCAATATGTATCTGAATTATTCTTTTCCATCAATAGCTCCGTATCAGAATTCTTCTGACCAGTTAGTATGGACAGGAGGCAGAAATACATTCAATTCCACACAGAATGAAAATATTTATCTTGCAGGTTCTTATCCGTATTTAAATAAAGGGAATAACAACTTCACGATTAATAATGCTTCTCACATTTTAGGAAGCATGCCCGATTCGGTGAATAATTTTTATATGGAAGATAACTGCTGGAACGGATACGAAGGGATTCCAAATTATTATTTATATAAATATATAAATGACACAATCATTCAAGTCATTTCTGCTGATTACACGCCGGTGTACTGTGATGAAGAACTCACGACTGTAACTGAATCATATATTGACAAAGGTTCTGAAATTATTGATACGACATTGATTACTGAAGACTTTGACTCTGATCCTGTTTCCGGAGATGAATCATTGTTAGCTCAGGCTAGAACATCATACGGAATAAAGGACTTTCCGGATGCCATAATCAATTATAAAAGCCTCGTCAATAATTTTCCCGGAAGCGAGCTTATTTACACTTCATTATATGAAATGTATGATAACTATTCTGCACTGGATACATCTGCGGATCAAACCGTAACGGATGTATTATTCGGAGATTTAAAGCAATATCTTGAATCCAAAATTACTGCTGAAATTTACGATAATGAATTCAACGGTATAGCATATGACATTATTCTCATGTGTGAGACACGAATGAGGAACTTAGAGACAGCGCTGACAGGATATGAATTCTTAGCTCTTTACCATCCTGATGCCGAACAAAGAATGCTTGCAAGCTGGGATTTTGAGGAAATTGAAGAAATGTTAAACGGATCCGGTGGGGGAGAAAAACAATTAGAAATTAGAAATGAGGAATTAGGAATTGAAGAATTTGAAAAAATTGAATTGGCAAGGCTGGATAAGT
>CAZLOL010000480.1:0-1908 GCA_964561045.1 uncultured Ignavibacteriaceae bacterium | reverse complement strand
AAATAATTAGCTTAACACAAGGTATAAATATAGAAAATTCCGATGAACCAATTATTATAGATGCAGGTTATATCGAAGGTAGCGATGGAAATGATGGAGTTGTAAAATGTAATGATACTTGTAATCTGGTTTTAAGGAATGCGAAGATAAAGAATACAACGGAATCAACTTCAATTGGAATTTATATAAATGATTCTGAAGAAAGTCAATCTATAGAATTAGAAAATTTGATAATCGTAACGGGGATTTCTGAAGGGGACTTTAGTATATTAAAAATAGGTGAGGATATTGATATTAAAAATTTATTATTATTTGTTAAAAAGGCAAAGTCAGCCAGTACAAATTTGTTAATCGGTGATGTAAATAATTTTAAATATATTATAGATGAAAATATTTAATAGACAATCCTTTACTGATACTAATCTTAATAGAATCAACTGTTATTCTTTGATAATTATATTAACCTTACTTTTTTCAGGAAAATCGATATACTCCCAAGTTTTTCAGGAATGGGTTGATGTTTATGATAATGACATTTTAAATCGAGTAACAGGTTCTTTAATTCTGGCAGATGAAAAAGGAAATGTTTATATGGGTGGATATCGGAGAATAGGAAATCAAAGCGGAGATATAGTTGTAATTAAATATTCAGATAATGGTACAAAAAAATGGATATCGAGCTATAATGGTCCTGGAAACGGTTCAGACTTAATTTCAGATATGGTTTTGGACAAGAACGGAAATATTTATATTACAGGTCGAAGCTCAGGTAGCGGAATAGATTATGTGACTATCAAATATGATTCTTCCGGGACTCAGCAATGGGTAACGAGATATACTGGAAATGGAAATCATAGAGATGCAACTTATGCAATTGCTATCGATACTTCAGGTAATATATTTATCACAGGAGAAAGTTATAATGATAGTACTTTAAAGATTGAATGTGTTACTATGAAATATAATGAGTTAGGAACCATGCAATGGATAGCAAAATACAGGAGCAATAGTGCAATAGGATCTGCACTTACTACAGATAATTCTGGAAATATTTTTGTAGCAGGGAGGGATAATGGAAATTTCCTAACTATTAAATACGATAATAATGGATTCCAAAAGTGGAGTGCTGCTTATAATGGATCATTTAATGAGGAAGATTTAGCAGAAAAGATTAGTTTGGACAGTTCCGGTAATGTTTATGTAGCGGGAAGCAGTATCGGAGATTTACATTATTACGATTATGCAACAGTAAAATATGATTCATCTGGGAATGAAATGTGGGTTCGCCGATATAATGGCTCAGCTAATTATGAAGACCAACTGAATGGTATGGTAGTTGATAAAAAAGGTAAAATATACATTACCGGGAATGGAACTCAAACTGGATCTGGATATGATTATACAACAATCAAATATAATTCATCTGGTGATGTACTTTGGATTGCTAAGTATAATAATGGATTGAATGATATTGCTTCCGATTTGAAAGTAGATGATAATGGAAGTGTTTATGTGACAGGTAGAAGTGATGGAAGTAGATCCAGATTTGACTATGCCACTGTTAAATATGATTCGTCCGGTAATGAGATGTGGTCTATAAGATATAGCTATTCGTCAGATTATGACGATGAAGCAAGGAACATTGTTTTGGATGGAAATAAAAATGTTTACATTACAGGAATCTCTAATATTCCAGGAAATAATCATGCAAACGCTCTAACTATAAAATATTCACAAAATCTTACAAGTATAAATAATTTCAATAAAGATCAATCCAATGAATTTAGATTGAATCAAAATTATCCAAACCCTTTCAATCCATCTACAAAAATTAGTTACTTATTAAGAACTACCGGCTATATTGAGTTAAAAGTATATGATGTGTTAGGAAACCAGGTTTCAATTCTT
>CAZLOL010000479.1:0-1918 GCA_964561045.1 uncultured Ignavibacteriaceae bacterium | reverse complement strand
AATCCCAAATTCGAAATCCCAAATTCCAAATATATTTAAGTCATGTTTGAAAAATTCTCAGCACCGCTTGCCAGCAGAAGAGTATTCAGGCAGAGAATGTACAGATCAGGAGCTTTTGCTTTTGTGGTTTTCGCCGTAGCAATTTCCATCGGAATGTCCGGTTATCATTTTATAGCGGATCTTAACTGGGTTGATTCTTTTCTGAATGCTGCAATGATACTCGGAGGGATGGGGCTTGTTTCCGATCTTGATTCCAATGCTGCCAAGATATTCGCAGGCTGCTATGCTCTCTTCAGCGGAATTACTTTCTTATCAAGCATGGCGATATTCATGTCTCCGGTAGTTCACAGAATTCTGCATAAGCTTCACATTGACGTAAGTGTTGATGATAAATAAAATAATATGAGATGAAGGAAAAAAAGAAATTAATAATAATAGACGACGAGCCGAATTTAAGAAAGCTTCTCGAAAGGATATTTTCACTCGAGGGTTATCTTGTAAGTTCATTTGAAACTGCCGGAGAAGGACTCAGCTCCATGGAAAATAATTCATATCACTGCGCACTCATAGACGTTATACTACCGGATATAAAAGGAACTGAGCTTACAAAACTCATAAAGGAAAGATCTCCCGATACTGAAGTGATCGTCATGACTGCGTTTGCCAACATAAAGGACGGCGTGGAAGCTATTAAGAACGGAGCTTATGATTATATAGAAAAAGGAAAAGATGAAGAAGAGATAATACTTAAAGTCAATCAGGCTTCTGAAAAAGCCGGATTAAAATTCAAGGTCAAGCAGCTTCAGAGTAAACTGGAAAGGAATCTAAGCTTCAATACCATTACGGGCAAATCCAAGTCAATCTCGGATGCAATAGAGCTTGCTAAAAAAGTCGCCGATACCAATACAGCCGTTCTGCTGCTTGGCGAGACCGGCACAGGCAAAGAACTTTTTGCACAGGCGATACATGAATCAAGCAGCAGAAAGAATAAGCCTTTCATAGCCATCAACTGCAGTTCCATTCCAAAGGACCTTCAGGAATCCGAATTATTCGGTTATGTAAAAGGAGCTTTCACCGGAGCTGCAAAAGACAAGAAGGGATTCTTTGAAGCGGCAAATGAAGGAACAATATTCTTAGATGAGGTCGGAGACATGAGCATTGAGACACAATCAAAGCTTTTAAGAGTTCTGGAGACAAAGACATTCACAAGGGTCGGAGATACAGGTACAACGTTTACTGACGTCCGTGTGATCTCTGCTACAAATAAGGTTCTGAAAGCCGAAATTGAAAAAGGAAATTTTAAAAATGATCTTTATTACAGGCTGAATACTTTCAGTATATATCTTCCTTCTCTAAGAGAAAGAAAAGATGACCTTGAACTGCTGATAAGCAGCTTTATTAAAATTTACAGTGAAAAACTTGGCAAAGATATTTCTTCCGCATCCCCGGAGTTCATTTCAAAACTGAAAGAGTATTCCTTTCCGGGAAATATCCGTGAGCTTAAGAACATCGTCGAAAGGGCTATGATCTTATGCAAAGGAAGCGAACTTAACCCGGAAGATCTTCCGGAAGAAATATTTGAAGCAAAGCAACATCACGAGTTCAGGTCTGAATCTTTGAAAGAAATTGAGAGGCAGCACATCCTGAAAATCTATTCCGAGAACAAGCATAACAAATCTATCACAGCCGAAAAACTTGGGATCGGGTCGGTGACGCTTTACAGAAAGCTGAAAGAGTACGGTGTAGAGTAATGTGTAAATAGTATTTTTTTGCCGCTGTTGGTGTTCCGAAAAGTTTGCTACTTATATTTTAATTTACTCAAACAATTTGTGCAAACTTTTTACTGCCGCAACGACGGCGGGAAAAGATTCCATCTTTTAAAAAGATGGAATCTTTAATTCTAAAAAATTTTATTTTT
>CAZLOL010000478.1:0-1923 GCA_964561045.1 uncultured Ignavibacteriaceae bacterium | reverse complement strand
TTGATTTAAGAATAATTAAATTTGTAAAACTTACAATACTGCCGAAGTAAAGGAGAACTTCTTTGAGGATTTTTATTCAATAAATTCTGTAAATTATGCAAAGAAGAGTGAATCATCTTTTAAAAGAGTTTCAAATTTTTTACCCCCCATAAAAAGCAATCAAAGTTATAATCAAATATTATTTCTTAATTTAAAAACATAAAACTATGAAAAAATTAGTTACCTTTTTCTTCGCATTATTTCTGATGCATGCAGGTTATTCAGTTTCACAGATCAGCACATTTCCATATGTTGCTACCGGGGATAATAACATCGGCTGGAATGTAATACAGGGACCTGTTCTTTGGTTTATTGCTCCTGCAACGCAAAACCCTTCAGGGGCAGCTGCAAATCCTGCATTGATATGTAATTTTTATGGTCAGCCTGCGGGAGTTGAAGGACTTGTGGTTTCACCTGCATTTAATTTTACCGCGCTTTCAAAACCCGTTCTTCACTTTTATGTTGCATACAGAACTTATCCGACATTCAATGATTCATTGCAGGTTTTAATTTCAACTGACGGTGGACTTACTTTTGTAGATACTCCTGTACCATACAGAAAAGCAAACAATTCAACACCTTCTCTTGCTACATTGTCTCCAAGCACCACTGAGTTTAATCCGGCAACGCCTTCTCAGTGGAGACATGAAACAATTGATCTATCCGCTTATGCCGGTGTAAATAATGTTTTCATAGCATTCAGAGGAGTAAGTGCATTCGGAAACAATCTCTGGATAGATAATTTTATCGTTACGAATGCCGACGGATACTGCACCAGCACGGTAGGAGCGCCGGGAAATTTTTCCTGCAACCCTATTGTAAGCACAAACATGATCACAACAGGCGATCCATCCGGCGGAGTAATATCCGTTACCGAACATTTAAATCAGAGTCCGGTGCCGTCACTTGCCACACCTGATATTGCAGTTAATACTACAGCAACAACTCAGGATGGCTCGATCTTTACTCCTAATATTATCGGACCGGATGCGTGGTTCACAGTCTCTTATACAGGCAATGATCAGTTTGGATATTCAAGTTATAATCTGTCAATAGACATTTCCGGTTTTATTTCAGTTCTTGATATTACTAAATTATACATCGTTAAGAGATCTGACCTTACAGGTTCATGGATAGCATTAAACACGACAGCTTCCGGATCGACATTAACAGCATCAGGTCTGACAACTTTTTCCGATTTTGGAGTCGGCGGTGACAGTTTACAAAACCCGCTGCCTGTTGAATTATCTTCATTAGTTTCTATTGTAAACGAAAGGAATGTAACATTAGACTGGAGTACAGCAACAGAAACCAATAACTCGGGATTTGATATTGAAAGAAGTACAGGTATAGATCAATGGACAAGGATCGGAAATGTATCTGGTAACGGTACAACAAGTTCCCCCCACAGTTACTCATTTACTGACAGAGGTCTGGCTTCGGGGAAATATAATTACAGGCTGAAGCAAATTGATTACAACGGAAACTTCATGTATTATAATTTAAGCAATGAAATTCAGATCGGTATCCCTGATAAATTTGAATTGTCGCAGAACTATCCGAATCCTTTTAATCCTTCTACAAATATAAATTATAATATACCGGCAGATTCCAGAGTAAGCATTAAAATATTTGACATGTCCGGAAAAGAAGTCTCTATTTTAGTAAACGAATATAAAACAGCGGGTTATTACAATGTTAAATTCAATGCTGTTTCTTTGACAAGCGGCGTATATTTTTATACCATAAATGCTGATAATTTTACGGCTACGAAGAAGATGCTGCTCGTAAAATAATTTCAAATTACAAATTACAAATCTCAAATTTGATATTTAGTCTGAATTATAATTTCAAGCCGGAAGTGTTTTTTCCGGCTTTTTGATT
>CAZLOL010000477.1:0-1937 GCA_964561045.1 uncultured Ignavibacteriaceae bacterium | reverse complement strand
TGTCTGACCGGCACCAAAAATCAAGACTCTAGACTTCTTAATAAGAGTGTTTCGATAATAGGTAAAAATATACTTCACCAGTAACCGATAGTTAAAGAGAAACAGAAATGACGAAAGCAGCGTTATAAAAATAACCGAAAATGGAATGATGAATGTGCCATTCGTGAGGTAAGTAATCAGATTAACAGAGGCTACCAATGTTACATTCAGCAGCAACATAAAAAATATTCGCACACCGTCCTGAAGTCCTGTATACCGAATAATACCGCGGTAACTGCCTGTAGCAATTATAGAAAGGAAACCACAGAGCGTATAAATAATAAGACCCTGTTGAAAATGATTTACCTGGAGGTCAGAGCTTGAAAAATTAAATCGCAATAAATATGCGGTGAGCGTAGAAAACAGAATGAATCCGCAATCGATGATAACAATAACCCAGCGTGGAAGAATCTTCAATCTTCGTAAAAGTGCCGGAAAGCTTTTCACTTCACTTATTTATTTTCCTTTTTGGTGTTCATGAATTTTCTAAGGCCTAGAAATCCACCCAACGCAAGGAGAATTTCTATACCGGTTATCGGAACGTCAGGGTCTCCCCCGGGATCGCCCGGCTGCGCCAGCACAACCAGCGGGAGACACAAAACCAAGATCAGTAGAATAAAGCCAGCTCTTTTCATTTGCGAATTATCACTTGATGCGTAATTGATTTTTTACCTGATGTGAGGCGAATGAAATAATTACCTGCAGAAATGCCGGTAACATCAAATTCCCCTTTCCAACGGTCTTCCGACTGATGTAAATTAATTTTCCCAACCGAAGCTCCTTTTGAATCCAATAGCTGGGCATTGACCGGATCGACTTCTACTACTTCGATCATAATCCGTTCATCTGCAGGGTTTGGATACACATAGAAAGTAGTTGTCTTGCCTTCAACACTGGTTACAATGTTCTGGTCCGCATAGCGAGAGGATGAAGTCTGACACCCATTGCGAGTTACAACCACGGCATAGGCCCCTACTTGATCACCGATGATCAATTCATTCCCTGTTTCACCCGGGATTTCTTCATCATTAAAATACCATTGCACCTGACCTACAGAAACGGTTGCTCTGAGGAGCCCGGCACCAGGACTTTCAATTATGGGTTCCTGAACAGGAATCACATTTACGCTTATTTCTTTGCGCTCTGCACTCTCGCAGCCCTTACTGTTAATTGCACTTAGGTAATAGGATGTCGTTGACTCTAGTGGAGGTGTAATCCACTCCATTCCTTCATGAACAGGTATTGTTGCATTTGCTGATTCGTACCAGTTGTAACTAGTATTTGATGGGTGACCCGAAACCAGTTTTAAAGATGACTCAGCACCAGGGCATACCTCTATAGCTGGCATCGAAACCAATGTAGGTATGCTTGTGGTCACTTTTGCCTCTACTGCAAATCGTCTCGATGAGCAACCTAACTCGCTCTTAGATTCAATGTAATAAGTCTTTGAGGATGTTAATGCTGGGGTCGTCCAAAAAGCACCTTCCTGCAAGGGTGTTGTACCGTCTATTGAGTCAAACCATAAATATGTTGAACCTGCTGGAGCTCCCTGTGCGGTTAAGTTGTGAGAACCCCCTGCGCAAATCTCTTCACTTTCAGCCACAGAGGTCAGATCAGGATTGTATGAGGTTACATTCGCCAATACTTCTCTGCGGGCACCTTCACATCCAGTAGGCGAAATAAGCGATACATAATACTTGGTTGTCTTGGGTAAGGACGGTGTCGTAAATGAATTGCCCTCGCCTACCGGGGTTACACTCGTAAGCGTTTCATACCAACGATAGGTTCCATCAGCCAATTCCGAATTCGCAGTCAGTGTCATGGATTGACCTGAGCAAACTAGGCTTGAATTTTCAACTTCGATGGTCGCTGTGACATCCGTTACATCTACTGACACA
>CAZLOL010000476.1:0-1942 GCA_964561045.1 uncultured Ignavibacteriaceae bacterium | reverse complement strand
ATACTCTACATCCCACATGATTCGCCGGGCGGGCACGCTGCTCGCGCTCGACGCGGCCCCGCCAGTTCCGCCAGCCCCGAACGCGCGGCATAGAGCGCGGCCTGTGTCCGGCTTGAGACTCCGAGCTTACCGAGAATGTTGCTGACATGGGTTTTGTCGGTGGTCTCTTCGATGCAAAGGGCGACGCCGATCTCCTTGTTGGTCGACCCACTGGCAAGCAGCTTCAGGACTTCCACCTCTCTGAAGCTGAGCGAGTCGGGGTGAGTTGGTCCCGCAACTTCCCGCATCAGTCGTTCAGCTGCCTCTGCCGATAGCTGCACTTTCCCCGCGGCGGCTGCCTTGATCGCGCGGCACAGGTCGTCGGCTTCGGTGTCTTTGAGCAGATACCCGATGGCGCCCGCCCGGACAGCGCGGACTACCGACCGGTCCTCGAGGACGCTGGTGAGGGCGATCACTTCCGTATCTGGCAGGACGTGCCGCAGACGGCCGATGGCCTCTATACCGTCCATCACCGGCATGAGCAGGTCCATCAAGACGATGTCCGGCCGCAACTCCTCGGCACGCGTCAGCGCCTGGGCGCCATCCGAGGCCTCTCCAACGACTTCGAGTTCCGGATCCGTCCGCAGGAACAGCTTCAAGCCGTGCCGAACGACGGAGTGGTCATCGACTATCAGGACCCTAATCGGCATGGCCCTCATGTCCCACAGAATTTTCGGGCGAGCCTAGCATCGGGTGCCAGCCGCGTCATCCTACTAACGGACGATCATCACTTGTCCGGTCGGAGGATCGGAGATGTGTCCCGCCGAACGATGACCACTCCGGGCTCGCGCGCCAACCTGATGCCGTGGATCGAACGCGAATCTTGATAGTCGATGACGAAGCGCCGATTAGGCGCGGGCTGACAATGAGACTAGGCGCCGAACCCGACCTGTGCGTCGTGGGGGAGGCGTCCGACGGAATCCTTGCCATCCAGGTCGCGGACACACTCAAGCCTGACTTGGTGCTGATGGATGTCAGGATGCCTGGCCTCGATGGGCTCAGCGCTGGAGCACTGATCCTCGCTCAGAATCCGGGCATCGACGTCATCCTCCTGACCATGCACGACGACGGCCGGGTGCGGGCAGAGGCCGCACGCATCGGCGCGGCCGGGGTTGTCGGGAAGCAGATGATTGAGGAAGAGCTCCTCGACACGATCCGCGCCGTGACGGCGCAGAGGGGAGCGCGGCCGGAAGTGGAAGGTCCACAGTCATGGCGATAGCAACCTGGTTCTACGGCGATCCGCGACCAGCGCTCTGCGGGAAGCCTGGACTCTCTGTGTCGCGTTCCGCGGAATCTTCCAGGACGGCGCTAAGTGGCAGGTAGCCGAGGTGCTGAGAAAGCTCGGCGCCCAATCACGACACCAAGTCGCACGCTGGTGGCGAGCAACGACAGGCGGAACACATGGACACTAGCGGACATCGAGGCCATGCAGGACACACATCGCCTCCTGCGGCGCACTCCGGACACGTACTGCACGAAGCGAACCACTCCGGACACATCGCGGCGCCCGTGAATCACTCACAACCCCTAGACGGTCAACCTGACGGCGGCCAGCACTCCGAGCCCGGGATGTCATCTGGCGGACATGACCATGCGGCGATGATGTCCGACCCCTCGATGGCCAAGGCGATGGAACGCGAAATGCGCAATCGCTTCTTCGTCAGCTTCCTGCTGACTATCCCGGTCATCGTTTACTCGGAGCTCGGTGAGTTCCTTCTTGGTGTCATCCCCCCGACGCCGTTCGGTATCGGTATGGCGTGGACAGGGCTGATCCTGGCGACACCCGTCGTCCTCTATGGCGGCTGGGTCTTCCTGACCGGAACGTATTGGGCGCTGCGCCAACGCAAACTGGACATGTCTGTCCTCATCGCTACCGGTGTGGCGGCCGCGTATCTTTTCAGCG
>CAZLOL010000475.1:0-1947 GCA_964561045.1 uncultured Ignavibacteriaceae bacterium | reverse complement strand
AATACTAAAGAATGACCAGTGATCAGGTAATAGAAATTTTCAAAAAAACCGGTGCTATGCTGGAAGGACATTTTATTTTAACTTCCGGTTATCATAGTCCTCATTATTTTCAATGTGCAAAAGTTCTGCAGTATCCTGAATACAACTCTTTGTTTGCAAAGTTGATAGCTGATAAGTTCAAAGACAAGAACATAGATGTTGTAATAACTCCTGCAGTCGGAGGAATTGTTTTTGGAACTGAAGTCGGGCGTCAGCTGAATGTCCGAACAATTTTCAGTGAAAGAGAGAACAATATAATGACACTCCGCAGAGGTTTTGATATAAAAGAAGGAGAGAATGTGCTTGTATGCGAAGACGTAGTCACAACGGGAGGAAGCGTCTTTGAAGTTATTGATCTTGTTAAAAAATACAAAGCTAATCTTATTGGGGTAGGGTTTATAATTGACAGAAGCAATGGCAAAGTTGACTTTAAAACTGAACAACATTCACTTGCAAAGATCGAAGTTATAAAATTTAAGGTAGAAGAATTGCCAGACTGGCTTGAAAAGATCCCGGTTACTAAACCCGGGAGCAGGGGACTAAAGGGCAGTTAATAGTTAATAGTTAATAGTTAACGGTGAATTAATTTGAGGGTTTAAATTTAATATTTATCACAAAATTTAAAATAGGTATATTTGCAAACCTTTATAAACTACAAAAACAATAAATGGATTTTAACTTATCGGAACAGGAACTAGCAGTTCAAAAACTAGCAAGAGATTTTGCACAAAATGAAATAGCTCCATATATAATGAAATATGATGAGTCTCAGGAATTTCCGATGGAGATCGCCAGGAAACTTGGCGATATCGGATTTCTCGGGATAATATTTCCCGAAGAATACGGAGGTTCAAATTTTTCAACAGTCGAATATGCAATAATTGTGGAAGAGATTTCAAAAGTGGATCCTTCAATGGGACTCACAATTGCCGCTCATAACGGTCTCTGTACAAATCATATTTTTAAATATGCAAATGATGATCTTAAAAAGAAATATCTGCCTGATCTGACGACAGGAAAAAAAATGGGTGCCTGGGGACTTACGGAAAATGTCTCGGGAAGTGATGCAGCAGGAATGGTTACAACTGCAGTTCGCCGGAACGGTCATTACATTTTAAACGGCAGCAAACTTTTTATTACACACGGCAGTGTAGGGGAAACTGCTGTTGTAACAGCAGTAACGAATAAATCAGACAAAAAGAACGGCATCTCCGCGTTTATAATTGAGAAAGGATGGAAAGGATTTAAGACAGGTAAAAAAGAAAACAAGCTCGGGATGAGATCTTCAGATACTGCTGAACTGATTTTTGATAATGTTGAAGTTCCGGCGGAAAATCTAATAGGTGAAGAAGGTCAGGGATTCAAACAATGCATGCAGATCCTTGACGGCGGAAGAATTGCGATCGCTGCTTTATCTTTGGGAATTGGTCAGGGCGCACTTGATGCTTCCATAAAATATGCAAAAGAAAGAAAACAGTTTGGAAAACCTCTTGCGGATTTTCAGGGGATTCAGTTCAAGCTTTCAGATATGGCGACAGAACTAGATGCCGCAAGACTTTTAACTTACAAAGCCGCATGGCTTAAGGATCAGGGACGCGACATTAATCTTCAGGCTGCAATGGCAAAATATTATGCAAGTGAAGCTGCCACAAGAGCAACCGGTGAAGCAATACAAATACATGGCGGTTATGGCTTCATCAAAGAATTTCCCGTGGAAAAATTATACAGGGATGTGAAGTTAATGACTATTGGTGAAGGAACTTCTGAAGTGCAGAAAATGGTGATAGCTAGGAATATTCTGAATATGTTTTAAAAAGGTATTGAGTATTGAGTATTGAGTATTGAGTATTGAGTATTAAGTATTGAGTATTGAGTATTGAGTATTGAGTATTGAGTATTGAGTATTGA
>CAZLOL010000474.1:0-1962 GCA_964561045.1 uncultured Ignavibacteriaceae bacterium | reverse complement strand
AATATGTCAGTTCAACAGGCAGAGGGTTGTCAATATAAACAGGCTTGCTGCAAATCGTTGAATAGGGAGTGACATGATAGAGTATAAAATGACCGAACTTATTTCCTGATTCGACAAATACCGAATCATTCTGCGGATCAGAGACTATTCTTGCTTCACTCTGATCATAATTTGACAGTTCAAAATATGCATCAGGATTTAAATCTGTAGTAAACAGATTAATTGAATTCGTTATAACGCTTGATGGTCCGTTGATTGTACATTCCGTAGAATTTTTAAATAAATTAAACACTCCTTCCTCATTGCCTCCCTTGAGAATGTCGAGATCACCGTCATTATCAAAATCTCCGCACGGGAAACCGCCGCCCTCGCTCTCAGTTATTAAAGCTGTGCCGGTTGTGAAATTACCGTTGCCGTCATTAAAATAAATTACGGGTTGGCTGTTGACTGCTCCGGGATTAATAAGGTCCAGATCACCATCTCCATCAAAATCCCCTGGAGTCGCACTTCCCGGATAAGTCCCGGCAGAAAATCCTATGAAATTAACAAAATATAGTACTTGATAAGGAGGCATTATTATATCTATCTTTCTGTCATTATTAAGATCAGAAGTGATCATACCGAGCGGACTGTAGGGATTGTTAACATTATAACTGTCAAAACCTCCGCCTCCGTTATTCAGATACACTCTTGATTCTCTGCAAATATAGCCCGGTTCCTCTTCACGAAATTGACCCATATAATAGATGTCCGGATCATTATCAGCATCAAAATCGGCTAATGTAAAACTGGCACCGTTATTATAATAATACTGGCAGCCAATGACATAATAGGAATAATTTGTAAAGACTCCATCTCCTTCGTTAAAATAAGGTGCGATGCTGTGTTTATTAAGCAAAACAAAATCAATATCACCGTCACTATCAATGTCTCCTTGCTGTATGGAGATACCTTCCCAGCGATTAAATCCGGAGTGATATGTAAACTCACCTGTTCCGTTGTTTTTAAATATACTTATGTTAATTTCAAAGTAACTCCTGTTTACTGTGGCTGCATCCAGGTCTCCGTCATTATCATAATCACCTGTAAGCATATAGCTGCCATTTGTTATTGTCTTATTTGCAGTATCAGTGAACCTCCCGGTCCCGTTGTTTTTAATTGTAAATATTTTATTTTCACCATTTTCATTCCTGATCACAATAAGATCAAGATCACCATCACCGTCAAAATCACCTGAATTCATATCCAGTATTGCACCTGAACCCAGATTACTTGTTACAATATCATTGAAAATCCCGCTCCCCCCTGTTGGCTTAACCTTGAAATTATACATATAAGGATAAATATTCCCGTAATGCAGTGTTTGAATTCCTGCAGTCAGATTCACGTGAATGTTCTCACCGGCTTTCAGATTCCTGACAGGATCGATAGTTGCAGTATAGTCCGCGGGATTATAAGAAACAGTTATTTGTATTCTTCCTGACTGCGAACCGTCAATGATCATAGTTTGGTCATTCAGAGTAGAGACGTTCATCTCATAAATGAAACGGACAACTATGTTTCCTCTGGTATCCAGATATTGAGAATTGATTTCCGGACTTACACTCTGAATGTAAGAATAAGAATTTCCAATATTAATGTTCATTAGAAATGCTAATAGTATTAATCGGATTGTTAATTTTGAATTTTTCATTTCAGTTTAAGTTTTTATTTAACAAATACCAATCATGACTTTTTCATTTTCATCTTAATCTGATTGTTTAAAAAGTTTTACAACCTCTAATTTTATATTCTAAATTATTTTGTTTAATTCAATACTTTATTTTTGGATAAAACTTATTAAATATATCTACTTCAGCACAACCAGTTTCTTCACCGCAACAAAATCCCCAGCTGTCATCCTGTAAAAATAAACTCCGCTTGAAAGGTCAGCTGAATTGAACTGTAATTTATAATATCCCG
>CAZLOL010000473.1:0-1965 GCA_964561045.1 uncultured Ignavibacteriaceae bacterium | reverse complement strand
CGGACCGAATCCTTCTATTTCAGCGGAATCAGCACCGCTTGCTGTGTTTATCCCGGATCGGCCTAAAATAATTATTCCGCCCCAGTCTCCTGCAGCTCTTTGACCTGCAGGTCTTTCACTGGTAAACAGAATCGGATCATTTGCATTTCCGTTTGCGTAGATCTTACCGCCTCTCTGAATTATCAGTGTTCCCTTTGTGTCAAAATCTCCGAATATCTTTGTCCCTGCTTCGATTACCAGAGTAGCTCCGTTTTGAACGTAATTAAATCCTTTCAGGTAATATGTCGTAGATCTACTGAGAGTACCGCTTCCCGTAATGCTTGACGAATTTTATGTTGTTGAATCAATTGCTGAAAATGCATTGGCTGATATTAATAGGATTAACATCAGAATGAAGATTGAAAATGGTTTTTTCATGGATTATTTTTTGTTTAGTTAATAGTTAGTAGTTAAAAGTTGAAGTTACACAATTGAAACAAACGAGAATTAAGAGTTCATCAACGAGACCTCCCCCTGACCTCTCCTTGCAAAGGAGGGAGTTTGGGTGTCATTAAACAGAAATTATACTTTTGCGTAACTTAAGTTAATAGTTAATTTAAATAAGTTTTTAGAATTAGTAATCAACAATTTATTATTTGTAATTTGAAATTTGTAATTTGAAATTGATTTTAAAGTCTGTAAGATAATGTAAAAGCAAAATTTGTTCCCGTAGTTTCTCTTCTGATCACTTTCTCATATTCATTGTTATCAAGTGTAAATAACTGTGTAAACACAACATCTTCATCAAGAATATCTCTTATCGTAAACTTGCCTTCAAAGTTGTTAAGAAAAGTTTTTGAAACGGAGAAATCCAGAACTGATCTTCCCTGTTCATAAATATCACTGAACCCGACACTTCCCACTTCTGATATCTTATCTCCGAAGTCATTGAAAAGCAGATTTGCGCTCATGCCGAGATCAAAGTTGTCGTAATACAGTCCGAGATTTATTGTATAAGGAGACTGCCCCTGCAGTCTTCTTTCTTTCTGAGAAACCGCGCTTTGCAATCCTTCCAGATTTACTTTTGAATTAACGAGTGTGAGATTTCCGTTGAAAGTGAAATCGCTTAACTCTTTGGAAATGAAATCTAATTTTTTCCTGACCTCCAGTTCCATCCCGTAATCATAAGCTCCGCCCGTTGCATTTGCAAAAGTATACTGCGGAACCGGTCCTGTAATCGTAGGCACTATTACTCTTTCGATAGGCTGATCAAAGTGTTTATAGAAAAGACTCAATGCTGCTACCTCTCCTGCATTTGGAAACAGCTCATATCTGAGATCATAGTTCTGAATAAGACTTTGTTCGAGTTTAGGATTACCGGCAAGCTCACTGCCTGTTACAAAATCTATGTATGCAAATGGTGCGATCTCTCTTAATTCCGGTCTTGAAACTGTCTGAGATACCGATGCTCTGATATTAGTGATTTCATTAAGCGCGTATGTAAGATTCAGTGAAGGCAGATAGTCATTGTTTTTTTGATTTACGTCTATGGGGTTTCCGGAAACTCTTTCAAATCCGTCAACAATCTGTTCATCATATTCAAATCTTAAACCTGCTATCACTCTGAGCCTGTTGATCGGCAGATCAAACATCAGATAGCCTGCATAAGTATTTTCTGAAGCTGTATATGCGTCACTTTTATCTGTGATCTCCACCATATACATTGTGTTTGAATCAAAATTCTGCGGAGAAAAAATTGTTTCTATGGGCTGATAACCAATATTTGAAAATACGGCGAGCTTAGGAGCAAAATTTCTTGCCGAAAAATTCCTTGTTGTGCCGACAGCCAGCAGCCCGTATTTTATTTTTGAATTCTGATTTCCGGTTTTAAAGAACTGCTGATCGAAATTTAAACCAAAAGTCTTATTTATATCAAAAAGTTTTGTATAAAAACTTTAACCGACTTTGTAGTTCGCAAATGTTGTG
>CAZLOL010000472.1:0-1965 GCA_964561045.1 uncultured Ignavibacteriaceae bacterium | reverse complement strand
TCTTTTTATTAAGTTACAAATTATTAAATCTTTTATAAATTCTATTTTCAGAAAATTATTCATTTTAAATTTATATGACTGATTTAAGAAAATTTAAAGACAGCCTTAAAACTTTTTGTGATACTAAGATTTGAATCAATGATACCTGTAAAATTTACAATTATTATTTTATCAACAAACTAATTATTTCTTATCTGATGAGTAACTCAGTACAGTCACTTAGTTCAATATTCAATATTTCATTCAAGATGACAAAGAGATAATATATTTCAGACTTTACAAACTTTGTTCAAATTAAATACCATTTATTTATTAAAATGCTTTGTCTATTTTTGTAATACAAAAAGATCAGTTTGAACAATTCAATTACTATAGTCTGGCCCGCGAATTGCATAATATTATATATAGTGATTTCCCGAGAAAGGATATAGTTTAAATTAAATTAAGAATTAAAAGTATCAATATAGATTAATTTTTTCACTTTTCTTTGATTAACACCAAATAATCAAGTTATGAGCACTGAAAGTCTGATATTATTTTTTATAGCCGGGTTGGTTCTGGTAGGCGGAGGGATAATATTTTCAACTCTAGTATCACCAAAATCCAAAAATGAGGTCAAAGAGGAAACATACGAGTGTGGAATTCCTACACAGGGAGTTTCCTGGCTGCAATTTAAAGTCGGATATTATCTGTTTGCAATTCTATTTTTAATATTCGATGTGGAAACAATATTCATGGTTCCGTGGGCTGTCGTTATGAATGAACTTGGAGTGGTTGCATTCGTAGAGATTCTTATATTTTTAATAATAGTAACACTGGGATTAATTTACGCCTGGCAAAAAGGAGCATTGAGATGGGATTGAATGACGAAAATACGGCTGTACAGGATAATGCGTCTTTGAAAGATTTTCCCGGAACTGTCACACCGACAGTTGGAGGAAATATTGTTGTAACTACAATAGACGGCATCATCAACTGGTCAAGGGCTAATTCGCTCTGGCCTCTTGTATTCGGCACGAGCTGCTGCGCAATCGAAATGATGGCAACCGGCGCATCCCGTCACGACTGGTCAAGATTCGGTACGGAAGTTGCAAGAGCTACGCCAAGGCAGGCAGATCTTATTGTCATCGCAGGAACCATCGTAAACAAAATGGCACCTGTATTAAAACGCCTTTATGATCAGATGGCGGATCCGAAATATGTAATTGCGATGGGAGCCTGTGCTGTATCAGGCGGTCCTTTCTATTATAATTCATATTCAGTAATAAAAGGAGCTGATCATATTATTCCGGTGGATGTATATGTTCCCGGATGTCCGCCGAGACCTGAAGCGCTGCTGTATGGTATTTTGCAGCTTCAGGAAAAGATAAAAAAAGAATCCATTAAGACACCTGTGGATAAAACTAAGGAATATACTTAGGACAATATTTTAAAACTTATGAACAACGAAGAGCTTAAGCAGAAAATTTCATCAATATCGCCTGCTGCTGAATTCAATGAAGAAGGAAGTGAGTTTCTAAATGTAACTGTCACTCCGGAAAATCTCAGAAGTCTGGCTGAGTATCTGAGAAATAATGAAGAATTGTTTTTTGATTATATGTTCTGCCTGACTGCAGTAGACTGGGTAACACACTTTATAGTAGTATATCATCTCACCTCCACAAAATTCAATCATAAAATAGTTTTGAAAGCAAAGATCACAGGCAGGGATGA
This sequence comes from uncultured Ignavibacteriaceae bacterium, assembly GCA_964561045.1. Taxonomy (GTDB): domain Bacteria; phylum Bacteroidota; class Ignavibacteria; order Tepidaquicellales; family Tepidaquicellaceae; genus JAGPCH01. The sequence goes on along the minus strand of CAZLOL010000472.1, from coordinate 252 downwards.
CCCGTCTGTTGATACTGTTTGTGACATCTGGAAAACAGCAGAGTTTCACGAAAGGGAGGTCTATGATCTGTTTGGAATTAAATTCAATAACCATCCGGATCTCAGAAGATTATTGCTTGAAGATGACTGGGTAGGGTTTCCGCTGAGGAAAGATTATAAGGATGAGAAGAACATTGTGGAGCTTTAAAGAAATTACGAATTACAAATTACAAATTACAAATTACAAATTACAAATTACAAATTACAAATTAC
>CAZLOL010000471.1:0-1967 GCA_964561045.1 uncultured Ignavibacteriaceae bacterium | reverse complement strand
TGTGAAGGTTCACACTGCATGTTTTTAAAAAAATTATGGAACATGTCGCGGTATTCTTTTCCGTCATTACTGGCTGTTCCCATGAAGCATATCTTCGGTCTCTCTTTGGGAACGAGGTCAAGAATATATTTATCCAGTAATCCGTTATCCGGCTCCATTGAAAACATCCCGCCGCCAAGCGCGACTATCTGTCTTAGTTTTCTCAAAATGATATTGTATGATTATTAAATTAGTAAGATACTAAGGATGGTTTTGTAATTCAGTGGAAAAATATTACAATCTTGAATGGTCAATGTTTCTTGTTCATTGTTTTTTTAAACTAAATACCAGAGTTTTATTTTACTATGCTTGAATTCTTAAGAGACATATTAATTAATAAAATTTACTATTCTTTAGGAAAGGTATTTTTATTGATAATTACAAGAAAAAGATTTCCAAATGAAAAAACATCCATTTCTCAAAAAGTTTTTATAATTTATCTTGGGGCTATAATATTTTTTTCATTTTTATTTTTAACTATTTATTTAATTTATAGCATCTTATGAAACCGAAGTGATGGGAAGGGAAAAACATACGAGTTTGCATAAAGAGTTTCCTTAATTTCAAACATAAGAAGGAAACTTTTTGGAACACTATCAGCGGCGGAAAGCGCATAATCTAAAATCCAATTGCTAAAATCATTCAATTTCCAAATCCGAAATTCCAAATTCAAAATCGGAAAATCAGTAGCTGTTCTTATCCAGCTTCACCTTCCCCCTGAATATCCAGTAAACTGCAATTGTATAGCTCATCACCAGCGGTGCGCCTATGCATGCTATGATGAGCATTGTCGTGAGTGTGCTTTCGGATGATGCGGAGTTGTAAATGTTGAGACTGTTCTGAGGATTGGGATCGGATATGACAAGATCAGGAAAAATACCGATTGCAACTAATGAAATGAGCAAAGCGATTGTTCCCGATGAAGAAAGAAATGCCCTGAATTCTCTATTGAAATGTATCTCCCTCGGGATGTTAAGTACAAGCAGTAAAGTTGCTATGGGAATTACAGCAAGCCAGATATTTTTGAAAAAAACTTCGGGCAAATGAGGCTGATAAATGAAAGTTGAAATAGTAGTTATAATATAGAGTGATATAAATGCGAAGATAAGTTTTTTGATTATCCTGACTATGTTGATTCTCATTTCACCTTCTGTTTTCATAATAAGAAATATAGCGCCATGAAGAGTAAGAAGTGATACAGCAGTCAGTCCGACTAGAATTGAATAAGGATTGAGCAAATCAATGAATCCGCTCATCACATTTTTCTTTCCGTCTAATGGAATTCCTCTTGCGAGATTTCCAAGCGCTACTCCGAAAAGCAGCGCAGCGCCGAGACTTCCCAAACTGAAAAATATATCCCAGCCCTTACGCCATTTCGGGTTATCACGCTTGCTCCGGAATTCTATTGCAACTCCCCTGAACAGCAGCATCATAAGCAAAATTATAAAAGCATTGTAGAATCCCGAAAAGACCGTGGCATAAACTTCCGGAAACGCCGCAAACAAAGCTCCGCCGCCTACCACCAGCCAGACTTCGTTGCCGTCCCATAAAGGTCCGATGCTGTTGATTGACTTTCTTTTGTCTTCATCTGTTTTATGCAGCAGATGCAGTATGCCAACGCCAAAGTCGAATCCGTCGAGTATGGCATAGCCGGTCAGAATTACTACAATTAAGATAAACCAGATCGTGTTAAGATCCATAATTTTTTAAGATTCTGAAATGTGTTTAAAAATTCAAATCTTCTTCTTTCTTTCATCAAGCGCTTCCTTTATCTTCTGCGGAAGCCTGACCAGTGAAGCCTTTGCATCAATTTCATCCAATGCTTCCGGTCCGTGCTGAATTTTATTATTCAAAACATATATAAAAACAATGAACAGCATCAGATATAAAATAAAAAACATGATGTTTGAAAAGTAAAGCTGACTCTG
>CAZLOL010000470.1:0-1969 GCA_964561045.1 uncultured Ignavibacteriaceae bacterium | reverse complement strand
CAATACCCAATACCCAAAACACAATACCCAATACTATTTAAGCAACAGCATCCTCTTCGTTCCGACAAAATTTCCGTCCGCTATAAGTGAATAGAAATACACTCCGCTGGACAGATTGCTTCCGTTAAAACTAACGGTATAGCTTCCTGCATTCTGTCTTTCGTTAACCAACACAGAAACTTCACTTCCTAAAATATTATATATTTTAATACTTACATTACTGTTTGCTTTTAATGAGTAACTTATAGTAGTAGAAGGATTGAACGGATTCGGAATATTCTGATTTAATTCATATCCCTGAATAACTGAAGCGCTTGTGATAGTATTTACTGAAGTGAGATTTCTTGCAAGCTTCACTGATTCCCAGCAGTTTATTAAGCCCCATCCTCTTCTTCTGTTAGGTGCGAATGTACTGTCAGCAGTTTGTATCAGTAACTGCCTTACCTGCATAGGAGTAAGATTATGATTCGCAGAAAGTATGACTGCGCAAACTCCGGCTGTCATAGGACAGGAAAATGAAGTTCCGCTGCCGGAAGAGTATCCCGTGCTTCCTGATCCGGATTCTGCAACTATATTGCCATTTCCCAGTGCGCATATATCAGGTTTTATTCTTCCGTCCGTTGTTAATCCCATTGATGAGAATGGTGAACGCTGCTTATTTGAATTTACAGATCCAACTGTTATCACACTGTCAGCATCAGCCGGCGCCATGAGAGTATTATGTGTTGAGTGAAAACCTTCATTACCTGCTGAGTTACATACAATTATTCCTTTATTAACGGCAAGGTCAGCTCCTTTTGTTATAACACAGCTGTCCCCGTTCATCCATGTCCAGTCATAAGAGTGCGATGATCCCTGATCCATTCCAAGATAACCAAGAGAACTAGTAATTATATCAGCTCCAAGACTGTCAGCCCATTCTGCTGCTGCGATCCAGTTGTCTTCTTCAAGCGGAGTCTCGCTGTCAGTGTTTTCTGTTTTTGCTAAAATATATCTTGATCTGAATGCAGGAGAAATTAAATTTCCCGGTTTGTATCCGGCGATTAATGATAAAGTAGCGGTCCCGTGAGAGCCATCACCCATCTGACCGTTTTCATTTGCTACATTTGTATCGTGATTTACAAAGTCATAAGTCCTCAATCCTCTGGCTCTTATAGAATCGAATGCAGGATGAGAAAGATTATCAAATCCGGCATCGAATGAAGCGATCATAACTCCCTGTCCTTTGTATCCGCTGTCATGTGCAATAGGCGCATTGATTATTTCCATCTGCGGTAGTGAACTGCCGTAATTCAGTGAATACTCAACATTATTCTGATTGCCGCCATTGTCCTGCTGAATAACTCCGCGTGATATCTTTAATTCGTTATCGTAAACATTCTTCCTGAATTTCATTACAAGGTCAACCCTGTTCACAAAATCAAAATTTATCAGCTGCTCAAGCTGAACTTTCGTAGCAAAGCATGAAACCCTGTTGAACCATTTCGATCTGTTTTTAACTTCAATACCGGAGTTCCGGAGTTCCGTTATATAGTTATTATTAAGTGGAATATCAGAATAATCGACAAGGGCATTTTTTGGTTTAACTTTTTTCCTTCTTTCAATGGATTCTTTGGTAAGATATAATTCCGGATGCGCGAGCAAATAATTTACATTATTTCCTTTATCTGAAAGATCAACCCAGACAAGGATCTTTTCTTTGTCTGATCTCACATTCATTTCAGATAAAAGGTTTTTGCTTAATTTATGCTGATTGCTGAAATTATTGCTTCCGAGAAGTGAAAATATCGTAAAAAAAGAAATTACTGTTAGTATTATGGTTGAAAATGTTTTTTTGCTTTTCATTAGGAACGGATAAATTTAAATTAGATTGGGAATTTTGGTTTGTTAAAATTAGCTGTTTTAATTTTAATAATCTAAACTGAATTGAGTAGCAATAAATTTCATAAACATATAAATATTTCGTTTT
>CAZLOL010000469.1:0-1981 GCA_964561045.1 uncultured Ignavibacteriaceae bacterium | reverse complement strand
AAGAAGCGCATTTTTCCCAACTATCGGTGCTTATGAATATGATGTAACTACCTTTCCTGTTGAAATGGCGTCATTCACAGCATCCGTTAATAACAGGGATGTAACATTAAGCTGGACTACTGCTACTGAATTGAATAATTCCGGTTTTGACATAGAACGTTCAAATGTAACCGGAGATTGGATAAGAATCGGTAACATTACAGGTAACGGAACAGTCACAACTCCGCAAAATTATACATTTACAGACAAAGGACTTGCAACAGGTAGATATAATTACAGACTGAAACAAATAGATTTCAACGGTAATTTTGAATATTTCAACCTTAATAATGAAATCAACATTGGTGTACCGGCAAGATTTGATCTGTCACAGAATTATCCTAATCCTTTCAATCCGACAACATCCATTAACTTTGATCTGCCGGTTGACGGAAAAGTCAGCATCAGATTATATGATATGATGGGAAGAGAAGTTTCAACAATTGTAAATGAAAACAGGACTGCAGGCTATTATACAATTAATTTCAATGCATCCGGTCTGTCAAGCGGAACATACTTCTACAGAATCGAATCAGGTAATTTTGTTTCAACAAAGAAAATGATGCTTGTGAAATAGATAGTAGTAAATAGTTAGTATTTATGTAATTTAATTAGCTGTGAGGAAAATTTCTCACAGCTATTTTTTTTGTTGAGGATGTGTTTTATTTATTAACCTATGCACATAACAAAAAACTTCTTGCCTATTTAATTTTTATTCCCGTTTTTTTTTCGTAAATCTGAGAAAAAAATTATGCTGTGAACAGAGTTTCTTCATTGCTGTACAATATATTTAATATTCTAGAATTGTCTTACATTTAGAAGCGGAATTAAAATAAATTATACGCTTTATTGATATAACCCCACCCCGGACCCCAATGCTATTAAGTTAAGCAACTAAGATGTGAAAAACTTCCGAAGTTTATTTTATTGCGATTCAGTAATTTATGATTTGGATTTAGAGTTCGGAAGTTTCTTTCCTTAAATTAATGGCTTTGCCCATGTCCCCTCCCCTATGAAGTAATTGTTTCAGAACTGATTCCTAATGTTGCTGCATGATCAGGAAGCTTCACGGCCAAATTATTAAGCCATGTCATTTTGCCTGCATCTGTCTTAGGCAAATGAAATTGCTTAGCCATAATTTTATTTTTTTTAAATTAATAAATTTTTTTTTAAACTATTCTTAAGATTGAAAGCAACTCATAATGTTTTGCCTGTATTGTCAAATTGTAAAAAACACGATTTGTGAAAATTCGAAACTGTTCTTTTTATATGATAGCTAAGCGATGTGTGAAAAAAAGGTGTTACACAGGGTAATTTTTCACCCCCATATTTATAAATAGTAAGAGTAAATTTTTCAAAAAAAATGCTGTCTAAATGAAAAAGTGCAATAAGCAGAAAATAGAAAATCTATTGAACCATATTTTATTAATGTGGAATCTAACATTTCAAAATGAAAATTATTTTTCATTTTGAAATTATTATTTAAACCACAACATCAATTAAAGTCCAGTATTCAGCCTTCTGATCCGGCACGCCAACTGCAATTACCTATTATGAATTAAATAAAAATTGAAAACCAAAATGAAAAACTTAATAGCTTTTACTGCATTAACATCGGCGATTTTACTTTCTATTCCTGCCGGGAAATTTATTTCAAAAGCAATAGATCCTAAAAACAGGAAAAAGGAAATTGGAAAGTGCGGTTTAAAAGATTTCGATGACAGTTTAAGAAATTTTCACCCGAATAAAGGAGAATAAAAAAATGGATATCACAACATTAATTCTAATGATCATCATTGCAGGAGTTTTCTTTTTCCTGTTTTTTAAATTCACGGATATAATTGATAAAATTTAATTTAACGAAATGGTAATCTTATTAATAATCTGTATAGCTCTGTTTATTTACTTAGCTTATTCATTAATTAAACCGGAAAAATTCTGA
>CAZLOL010000468.1:0-1991 GCA_964561045.1 uncultured Ignavibacteriaceae bacterium | reverse complement strand
ATTTTGCAAATACTTATTTCCGTAACGGCAATGTGAAAACAACGGAATACAGCGGAGAATATAATAATGATTTCGGAAACAGCTCTGACCTGACGTTTTCATACGAATATGACAGATCAAACAGACTCCTTGAAGCAATTACTCATGATAGTAAATTTGAAGTTTCTAATTCTTATGACAGGGACGGAAACATTCTCACTTTGTACAGAAAAGGAAGTGGCGGAAGTTTGATAGATGATTTTACTTACAATTACTATCCCGGGACAAATAAGCTCCTCATGGTACAAGGTGCAAAGGAACAATTCGTATATGACAATAACGGCAATCTGATCACTGACAGCCTCAATAGCAATTTCAGCATTCAATATGACCACAGAAACCTGATCACACAACTTATAAAAAGAGTAATCTATGTTTCAGGAATTACACCTGCTGACACATCTTTTTTAAAGACATATTATTATTATGATGAAGCGGGAAACAGAATTCGAAAGAGAATTTTTAATGAAGGAAATGATTCACTTCTAAGCGACATAATTTATTCAAGAGACGTCAGCGGAAAAGAAATGGCAATATATGAAAACGGATCATTGAAGCAATGGAACATATGGGGAACGGACAATGCGGGATTTATAAATTCAAACGGAGATAAGCGATATTACCTGAAGGACCACCTCGGTTCAGTAAGGGCTGTGTTAGACGAATCCGAAACAGTTATCAGTGCACAGGATTATGACTCATGGGGATATTTACTTGAGAACAGGGTTTATCAGAATGATGAGAATATATATAAGTTTACTTCGAAAGAAAGGGATAAGGAAAATGGTTATGATTATTTTGGGGCGAGATATTATGATGCGAGGGTTGGAAGATGGGGACAGGTGGAGCCGTTATTGGAAAAGTATGTTTCTTTTACGCCATATTGTTATGGATTAAATAATCCATTTATAATAATTGATCCAGATGGCAAAGATCCAAGAAGAGACCAATTAGCAAATCTTAATGAAGTTACAAATTTGATGAAAGAGCACATGCATCAGCCTCTTGCCTTTTTTATATATGATTTGAGGGGTACAGTTGGTCCAAGATACATTTACACAAGACAAGACGGATTTATGGATTTAGTTCATTTTTTTGCTGGAGCATATGTATCATCTGCATTTGATTTGGTGAGTCCACAAGAAGCAGCAATTGAAATAACAAAGATATTGGGAGAATTTCTTGAATCATATCAAACATTAAAATTCAGTAATTCTGCATGGGACAAAGAGGATTTAAGATCAAATGCAACAGGAGCAATGTTTGGAACAGAGTTAAACATTTTTGAAACATACTTTATAACGGAATCATATATTAGCAAGTTTGAAAACTTCATAAAAAATAGAGGTATAGTTGACAAAAATGATCCAAGTATCAGTAAAGATAATATAAGAATTATTGAATCTGATAATGACGAACCTTTGGGACAAAAGTTTGATTACAGTCCATTTAGAGGAAATAAAAGTGCAAGGAAAGCAGAGTCAAGAGGAAATAATTTCTAATCAAGAATTGCAAATGGAGAAAAAAAAAGAACTTTTTTTGTTTGTACTGTTAATATTTGTATCAGCTATAACTATAACATATTTGTTATTCTCTTTTATGCAATATAGAAAAATTATTGACTTCACAAGCATATTTTTAATACATTTAGGGTTTAGCTTGATATTATTTCTGATAACAATTACCATTAAAAATTCAATTAAAATTAGATACCTATGGCTTATAAAAATTAATTTAATAATGGAAATGTTGCTAATTCTATTCTATTTTTATAAAATTTTGTATGACCTATTTGTATTTTTTACTTACTCATAGTAAATTCAAAAATGCTTGAATCGGTAAATACAAAACAGAAGAAAAGGGAGGAAGAGATTGAGAATGATTCTTGTATCCACAGAGTCTTCCGCAGAACGATTATTCTGAATTTAAAATGTAAACAGCGGAATGACTCT
>CAZLOL010000467.1:0-1995 GCA_964561045.1 uncultured Ignavibacteriaceae bacterium | reverse complement strand
ATCCTTTAAACAAAAGTGTTTTATACCACGGAGGAGTTATGATAACTTTGATTGATGTTCCTTCTTCATTCCACAAGCCGTCATTATTCGAACCTTTAACTCTGAATACATATTCACCCGGATCAAGATTAGTATAAGTCGCCGTTCTTCTCGTACCGCAATAAACCCAGTCTTCATCAAAACCCTCCATCATGTATGCATATTGATTTTGTTTTGGATTATTGAATATCAATGAAGCGAACTCGAATGTTATAACGCTTTCTTTGTATGACAATGTTATTTTTTTTGTATAAGAAATACTTCTTTGTATAAATGGATTATCGGGAGAAGGTCTTACGGATTCGTTGAATAGTTGAAAATCGGTTAGAACGATGTTAGGAATATGCGGATTGGTTTTGATTTCTTCTGGTTTGAAGTAAGTGACACCTTTTTTTCCTCCGAAATAAAATGTTTCATCATTTGATTTAAAAAATGAATAAGTATTGAAATCATTAAGATTTGGGTAGCTAAAAAGTTCATTGTTGTAAATATTGTACCTTAACAATAAACTGCCAGCTGTAATCCAGAATTGATTGTTATTATCCAGCAATATTGCATTAACATCGTTTCCCGGAATAGCAATTCTCTTAAAAGTGTTACTTACATTATCATACATATTCAAACCTCCCGTTTGAGTTCCAAACCATAAATTTTTATCGGAATCTTCAGTTATTATCATTATTCTAGAGTCAGAAATACTTTTTTCGTTATCCGGCTCAAAATTGTAATTGATTAGTTTGTTGTCAGAGTAACTATATTTATAAACTCCAAATCCAACTGTTCCAATCCACAAGTTATTACTGGAATCCAAATACAAGGCTGATACATTTTTATTTTCAAATTCCTGAGATATTGTTTTGTTCTCGACAAATGTCATTTTTTCAGTATCGAGTATAACTAATTTATTAAAATCTACGCATAACCATAAGTGGTTTGGATTTATTTTATCTCTTAATTGAGGATATACAATGAAATGAAGTTGATCTGTGTTTTTCAAAAAAAGATCCTGGTCAACAACGTTAATCTTGTTGTCTCCGGGATTAATATAAATTAATCCATATTTATTACAACCTATCCATAAAGTACTATTGTTATCACTTGTAATACTTAATATTGAAACTTTTTCAAGGTCGCTGATCTTTATGAGTTCATATTTATTATTTACAGCAATTTTGTAATAGTATAAGCCATCATAGTGGGTACCCAGCCAGAAAGAATTTTTGGAATCCTTATATATTGTATGAACATCCATGTTTCTAATTTCCGGATATTCCGAATCATTTGATATCGTAAAAAAATTTTTTTCCTCCCTGTCAATCTTTCCTATTCCGCCAGAACGAGTTCCAATCCATATTACATTGGTTTTATCAGTGAAAAGACAATTTATTGAGTTGTTAAATTTTCCCATTGAGTTGTCTTCGTTCAGGTTAATTCTTTGAAAAATTTCGGTTTCAGGATCAAAACAATTTAATCCTTTATTTTGAGTTCCTATCCATAAAAGACCCTGATGATCTTCACAGATGGCTGTAATATGATTTTCTGAGATTGAATTATCCGAATTACTGTCATGCAGGAATCTCTTATAAAGTTTATTTTCTTTGTCTAATAGAAACAGACCATTACTCTGTCCAATCCACAGTCTATTCTTCTTATCTTTATAAATAATATTTACATTAATTTGCTTTTTCAACATATCTTCATCGGAGTTTAAGAAAGAAAAACTATCTGTAGCATAATCATAGACATTCACACCTCCGTTTTGTGTGCCAATAAATAGCTTCTCAGAGTCTTTATCTAAATAAAAACGTTTAATATAATTACTTGTTAATATTTCGGCTGTGTTTGAAGTATTTTTTTTATAATGACAAAATGTTTTGTAGTCTTTAGAGAATTTATAGATTCCAAATCCATGAGTACCTATCCATATATTTCCATAATCATCCACTGATACATCGG
>CAZLOL010000466.1:0-1995 GCA_964561045.1 uncultured Ignavibacteriaceae bacterium | reverse complement strand
GTTAAAAAATTTTCTTACCATTTTGAGTAGAATTTAACTTGTAAGTGAATAATTCTTAATTCTTAATTTTTAATTCTCAATTCTTATCGCACTTTTCCGTAATTCTTTCCAGATCATCATTCGAAAAATATTCTATCACTATTTCCCCTGAGAACTTTGACTTCCTGTTTATTTTTACCTTTGTTCCGAAATAATTTCTCAGCTTGTCTTCTATGCTTTGCAGATAAGGATCGTAAATTTCACCGAGTACTGCTTTTTTCTTTCTTTGTTTTTTTGCAGATGGCTTTGTTATCTCTTCAAGATTTTTTACAGTGATATTTTCATTGATGATACGTTTCCAGAGTATGAGCTGATCTTCGAGAGTGTCAATACGAAGCAGCATCCGCGCGTGTGCTTCTGTGATCTCATTTCTTCTCAGAGAAACCTTTATTTCAACGGGTAGTCTCTGAAGCCTTAAAAAATTTGCCACTGTGCTTCTTTGTTTTGAAACTTTCTCAGCTATCTGTTCCTGTGTAAGATTGAATTCCAGTGAGAGTCTGTTGTATGAATCCGACAGCTCCATCGGATTAAGATCTGTGCGCTGTATGTTTTCTATCAGCGCAAGTTCAAGCAGATCTTCATTCGTTACTTCCTTACTTGAAGGATTTTCGTAAATATAAGCCGGCACTTTTTCAATGCCGATCATTTTTACCGCACGAAGTCTTCTTTCACCGGAGATCAGAATATAGTCATCATTTTTTTTAAAAACCGTTACGGGCTGAATGAGACCTTTTTGCTTTATTGAGTCCGAAAGTTCCCTCAGCTTTTCTTCATCAAAGTCTTCCCTCGGCTGAAGCGGATTTACCATTATTTTATTAACAGGTATTTCGTCTGTTTTTGAACCTGCCGGGATTTCCGCTGCATTCAGGTCAATATTCTTTTCAGTGAAAATTGCAGAAAGACCTTTACCTAAAACTGATGATTTATTATCCATGATTAATTTTCACTTATATTAAGAACTTTTAAGATCAATGTTCTGATCTGCCTGAGGTTCAGTTTCCAATACATGACCATTGCGTGTCAGAAATTCTTTACCGAGTTCAAGATAATTCATCGAACCGGTAGAAGAAGGATCGTACATAATAATCGGTTTGCCGTAACTCGGAGCTTCGCCTATCTTTACATTCCTGAATATCTTAGTAGTAAAAACTTTCTCTCCGAAAAATTTTCTCAGTTCGCTTTCAATCTGATTGGATAATTTAAGTCTCGAATCGAACATTGTAAGCAGATAACCTTCTATATTGAGATTCGGATTGAAAACATTCTTTACATTCTTTATAGTATTTAGAAGCTGAGACAAACCTTCAAGCGCATAATATTCACACTGCACAGGTATCAGAAGAGAATCTGCAGCCGTTAGGGCATTGACTGTTATAAGTCCCAAAGACGGCGGACAATCGACAAATATGTAATCATAACCTTCAGGATTATTTTCTTCATTCAGATAATTCAGGATCTTATTCTTCAGAATGCTTTCACGTGAAGGAAGATCTACGAGTTCGAGTTCGGCTGCTACCAGATTAATATTTGAGCTTACAATATCCAGATTGTTAACCTGGGTTTTTTTTATACAGTCCCTTAAAGTTCTGCCGGAGATAAATATCTCATAAGTAGAATGACCATCTATGACTGCTTCAAGTCCCAGACCCGATGTTGCATTTGCCTGCGGATCAGCATCGATAAGCAGAACTTTCTTGCTTTTGGAAGCTATTGCTGTTGAAAGATTAATTGCCGTAGTTGTCTTCCCTACTCCGCCTTTTTGATTTGATATGGATATTATTTTTGTCAACTAATTAACTGTAATGAAATGATTGAATGAAGTCATTGATCTTTTACTTTACAAACTTTACAACTTTACAAACATTATATACTTTATAAACTTTATAAACTTTACAAACTTTACAAACTTCACAAACTTCACAAACTTCACAAACTTCACAAACTTCACAAACTTCA
>CAZLOL010000465.1:0-1996 GCA_964561045.1 uncultured Ignavibacteriaceae bacterium | reverse complement strand
GCTCTCCGAGAGAAGCCATCTTTTCAGATTGTATAAGCTGTGCTTGTGTTGATTTAAGATTATCATATGCTTTACCTAATTCAATATTGGCGGTCTTTTTTTGTCTGTTATTCCGGTAAAGTAAAAAAATTATAAGAGATAAAATTGTAAGTCCGGCGATCAGTCCGTAAATCTGCATCTTTGTCTTGTACTGATGAATTGCTTCAAGCCTGTTCTGCTCATCCTTCTGCTTCTGCAGTGATTCTTTAAACCCGAGATTCTGTGCTCTGTAGATTTTTTCAGAACTGAAAATACTGTCGCTCAACTGAAATGACATGCTGAGACAGATGTATGCGCTGTCGTTCATTCCTTTGGCATGATAAACTCCCGCCATCAGCTTGGAGCTTTCCATTAAATACTCCGGGATCTTAGCTCTCTGCGAGATATTGAAATATTTCATTCCGTAATGATAAGCTGAATCGATCTTATTATCATCAAGATAAAGTTGACCAAGCCCGATCAGACATCTGCTGTAAATATCCTGCCTGTTTATTTTTAAAGCGAGAGGAATGCAAACATGGTAATAGTAAACGGCAGAATCTGAGTTCTTAAGATATTTAAAAATATCTCCTATACCGCTGCTGCCAAGAGAAATAAATGTCAGATCATTTATAGCGACACCGTTGTCATAAAGTCTTCTTCTGTAGATCATAGCCGAATCAAGATTCTTCATTGGACCGGTACTGTAAAAACCTCCCAGACGGTTATCTATTGTCATTCTGAACCGGCTTAATTTTATGCTGTCTTTGAATTTCCCTGAATTTACCAATTCACGCAGCTTGTTTATGTATTTAAGTTCATTCTGATAATCTTCAATAGACTCATAAATTAATGTTACATCTCTCGTATCAAAGAAAATATATGTTGTATCGCCGGATTCCTCTTCCGCTTTCAGATTCGTCATGTATAGTTCAAGTGAATTCGCAAAATCCGATTTTACGGAGTATAAATAAAATGCCATTAATCTTCTCGAGTATATTTCGTTTCGGGTGTCACCGATATTTTCTGAAATTCTCAATGCATCTTTGAAATACAATAATGCCGAATCGTTTTTCATTTCTGTATAGACCGAGCCTATCTTATTTAAAATTCTGACATAAGCAGTATCAGAACTTCCCTGTGAAATCAAGGATTTCAGACTGTCAATTTTTTCATATTGTGAAATACATGACGAAACATTTAACAATATGAAAATTACGAAGACAATTTTTCGCATCAGAATAAAATTAATTATTTTCACTCAAAGGTAATACTATCATAAACTCACTCCCTTCACCTTCCTTCGTCTCAACCTTCAGTTCACCTCCATGTGCCTTCACTATATCATAGCTCAATGACAATCCCAGACCGGTTCCCGAACCCGACGGCTTTGTCGTAAAAAAAGGCTGAAAGATTTTATCCAGATCTTTCCGGGGAATTCCATTACCGTTATCTTTTACTTTTAATTCAACTTTGTCTCCTGCCTTTTTTGTACTTACCGTTACGGTTGGTTCATAATCTACCTCCCGCTGCTTCTTTTTTTCATCGACAGCATAAAAAGCATTCGTAATTAAATTCAAAATCACTCTTCCAATATCCTGCGGAACAACATTAATGTTTCCAATGCCTTCATCAAAGTCAGTTTTCATTGTTGCATTGAAAGATTTATCCTTTGCCCGCAGACCGTGATATGCTAATCTCAGATATTCATCAGCCAAAGCATTGATATCTGCCAGCTCTTTTACACCGTTGCTGCTGCGGCTGTGCTGAAGCATTCCTTTAACAATTGCATCAGCTCTCTTTCCGTGGTGAACTATTTTATTTTCATTTGCTTCAATATCATCAGCTATTGATTTTACTTCATTTAAATTACCTTTGCCAATTTCATCTTTCATCTCAGAGATCAGCTCTGTATTCAGCTCCGAAAAATTATTCACAAAGTTCAGCGGGTTCTGTATCTCATGTGCAATTCCTGCAG
>CAZLOL010000464.1:0-1998 GCA_964561045.1 uncultured Ignavibacteriaceae bacterium | reverse complement strand
AGAGTTTCCTGTAAACAAAAATTACTTACAAAGTTATTCGAATTTGTTCGAAATTATTCTAAGTTTTTCGAAGTTATTCGCCAAAATCGATCGATTTTCGAAAAAGTCGCAAAAGTCAAAGTCACTTTCTAGTTTGGACGGTGCTTGGTGAGGAATTTCTCCAGTTGTCTGAGGTGATTCCTCACCAGTCCTCGAAATCTCTTTCCGTTCACTGGATCGAAAAATATTCGCAAAATGTTCTTTGCCTCTTCTTCTACAGTCTCAACAATAGGCCTCTTCCTGAAGCCACAACGCACAAATGAGAAGGCATTCTCGATGATGTTGAGCTGGAACATGTGCGGCTCATTGAAGTACAGGTACTTGCTCGCCTTGCTGGCCATCACTGCCTCAGAAGAGTGCCAAGTCGCATTGTCAGCAATGATGGTGTACTGCCTTCCTTCAGGCAGGTGCTCGATGGCAGCGTTCAGGAAGTACAGGAAGTCGTGTCCGTTGATCTCTCTCTGGAAGAGCTGCACTGCCTCGAACTTCTCCAGTGAACACAGAGCAATGGCAGTCAGATTTTGGTCATGAGCTGTCCTTCTGTTGTAGACGATGCTGTCCTCGAGAGCAGTCTCCGGGTGCTGCCAGCGTCTCTCGGAGGTCTGGTACAGAGGGAACTTCATCTCGTCGATGTAGAGGATGGTGGTGTTGGGATCAGTGATGGCCTGGGTGATGTGCGAGATCAGGCGACACACTCGAGTGGAGTTGATGATTCGTCGTTCAGGATTCCTCATGTTCTTGGGAAGCAGTCTGTACCGGTACCCTTGCAGGTGCAGGTGCTTGAGTATGGCCTTCCGAGAGAAGGATGGGTGACGTCTCTTCAGGTCGGCCACCGTCATGAACCCATCTTCTATTCGAGAGATTTCTTCTTGCAGAGCAGTGGTCTCTTCGTATGACTTGACGTTGTTGTACTCGTATGAGCTGATGTCTCCGAGCAACCTGAGCTCGTCGAAGACTCTCTTGGCCACAGAGATGTGCACCTTGGCAGACCGTGCTGCGGCCCTGAGGTTGGGGATGGCCTGCCTCAAGATGCAGGCCTTGACCAGCTCTCTCTTGCTGTTGATCTTTTCCTTGTATGGCAGTGCGGCCCACTCAGTGGCTGGCCATGGCTGTGTTCTGGTCTGTGACTCAAGGGATCCGATAGATCTGTGGTCCATCTCTTCAGTCCCCTCCATCATGGCACTCAGAAGATTAGTAGCTGGACAGTCCTTGGCAAAGTTCGTCTTTAACTGCTGGATCACTTCCATGACTTTGTCTGCCTGGTGTCTGTCTTCGCTCTTGAAGATCTTCTGGCTGAACCTATTGACAGGAGGAGCTCTCCTCTTGCAGAAGTTCAGGACGGCATGAGGAGAGGGACTGTCGAAGTAGACTTCGGTGCACTCCTTGGTCACAACTGCCATTGTTAATTCAGCATTCGCCTTTTAAATTAAATTGCCGGGAGTTGTTAGCTCGCTATGTACTGGAAGTATAATTTTTAACAAAAAGAACAAAAAAAAACATACTTGGACATACTGCAGGCCAGGCTTCTCAACAAGGCTGGGAATGAGCACGAGGTCCAGGTAGCCGAAGATCAGTCCTCACCAACAATAGGTCTGAGAACTCCTACAGATCTCAAGTATACGTGAGAAGGACAAAAATACTTAGAAAAACTGTGCATACTCTATAGCGCATTCTCAGTTTTTCTAAGTATACTTATCCTTTTCTGCATACTTATAGATCCAGGAACTCCTACAGATCTCAAGAGTGCTCCCAACTGTAATTCAAATTCAAATGATCGGATTCTCTAAAGTTCTTCGAGGTTTCGGCAATGGCATGGCAGAAACCGGAGCCACATCTGGTGACAAGAAGAAGAAGCTGTATCTCATGGTCGCTGAAGACTACGTCTTGCCTCCCATGGAATCTCGAGGTGTCAGCCGAGAGTACCTCCTGAAGGTGAAAGCAGGCACGGTCTTCAGAATG
>CAZLOL010000463.1:0-2000 GCA_964561045.1 uncultured Ignavibacteriaceae bacterium | reverse complement strand
CTGTCCTGTTGTTCCCGGAGAATTCGAAAGCAGCCTCCACTGAAGTGTCTGTGAAAATATCTGATCTGAAATTAAAGATAAGATTAATAAGATTAAAAAGAGTAAGAGTTTTAGTTTCATTTATTTTTATTTTAGGAGTATCATACGTTTTGATTCTGTGAAGTTACGGGTTTCCAGTTTATAAAAATATACTCCGCTCGCAAAATTGCTTCCGTTGAAAACAACTTCATAACTCCCGGAGTTTTGCTTTTGATTAACAATAGTTGCAACTACTTCTCCCAATGTATTATATACTTTCAAAATCACAAAACCATTTTCCATTAACGAATAGTTGATAATAGTTTTCGGATTAAAAGGATTCGGAAAGTTTTGATTTAAAGAATACTCTTCAGCAGCAATTTGATTAACATAACTGATACCTACAATAGTATCCCTTGAATATTTATAAATTCCTCTGCCTGCAGCAAAAGCAATTGTATCATTGATTTTCCTTATCCGGTTTAAGTTATAGCTCCAGGGATCCAAATTCCAGTTATCTCCTCCGTCTGTTGTTTTATATGTATTAAAGTACCAGCCGCCCAGCCAGCCTGTGTTTGCATTTATAAAGCCTATACCTTCTTCGTTTGCATATATATTTAAGAAAATTTTCTCTGTCCAGCTTTCTCCACCGTCTGTTGTTTTCAAAAAATATACGGGAGATGAATTTAACTTTTCCAATGAAACATACCCATGCAATCTGTCAGGAAATGATATTTTCCAGCACCATTGTCCCCTGGGAGGCGTTACTGCTCTGTTAACCCAGGTTTCTCCTCCGTCCGAAGTAAACAATATTGCTCCGCTTCTTGCATTAAAGGAATTTCCTATCCCGCCGACCACAAAACCTGAATCCTTATTCAGAAAGAAACAATCTATCAGTGTTGTAATCTGATCGCCAAGATATCTTATACTCCAGTTTAATCCACCATTGGTTGTCTTAAATAAATTAGCAGGACCGTAATATCTTCCGCATCCGTAAACAACATTTTTATTTACAACAAATAAACCGCATACACCCAATGAATCAGCCGCTGCTGTATTTATCGCAGGCAACCAATTCGATCCTCCGTTTGTAGTATTATATAACACAGTGCCTGTTCCGTTCAGAGTTCCAAGCCATCCGTTGAGAGAATCTGCAAATCCAATACTTCTGAGATTATGAAGGCTTGTATCGGCAGATACATTCCAGGATATTCCGCCATTGGTTGTCTTATAAACAAAATCATTGTTCTCTTTATCATTTGTGATAGCCCACCCGGTATTTTCATTAATGAAACTTATATCGTCATATCTTCCACCGGGTGAATTGACTGGTGCAGTTGGTATTAATCTCCACTTAAGATCCTGCTGTGTATAAGAGATATTGCAGGTTAGCAGATAAACTAATATAAATTTCAAAGTTTTCATGTTTTCATTGTAATTAATTGTTTAGAATTATTAGTTTTATCAATCAAATACTCAAACCGATTTAACATAAAATTCATGAACTCTGATAAATATTATTAATAAGGCAGGACAGACTTTCCTATTTCAACATCTTCAACACTTATTGCATTCTTGCCGGAAAAGAATGTCTGTCCTACTCTTTCATATTCTCTATTTACTATTAGGTTATTTGTCCTACGATTGTCAGTCATCTAAATCAATTTAACTACAACTATCTAACACCGCAAATCGATAAATCAATTTATTAAATCCTGTAGGGATTTAATATTGGTAGAAAATTATAGACAAGAATAATCAATCCCGTAGGGATTGAATGTCAGAACAACAATTGTTTATCTCGTCTCTGCGGGACAATAACATTTGTCGCTTATTTCTGCCAATATTTCATCCCTACGGGATTATATAAATTTATTGTAATCTATAGTATCTCTATAAAAGAGTATTTTGATAATTCAAATGTCGCTATTTTAGCAATATCATTCTCTTTGTTTCAATAAAATCACCTGCTTCCAGCTTAT
>CAZLOL010000462.1:0-2009 GCA_964561045.1 uncultured Ignavibacteriaceae bacterium | reverse complement strand
TTTCCTTCAGATCCTCTATAGCGTTTTTATATTCTGACAGGAGAGCCGATATTACGGGTTTTCTTTTCTTCAATTTATGCAGGCTTTAGATAACAAGTTATAAATAATTAAACATTGAACATTGATCATTGAACATTGAACATTGAACATTGATAATTCACTTGTATCCTTCCTTATGAACACTCTTCACCGCTCTTCCCGACGGATCATTCGCATTTTGGAAAGAAGCGTCCCATGCAAGGGCTTCAGGCGTACTGCATGCAACAGATTTTACAGAGGGAACACATAAAGCCGCTGAATCAGAAGGAAAATGTTCGCTGAATATTACACGGTATCGGTATTCTTCTTTTGATTTTGGGGTATGTATCGGGAAACGGTAAGCAGCATTTTCCATCTGTTCATCGCTGACCTGCTCTTCTGCAACTGCTTTCAGAGTATCTATCCAGCTGTACCCGACTCCGTCAGAGAATTGTTCTTTCTGACGCCATGCTATGCTTTCCGGCAGATAATCTTCAAAAGCTTTTCGGAGTATCCATTTCTCCATTTTACCTTCGCCTGCCATTTTATCTTTCGGATTAAGATTCATGGCAACATTCATGAATTCCTTATCTAAAAATGGAACACGGCCTTCTATACCCCATGCTGCAAGGGATTTGTTTGCGCGGAGACAGTCATAAAGATGAAGCTTGCTCAGCTTTCTTATGGTTTCTTCATGAAATGATTTTGCATCCGGAGCCTTATGAAAATAAAGATACCCGCCGAATATTTCATCAGCACCTTCACCTGATAAAACCATTTTAATTCCCATTGATTTTATAACTCTTGCAAGGAGATACATAGGAGTCGAGGCGCGTATAGTGGTTACGTCATAAGTTTCTAGGTGATAAACAACATCATGTATTGCATCGAGACCTTCCTGTATTGTGAAATTAATTTCGTGATGAACGGAGCCGATATGGGCTGCTACTTTTTTAGCAGCTGCGAGATCAGGGGAACCTGCTAACCCGACAGCAAACGAATGAAGCTGCGGATACCATGCTGTCTGCGTGTCATGTGATTCGACGCGTTTTGATGCAAACTTTTTTGTGACGGCGGATATAATGGATGAATCAAGTCCTCCTGAAAGCAAAACTCCGTAAGGAACATCTGACATGAGCTGCCTGTGAACGGAATCTTCAAGAGCCTTACGCAATTTCGGAATATCAGATACATTGTCTTTTACATTCTCATATTCTGTCCAGTCATTTTTGTACCAGCGCTTCAGACCCGGACCTTCTTTGCTGTAAATGTAATGTCCGGGAAGAAATTCCTCGAACTTATTGCAAACACCTTCAAGCGCTTTCAGTTCGGATGCAACATAAAAGTTACCCAGTTTATCCCACCCCATGTATAAAGGCATCACGCCTATATGATCCCGTGCAATAAAATAAGAATCATTTTCTTTATCATACAAAGCAAAAGCAAAGATGCCGTTTAGTTCATGAATGAATTCAATACCTTTTTTTCTGTAAAGAGCCAGAATGACTTCACAATCCGATTCCGTTAAAAATTCATAGTTGCCGACTTCATTTCTTAAATCTTCGTGATTATATATCTCGCCGTTTGCCGCCAGAATAAGATTCATATCTTTGCTGTACAGCGGCTGTTTTCCTGATTTCGGATCTACTATAGCAAGGCGCTCGTGAGCGAATATCACATTATCACCGCAGTAAATTCCCGACCAGTCAGGTCCGCGGTGCCGCACTTTCTTTGACATATCCAGAACATTCTTTCTGAGATCTTTAACGCTGTTGTTTTTTGTAAAGACACATACAATACCGCACATAAAATGTTTTATTTTAAATTATATCCTGTCCTCTGTATAAATAGGGGAAATAACAAGGAGTGTTTAAGCAATTTACCCATTTCGGAAAATATTAACAATTGACTTAGTAGTTAATAGTTAATAGTTAATAGTTAATCACTTACAAGTTAAATTCTACTCAAAATGGTAAGAAAATTTTTTAACA
>CAZLOL010000461.1:0-2012 GCA_964561045.1 uncultured Ignavibacteriaceae bacterium | reverse complement strand
TTATATATCCGGCTCACTTAAAATAAAAACATTATGTTAATCGCAATAGAAGATTTCAAAAGCATAACCGGAAAAGATTTCAAGAAAGGCGATGTAGTTCCGCAGGGTGATGCGACAAGTATGGGAAAGTATTTAAAACAGGCTAATGAATTGAGCGATATATGGGATAAAGAAGAAGCGGAGATAGCTCCTGAAGAGAATAAGGTTATGACAAAAAAAGATTTAAAAACTAAAACAAAAAAATCAAAACAATGAAAATTATAAAATTGGTAATAGTTCTTTTGTTGGCTTTAATTTTGCAAAAGGAATCAAAGTCGCAGGATGCAGTTGAAACATACTTTGCAATCGGCGACACAACTGAAACTTTCACTATTCCGCCGGGATCAGATAGGGTATTTATTACGGTTGTTGATAGTGCTATGGCGGGAACAGATACAATATTTGCACAGATTAAAATAAGCGGGGGGGTACTTACTTCTTACTCGCCTTTGTCTGTAAGAAATACAAATGCAACTGCTTTAACGACTTATGTAACTTCAATGATTCCCGGAGATGCAACAGCTGGAACATTTTTATTTAATTCGGCAGATATACCCGGAGCAACATTCAGACTCGTAAGATCAAATGAAAGTACAAATGATTTATATGCACCGAGAACAAGAATAACAGTTTCATTTAAATAATTATGATAACCAAAGCAGAATTAAAATATTATCTGAAATTAGATGACACCGGACTGGAAGCAGCTCAGATCACTGACAGAGATGAGTTTCTTAATACTTCAATTCAGTTTGCAATTTCGGAACTTGATTCGGCTTTAAACAGGAAACTTGAAAGCACTGAACACATTGAGAAGATAAATAGTAATGTTTCTGATATAATTGTTTTTACAAAGAATAGACCTGTAACAGCAGTAACCTCTTTGAAATATTGGAGCGGTGATCAGTACAGCGATGTGATTATAAGTCCGGATACAATTAATGATACAATTGAAATATATGAATCATATATCAGGATTCGTAAAGGTTACAGCGTTTATCAGAAAGAATTAAAGATTGAATATACAGCCGGCTATAAGTTTGAAGTATTAACCGGAACATTAGCGGGAACAATTGGAACGGCGACAATAACCGGATCAGGGACAGACTTTGACGGCGAGTTGAGTATAGGTGATGAAATAATAATCGAAGGCGAATTAAAGAAAGTTGCAGGAATAAGCGGCAATACTTCTTTAACTCTTGATTCGGTTTTATCAAAAACTTATTCCGGATCACTCGGATATTTAAATTCATATCCTTCTGATTTAAGAAAAGCAGTATGTCAAATGGCGGCTTATCATTTTCTTGAATCCAGGCAGGGTGAAAGTTCTTTGAATAAATCAGGATCAAGTATTAATCTTGGTGGTTCTGCAGGTGAGACTTATAAGAAACTTGATCTCAGCGGAATTATTAATCAATACAGGAATATAAATATATGAGCTTACCGAGCATTGTAACGGCAATTTCGCAAATAATCGGAACAGTAGACGGAGTAGGAAAGATAATTCATGGAATAGTTTATTTAAGATCACAGGTTGAGATTGATCAGGTTATGAAAAGCGGAATTATAAATGCAGTTGGTTTTATTCATGCCGGTAAGATTGCAGAATATGAAGAGGGCTTTGATGTTGAAGATTGTAAGAGAAGATTCTTTTTTGTGTATTACCGGGAACATAGTCCGGCGAATGATTCGTTTACCACAGTCGAAACATTTGCAGAAAACTTGATGAACAAATTTAACAGAAATGAAACTTTGCAAAATACAGTATCAACTCACAGCAAGTTAAATTTAACAAGCAATATTTTAATAACAGCTTTTAATAATAAATTAGTTCACATGCTGACATTCGAACTTGAAACCGAAGAGCAGTATGAACAGAACGAATAAAAATTCAGGAGAAAAAAAATGAGTGATATGAATAAAGACCTTACAACTATCTTAAAAAATGGTGGTAAGTTCGGAGCTTACAGACG
>CAZLOL010000460.1:0-2030 GCA_964561045.1 uncultured Ignavibacteriaceae bacterium | reverse complement strand
TCCCAAACCCTCCCCTTTTTCAAAGGGGAGGGCAGGGTGGGGTTGTTTAGAAATGCTTACAATTTATTTTGATTTTATAATTGAATTAAATATTTCTAACATATGTGAAATTGTTTTGGACGGCAATGAAACGACAGCAGGCAATTCATTCACGCCGTCCCCGCTGAGTCTCCCGCTTTATGAATCCTGAATGCATTGCACATTCAATGCGGGCGGGGACGGGAAGATAAAAGGAATAGTGTTTCTTTCATTTTTGCTGCTTCCTTTTATTTTTTTAATATTAATAATCTTTCCTGAATAAGTTCTTTGTATGCTTTTTTAAATTCATTACTCAAAAAACTGATCTTGATAAATTCCAGCCACATATCTTTTGCAGTTTCCATTTTCTTAAAAATATTCTCCTGTTGTTTTGTTTCAAGTTTTGCTGCAGTAAATGCAGATACAAAGTCACTTCGTTTGATTTTTTTCTTTTTGCCATTTAACGTCAATGCTAATTCTTCATTATCAGCAGGGTTGACGAGGGCTGTTGCAACCATATCATAAGCGGGTGAAAGTATATAACCTGAACTATTCATTTTGATCAGCGAGAAATTCTTTAAATGCATGTCTGCATTTCCTGTGAGAAATGTAAAAACTAATTGTTCAAAAAAGTTTACAACATCCAGTCCCGGATTTACTGAATATTTTAAAATTGTTTTAGAAACCTGTTCGTATGACCCGTTGTATTTTTCTTCAGTGAGCCTTTCCGTAAGCTGACACATATCTTCCATATGTATCATATTCTTTCTACTGCGATCAATTCTCTTTGTTATATACGCAAGATTACCTGACTGAAGCCGTATCAAACTATGAGGAACTACCTTGATCTTTGCAATATTCGCAAGGTGCATTGTCAGGTCTTCCACTTCCGGTAATTGCGGATAATTCTTACCCGGAGGTTTTAAAATATATCCGCCCCATAAACCAACGATAGTAAACCTTTCAGGTTCATTTTTATTTTGAGAAGTTGGCAGGTCTAAAGATATTTTAGGTTGGACTCCCGGAACGGTGATGTGACTTCTGACAACCTGTTTTGCCAATTCTTCCATTTGTGATTCGGTGAAAGGTAATTCCGGCGGATTAGGTTGCCCAAAGATTTTTTTACTGCAGGCAGGATGAAAATCCGTTTCATTTTCTCTAAGAGGTTGATAACAGTACAAGCATCTTTTCATATAATTTCTTCTTCTTCTTTTATCGGGTGAACACTAACTGCACCAATACAATCCTTACAGCATGCTAAAAGCAAACCCATTCTGTCTCTGGGATTCAGTTTCCAATTTTCTTCAGCAATATGCAATAACCATCCTTCCGGTATTAATCCATCGAAAAAAGGAAAAAGAACTTTACTGATATATGGAGAATTGCTTAAAGGCAAGGTAAGACTTACCGGTTCCGGTTTATCGCTTTCAATGTATGCCTTATCATAAATGAAATTGTAACCATTTTCATCTTGAGTTAGTATACCGGTTAAAGTATCATGCATTCTTATTTCAGCCCTTCTCATTTGCCCCCCGATCCATAGGCACAGCACCAACCTGAAATCCAAAAAGTTGCAAAACCTGGTTTACCTTATCCAGACGCACTGATTCTTTACCTTGTTCCAGATCTCTGACAAAACGAAGTCCTACACCTGCTTTCTGTGCCAGTTCCGGTTGAGTAAGATTTGCATCATTTCTTTTCTCTTTTATAAACTTGCTTAATAACATATTGTTTTATTGTATTAAAAAAACTTAAAACAATATATACCTTTTCGGGTATAAATTCAATGTAATTTACATTAACTATACCTTTTCGGGTATAAATTCAATGTAAGCTTACTATTTATACCCTACCAGGTGTATAATCTACTAAAGTAAGTTAAATTGAAAATGCCTGTTGGCAATTGTGTCATCAGCGATGACACAAATTTATTTCCACTATAGTTTTTTCAAAAAATGTCGTCTCCGCAGAGTCACTCCCTGTCTGCATTTCACTGACGGACAATTTCACTG
>CAZLOL010000459.1:0-2036 GCA_964561045.1 uncultured Ignavibacteriaceae bacterium | reverse complement strand
GATGCATTGACTTCGAATACAAATCCAACTGATGATCAGCAGAACCGGGATTTTAATATTAAGAATTACCCGAACCCGTTCAATCCGGTCACGAATCTGGAATTTGGGATTCCGGATTTGGGATTTGTTTCACTGAAAATATATGATGCTCTTGGTAAAGAAGTAACTACATTAGTTAATGAAACATTAAGTCCGGGAAAATATAAAGTTGAATTCAACGGAAGCAAGTTATCAAGCGGGGTTTATTATTATAAGCTGAAGGCAGGAAGATTTGAAGTGATAAGGAAGATGGTAATGCTGAAATAAGTATTGGGTATTGGGTATTGGGTATTGGAAAGTTCAAAGTTGTCAAATCTAATGAAGCTGTGTACTATTTTGAAACTCTTCATCAGATTTGACAACTTTCATCTTAATATGTAATTTCCATTGAATAACCTGTTAAATAGATTTATTTTGTAATCAATGGATAAAAAGAAGATCGATAAAATATTCGGGTCTCCGGATATGAAAAAAATTTATATCATAGGCGATGTAATGCTCGACAGATACCTGCTGGGAGATGTAACAAGGATTTCTCCCGAAGCTCCTGTGCAGGTATTTGATATCAGAAACAGCGAATACAGACTCGGCGGCGCTGCAAATGTGTCCTATAATGTCAGAACACTCGGGGCTGATCCCTTTATAATAGGAGTAATTGGCGAAGATAATGAAGGCAAACTTCTTATTGATGCCATGAATGAACTTAATATAGACACCGGCGGTCTTATTAAGGAAAACGGAAGACCTACTACCTGCAAGACAAGAGTGATTTCCGATTCTCATCACCTGCTGAGAATAGACAGCGAATCCAAAAATGACATTTCAAAGGAAACCGAAATTAACATAATGTTACTTCTTGAAAATAATCTGAATGAGATCGGAATAATTATCTTACAGGATTATAATAAAGGAGTGCTTACAAAACATCTTATTAAAAAAATAACTTCATTTGCTTCAAAGAATAAGATCAGGATACTGGTTGATCCGAAGTTTGAAAACTTCTTTGAATTTCAGAATGCTTACCTTTTCAAGCCTAACAGAAAAGAACTCGAAGACGCGCTGGGTAAAAAAATAAAAAATCAGGAGGACATTGATGCATTTGTGACCGAACTTATGAAGAAACTCAACTGCGAAAATATTATACTCACACTCGGCGAACAGGGAATGATGATCATTGAAAATCATAACGGTGAGCTTATAAAAGAAAAGATACCGACTAAGGCAAGAAAGGTTGCCGATGTGTCAGGCGCGGGCGATACTGTAATTTCAACCATAGCAGTTTGTCTTGCAGGAGGCGCAAGTCTCAGAGACGCAGCAGTGATATCAAACTATGCGGCAGGTTTGGTTGTCGAAGAAGTAGGGATAGTTCCGATATATAAAGATAACCTCATTGAACATATTACAAAGGAGCAGAATTGATATTAACTTCCGCTGAGTTTAAAAAAATACGAAGTGATCTTAAGAAAGAAAATAAATCTTTGGTTTTTACAAACGGATGTTTTGACATTCTTCACAAAGGACACGCTGCTTATCTTAATCAGGCAAAATCACTCGGAGATGAACTTATAGTCGGAGTAAATTCTGACAGATCGGTGAAAGTTCTTAAAGGTGACAGCAGACCGGTTAACAATGAGAAAGATCGCGCTTTTTTAATTGATAATCTTAAGAGCGTGGATTATGTGATTATTTTTGATGAAGATACTCCGTATAATTTAATAAAAGAAATTGTGCCGGATTATTTGGTCAAGGGCGGTGACTGGAAGGAAGAAGATATTGTAGGATGGGATATTGTAAAAGCAGCAGGCGGGAAAGTTTTAAGCCTGGATTACATTGATAATTATTCTACAACGAATACTCTGAATAAGCTTAAAGGTTGAATTATGATCTTTTAATTTTTTTTAGAATAAGTGAATTAATGAAATGTCATGATGTTTAATAATAATATGCTAATCAAAAATATCTGAGATAATAAATTTGTCAGAAGCTGAAGAAAATAT
>CAZLOL010000458.1:0-2055 GCA_964561045.1 uncultured Ignavibacteriaceae bacterium | reverse complement strand
AGCCTAAAGCTGTTCCTGTGGCACTTCCGCGATCAGGGCGTGTTCTGCGAACAATTGGCGGTGGACATCCGCGACAAAGTCGTAGCGACGATCCATCCAGAGGCGTGCAAGATCACGCTAGTACAAAAGGCTCGTGGGGGGATCACGATTGAGGCGATATCTGAGTACAATGCGTAACCCGTAACCCGGAAATTATCGGATGGTTCCGGGTTACGGGTTACGCATTGCAGGTTCCGAGTAGGTATTGCGAGTTACTGAAATCCAGCCTGCTGCCAAGCTGCGAACCCACCCTGAATCGCCGAAACGTTCGTGTATCCCTGATCCAGCAAGAATTGCGCCGCACGGGCGCTTGATTCTTCGGCCAGTCAGGTGCAGTAAGTAATGATCTCGGCGTTCTTGGGAAGCTCTTGCATTCGGCTTCCCAGCTCAGAGAGCGGGATCGACACCGCGCCGTCGATGTGGGCTGCCTGATAGGATTCCACATCGCGCACATCGACAACCACGGCTTGGCCGGAATCTAACCGTGCCTTGGCGTCAGCCGGGCTGATACGCGGCACGGCTGGATAGGGGATGTCCTGCTGAGCGGCTGCCGGCGGTTGACTCGTAGATGGGAGTGGTTTCGCCGGCGCTTGACGGTTCAACAACAGGACGGTCAACAGACCGGCGAGCACGAAAACGCCGATGACGGCAACCCAAAGCCATGGGCTGCTACGGCGGGGCTGGCTCGTTGCCGGCTGCGGCTGTGCTTTGTTCTTGGACGGTGTTGCGCCTATGGCCGTGCCGCAAGCCGTGCAAAAGCTGGCGTCAGGCTTGAGCTGCGCACCGCAGCTGGCACACACTCTTGACTGGTCGAGAGATGGGGAGTCGGGCATGTCGAAGTGTCTCCTATTCTGTCGAGTCGACAAAGATTGCCAAAAGTTGTCACGATAGTCCGTGAATGCATCCTAGAAGGGGAAGAAAAGCGCGCTTTCTTGGGCCCAGTGCTCTGTTAGACTGGAATCTGTCATTTGTCATCCTGAGGCTCGGCGAAGGATCCCCGCTGTGTAAAGCCGAGATCCTTCGCCGAGCCTCAGGATGACACTCTGCAAAATCCTATTTAACAGAGCACTAGCCGCCAAAAAATAGCGTGGACCTTCAATATATGCTATGATTGCCAGCGCGCTGGCGCTGCCGCAGGTAGACCAGCTTAGGAATTCTGACACGATACCGGTAGAAGCGCAAATCTGCTAAGGAGATTATTCCATGAAACGATTCTATTTGATTGCTTTGCTGTTGGTTGCCCTCTTCGTCGCCGGCTGCGGCCAGGTCGCGCAGTCTGGCCGGCCCGACGCCGATGTTGCTGCATCCCAAGATGCAGCAACGCCCACCCCCAGCCAATTGACCATCGTCAAAGCCGACGGTATGGACATGCCGGCCGGTCAGCACGTGATGACCCACACCATGCCGATGACCGACAGCATGGCGATGCCCGCCGACCAGCATGCAATGCACCATCCCGGCATGGCTCCAGGCGCCGCGATGACTATGACGATGCCCATGACCGGCAGCATGCCGATGACGCACACCATGCCGATGACCGACAGCATGGCGATGCCCGCCGATCAGCACGCGATGCATCATCCCGGCATGGCCCCAGGCGCCGCAATGACTATGACGATGCCGATGACCGACGAAATGACCACGATGATGCAAGATATGACGGCTATGATGCAGCGCATGGTCGATATGCACCACCGGATGATGGGCGATAGCCAAATGAACATGGGCGGCATGAGTACGATGCCGATGATGCCGATGACCGGCACGATGCCGATGATGCCGATGACTGGTACCATGCCGATGATGCCCATGACTGGCACCATGCCGATGATGCCCATGACCGATGCCATGCCGGCGATGGGCCAAATGATGGACATGATGGGCCAGATGATGCAGATGATGGGCCAGATGCACATGAAAATGGGCATGACAGCTCCGGCCGCCGGCCAAGGCTCCGCCATGTGCGAGAACATGACGAGCGGCAAAGGCTGCGACATGATGAAACCGGCCCCTACC
>CAZLOL010000457.1:0-2064 GCA_964561045.1 uncultured Ignavibacteriaceae bacterium | reverse complement strand
GCAACTGCTTCACCTGATGCTGCAAAAACAGAGACTAAGACTGCAAGCAGTAAAGATAACAAACCTTCAGAAAAAAAAGATTCTAATCCTAAAACAGAAAAATAGCAAACAGTTCTTTTTCTCCTAAGTTCTGTATTAACTGTGTTCTCTTTTTTGATTTTTTAAATTAGAACAGAAATTAGAGTACCTGATTAATTATCTTTTACAGTATACCTGTCCAGATTGAAATTCTCACCAAGGTAAAATTTCTTTACCAGCTCGTCATTTGCCAGTTCATTTGCACTTCCGGATCTGAATATTTTTCCGTCAATCAATATATAAGCTCTATCAACAATTGACAAAGTTTCATGGACATTATGGTCTGTTATCAAAATTCCGATTCCTCTATCCTTTAATTTTGCAATGATCTTCATGATTTCTTCAGATGCAATAGGATCTATCCCCGCAAAAGGTTCATCAAGTAAAATAAATTTAGGATCCGTTGCGAGGCTTCGTGCGATTTCTGTTCTCCTTCTCTCACCTCCTGAAAGCACTATTCCTTTTGAATCCCTGATCTTTACAATATTAAATTCCTTCAATAACCTTTCACATTTTTCTTCTCTTTCTTTCTTTTCAAGGTCCATGAACTGAAGAATGGACAGAATATTTTCCTTTACAGTAAGTGTTCTGAATACCGATGCTTCCTGAGGCAGATAACCAATTCCCATCCTGGCTCTTTTATACATAGGAAGTTTTGTAATATACTCCCTGTCAATTTCAATTTCACCTTCATCAGGTTTTATCAATCCGCAAATCATATAGAAAGTGGTTGTCTTACCCGCTCCGTTCGGACCAAGCAACCCTACTATTTCTCCCTGTTTTAATTTCAGAGAGACATTATTTACAACTGCCCTTTTTTTGTATTCTTTGACTAATTTAGAAACTTTGAGTTCACTCAATGCAATTTATTATTGATTTAATTATTTCTGTTCATCAGGTTTACCATATCCTGAACTGCTTTGCTTAGTCCTGTAAATAAGGCGCGGGAAATAATTGAATGACCAATACTTATCTCCTGTATTTCAGAAATATTAACAATAGGAAGAACGTTATAATAATTCAGCCCGTGACCTGCTGTTACAATAATCCCCTGCTCAGATGCCATTCTTGCCGTAATAACGATCTTGCTTAATTCAGTTAGAATATCTTTTTCAGTCCGCATGTTTGCATATTTACCCGTATGAATTTCGATGATATCAGCGCTGAGCTCAAATGCAAGATCAACATTTGCAGGTTCCGGATCAATGAAAAGACTCACAAGAATATCCTTTTTGTGAAGTTCGTCAATAACTCTTTCAAATCTTTCCTTATCTGAAGAAATACTAAGACCTCCTTCGGTTGTCAGCTCCTGTCTTTTTTCAGGAACCAAAGTAACAAGATCAGGTAATGTTTCAATTGCTATCTTTAGCATCTCATCGGTAGCCGCCATTTCAAGATCAAGTTTAGTTCTTACAACTTCTCTTAATAATTTCAGATCACGGTCATTGATGTGTCTTCTGTCTTCACGAAGGTGGCAGACAATTCCCTCAGCTCCTGAAAGTTCGCAGATCCCGGCCGCAATGACAGGATCAGGTTCATTTTCACCACGGGCTTCTCTTAGAGTTGCTACGTGATCTATATTAACTGCAAGTTTCATAATAAAATGATTTATGTTTATGTGTAAAATAAAGAAAGGAGTTGTATGTATAAATACTAAAATTTGCCGAATATATTAATCCTGTGCACTATTCTTTCATTGTTGGAACTCACCGGATTTTTTAAAGGAGCTGCTTGATTAAGTTTTTAAAATCTTTTTATTTTAAGAGTCGCGATCGTAGCTATTTTAAGTTTAATGAAAAACTATTCCCATCGAATTTCTCAGATGTAAATACTTCAGTAAAATGAAATGATGAAATATAATTATTCCGCAAGAATCCGGATTAACTTAATTGTATATTAAATGTGCTTTTCTTTATTCTGCTACTTCAAAAAATATGCCTGCTGAAAAATTCAGCAGGCATAATATATTTTTTAGAATGTACTTAT
>CAZLOL010000456.1:0-2077 GCA_964561045.1 uncultured Ignavibacteriaceae bacterium | reverse complement strand
TTGAATTAAATCGAAGTTTTATATTAGGATAAAAATTAATTTAGACAGCAATGACAAACTTTAAAAACTTTACAAACTTTATAAACTTTACAAACTTAACAAACTTAAAAGTTCTCCACAATCTCTCTTCCAAACTCCGAACATTTGACTTCCGTTGCGTCTATCATCTGACTCACAAAATCAAAAGTAACTCTCTTGCTTTCAATTGCTCCGCGTACACCTCTGTCTATCATTTCCGCCGCTTCCTTCCATCCGAGATAGTTCAGCATCATCATTCCTGACAATATAAGAGAAGAAGGATTAACCTTATCAAGACCGGCAAAGTAAGGAGCAGTTCCGTGAGTTGCTTCAAACACTGCATTACCGTAAATGGAGTTTATATTTCCTCCGGGGGCAATTCCTATTCCGCCGACCTGCGCCGCAATCGCATCGGAAAGATAATCGCCGTTTAGATTTGTAGTAGCGATAATGTCAAAATCCTCCGGATCAGTCAAAACTTTCTGTAAAGTATTATCTGCGATAGCATCTTTGATGAGTATTTTACCTGCTCTCATTGCATCATCTCTCTCCCTGTTTGCTGCTTCTGTTCCTTTATCTTCATGTGTTCTTTCCCACTGCATCATTGTATATATATTATCGGCGAACATACTTTCAGCGATCTCATAGCACCACTGCCTGAATGAGCCTGAAGTGTATTTCATTATATTTCCCTTATGCACAATTGTAATAGACTTCCTGTTATGCTCAATAGCATATTTCACTGCTGCAATCATTAATCGCTGTGATCCGACTCTTGAGATAACCTTTAAACCCACACCAACTTCCACTTCGTCCGTTTCCGGAAGATGCTCAGCTTTCAGAAAATCATTTGTCTTTTCAAGCGTACCGAATCTTATCTTTTCAAATCTTTCGGGAAATTTCTCTCTTATAAATTCCATAAGGATTTTATTGTCATCCGTACCTGCTTTGAATTCTATCCCCGTATAAATGTCTTCCGTGTTCTCCCTGAATATTACCATATCGACTTTATCCGGTCTTCTAAGCGGTGTCTCAATCCCACCGTAATATTTCACGGGACGCAGGCAGATATAAAGATCAAGCTTCTGCCTTAAAGCAACATTGATGGAACTTATGCCTTTTCCGATTGGTGTGGTAAGCGGACCTTTTATTCCTACAAGATATTTTTCAAATGCCCTGACTGTTTCTTCGGGCAGCCACTCGCCTGTTTTATGAAATGCCTTTTCTCCTGCCAGAACTTCGACCCATTCTATTTTCCTTTTGCCCTGATAGGCTTTTTCAACTGCCGAATCAAAAACATACCGCGCTGCGCTCCATATCTCCGGTCCGATACCATCACCTTCAATAAAAGGAATTACCGGATAATCCGGCACATTCAGGATTCCATTTTCAACTGATATTATATTTCCCATTTAAGTTTTTATTTTATAAAGGTAATTTACTCATAAATGAAATTTTGTTAAATGCTATATATCATCCTTTTATAAATTTACTAATAAAAATAATTTTACAATATGAGAGACGTTAAAGACGAATCAGTATTTCCAAAGGAAAGGCTTGCATCATTATGTGACGCGATTTTTGCAATAACCATGACATTGATGATACTCGATCTGAAAGCTCCTCAAAACATTCCATTGAATCTTGCATCGGAAGAATTGCCCGGTGCTATTTTTAATCTGATCCCTACAATGGAAGCCTATGTTATAAGTTTTTTTGTTCTCGGAATATTCTGGGCCAGACATCAGCTGCAGTTTAATTTTTTCGATTCTGTCGACAGGGTAATCATAATACTGAACATACTTTTCCTGCTGCTGATCGGCTTTGTACCTTTTACTGTTGGTTTAAAAAAAGACTATCCGGCTGTTCAGTTCCCTTTCATACTTTATGTTTCTAATCTGACTCTGATTTCATTAATTTTATCCGTTCAGTGGGAATACGCCCTGAGAAAAAAAATAATCATCAAGGATGAGCTTAGCACGCTGCTGAAAAAAAGATTTCACATGATGTCTGTAATTCCCATCGTGATTTTTGCTGCGGCATTTGTTATTTCCTTTTT
>CAZLOL010000455.1:0-2089 GCA_964561045.1 uncultured Ignavibacteriaceae bacterium | reverse complement strand
CAAAATAAATTAATTATTTTTCAAATGTTAATTAAATAAAAAAAGGAGACAAAAATGAAAAGAGCAAATTACTACATCTTATTCACACTGTTTATCACTGCCAATTTAATCACAGCTGCAATTTCTTATTCACAATGGGTGGTAACCGGAACATTAGCCGGAATGAGCGGCAGACCGGCTGTTTCAATAGCCGATGAAAATAGTGTCTGGGCTGTCGGCGGTGCTGATGGCTCTCCGGGAATACCGGTAATTTATAAAACAACTAACGGAGGAGTGAACTGGATAAGCGTTCAGACATCAGGTATCAGGAAAAATCTTGCCTGCCTTTATGCAACGAATGCAAATACCTGCTTTACCGGAGATGCAAGTTCATATAATGGATATTCAAGGTTTTACAGAACAACAAACGGAGGGACTAACTGGGTAGTTGTAGATTCTGTTTCTAGTACAATTGGAGGATTCGGAGCAATAAAATTCTCTACCTCAATTCCTTCGTTCGGAGTTGCACAATGCAGTGTATCTCCGGATACTGTAATTAATTTTATTACAATAGACGGCGGATTCTCATGGACAAAAAAAATTGCTCCTATGTATCCAGGTGCTGATCTGCCTTATAGTTCACTAAATGTTATAGATAGTCTTTTCTATTCATTTGGAACAACCGGCATTACACCGAAAGCTAATATTACAACAGACGGCGGGGTAACATGGAATTCTTATTCAACAGGACTTGATTCTCTTGGAGGAAATTTTATGAGAGGTCTTGCATTTAATAATGATAAGATGACAGGAATTGCAGCATCAGTAGTTCTTCCCACAATAGCCAGAACAACTAACGGTGGAATGAACTGGACTAATATAAATGTAGGGTACAGCGTTAGCGGCAGTTCTGTAATGAGATGGATAGAAGGAACAAACATTTGTTATTTATCTGCGCAGACCGGAGCAGCAGGATGTATTTTGAAAAGTACAAATGCCGGTTTAAACTGGACACAAATGTCGACTGCAGATTCAGTAGTTTTTAACTTTGATACAAAAAAAATCGGATATAAAATTTACGGATTTGCTGTGAAAGGTACAACTGTTTTAAAAGTAATTGATCCGCTGCCGGTAGGGCAAAGATTTTTTGCTAGTCAGGTATATGTTAACCCTATAAATATTGTAAAAGGAAGTTTAGATGCAAATGCAGCATTTTCAACAATAACATCTTCAGTTGATGCATATACCGGAATGGAGTTTGACAATACAGGAAAATTATTTTGTATTAAAGAGGGAAATACACCATCACTTCTGACTATGGATACTCTGACAGGCGCTAGGACCAATTTAGGTTTAATCACAGGTCTGCAAACAACAGATGAAAACCGGTTTGCTTTATCTTTCAATACACAGAACAACAAAATGTATATGTCAACTTTTTCAAGTGGCATAACTGTACAAAGTTATTTGTATACCTTAGATCTGAATACAAGAGCAGCGACTTTCATAGGAATCGGAGGTTACAATATAATGGACATTGCAATAACAAACTTAGGTCAGTGCTATGGTATTGCTGTAATCAACCGTTTAATCAGTATTAATCTATCTACAGGTGAACATACATTAATAGGAGTATTAGGCGGCACCTCTTCAAACTATTTTCAAAGTCTGTGCTTAGACAGGGAATATAATATATTATGGCTTGCAGCATACAATAGTACATTATCCCGATCTGAACTTAAAACGGTTAATATGGCAACAGGAGAAGCAACATTAGTAGCTCCATTCACTCCGGGACAAGGTTCCTTAATGGGTTTTTGTATGCCGTTTGCCGCTATAGTTGGTATTCATAATATTTCATCTGCTATTCCGGAAAGATTTTCTCTCGGACAAAATTATCCTAATCCGTTTAATCCCATTACGAATTTGGAATTTGGAATTTCGAATTTGGGATTTGTTTCCCTGAAAGTATTTGATGTGCTAGGAAAGGAAGTAGCAGTGTTAGTAAATTCTAATCTGAAACCGGGTACATATAAATATGATTTTGACGGAAGTAATTTATCGAGCGGAGTTTATTTTTATAAGCTGGAGGTGAATGGGTTTGCGGATA
>CAZLOL010000454.1:0-2100 GCA_964561045.1 uncultured Ignavibacteriaceae bacterium | reverse complement strand
ATTAAACATTCCTGACATCACATCTGAAAATCCGTCATCATTAATATCTCCGGCTGATGAAATTCTATAGCCAAAATACCCAAAATTCTCAGTCCCTTGCAAAATTATGTCTGCGATGTTATCCATAGATAACCCTCCGAAATAAATAAAGACTTTTCCGACAGGGAAAAGCCCTGCAATTGCGTCGGGAGTCGAAACCATTACATCGGCAAATCCGTCACCATTTATATCTCCTGCATCTGACACCTGAAAGTCACCATTTGGTTCATTTGGATTAATTATCAAATCGGGAATGGTATCCATATTCATTCCTCCAAAGTACAAATGTGCAGTCGGCCAGACGGCAGCAACTATCACATCATCGAAACCATCACCATTCACATCTCCGGCATCAGATACCGGATAGCCGCCTACAATAACATCGGGAATATTATCCATTGAAGTTCCGCCGAAATAAATGCCGGCGCATGTTATAACATCATCGAAACCATCGCCGTTAACATCTCCTGCGCTTGATACACTTTTACCACCTTCAGATATCACTACGTCCGGAATATTGTTCATGTTCTCTCCACCAAAATAGATGTGAACGGTACCGTTTGTGTTAAACACATAGTGACCGACACCTACTATTACATCAGAATATCCGTCACCATTAACATCTCCGGCTTTTGATACAGAACCTCCAAAGAAATATTCCCCGTTGGTCAAAACTAAATCCGGAGTAGTCTCAACCGTGGGACCTCCGAAATAAATGAATGCTTTCCCTTCAAGATAAGGATATCCGACAGCTCCGATTATAACATCATCGAATCCATCACTGTTTACATCTCCTGCGTCACTAACCGATTGCCCGAATCGTCCGTTGGCATCAGGTGGATTGATTACTATACCCTGCAAAGTATCAGTTTCAATACTAACTGATTCTATGGCAGATGAATCTTTACAAAGAACCGAAAGTGTCAATATTGATGCAATGAGGAAAAACATTTTAAATGCGCGTGAAAATATATTTAATGTTTTCATTTCAGTATTTTTTAGAATTGATAAAGATATTTGATTTATACAAACAGTTGGCAGTCCAATAAATTTTTCGAATTGTCTTAAACAGCAACTGCACGGGTTCTACACCCGTTATTCGCGGCAAGAAATGGTTGATTTGTATAGAAAGAGTACAGTAAATCTGAACTGCTTTCGTTCATATATAAATTATGTTACATACAGCGGAATAGAAATGCAGAAATGCCTGGCTGCTTCAGCAATTTCACTTGCTCATGTCTGAACCATTATTTTCTTGATTAAAAGATTTCTTGATTCTTGAACTCTCTTATCTTTGGGTAACTCAAAATCATGTTAATCCTTTTATCTTGAAAATCAAGGTACAGACTTGTCGTCTTCGCTGAGTCTGCATTCCAACACTTTTAAGCCAGATCATTATTCCATTAGAGATTGAATTGGTGCTTGACAGTTTCATAAGATGACTAAAACAACTTTTTAATGAGAAGGGCATTGTTAATCTTAAAGTATTTCTTTCTGAGGAAAATTTTCATCAAGTATCTCCATCATTGCTTTTCTTTTCCTGTAAAATCCTCTGAAATAATATAGCAATTTCCGGAGTTCATTTTCGCTTCCTTTTAAGCTGCTGAGTTTTTTAAGATAATCTGCAACCTCAATATAAACTCTTCTGTCTGTTCTTTTTGCATGTTCTTTTATAGCTGCCGAATAGAAAGAAATTAATTCTTCAGGATAAATTTCACAGATGCTGTCAGCAAATTTATCTACGAAATATATATGCCCCTGATTTTTTTTAAAAAGTGAAAGCAATCTGTCATAATATTTTTCTTCAATAAATATTTTTGCCTCCGGATCAGGATTTCCAAAGAAGTTGTAACCGCGTTCGTTCTGAATGATGTTGAGAATTTCTTCACACTTATTCTTCCATTCATCAGTTTCAGGAAAAGAAGCTTTAAGGATCCTGTAATACTCAAAATCATAATGAATAAAAAACAATTCTTCGGACAATTTGCGGATTTCTTTGACACTATTTTCGAGTTGAGCAATCTGAAGCAGTATTCGTTTCCAGTCATTCGTTGTCCCCGG
>CAZLOL010000453.1:0-2105 GCA_964561045.1 uncultured Ignavibacteriaceae bacterium | reverse complement strand
TAAATCCAACCGATAAACTGCTCTGTCTTCCGCCGCTTGTCAGTGTTGATCCGTCAGGTTTATTTACAACCCAGTCGAAAGATGCCGCACATCCGGGAGAAGTATTATAAATCCCTGTAAGACTGACAGGTGTGTTAAGCGGGATACTATTTACAGTTTGTCCGCAGACAGGATTAGAAATAGTGCTGTTAAGCGAGAGATTGAATGTTCCCCAAGTACCGCAAGGGCAGTTGTCTAAAACACTAAATGAAATAACACATGGTTCACACTCTGTACTTCCGTTGTGAGGAGTAATAACCGCTGTGTATGTTCCGGGAATTTGAGGTATAAAAGTGAAATCCAGAATACTTTGTCCGCTTGCATTTTCGACTGTACCATTAGGTCCGCTAACCACCCAGTCATAAGTTACATTACATGGAGAATTATAATTTCCTGTCAATCTGACAAAAGAATTGAGTGCTATATTGCTTACAGTTCCACCACAAACAGGGTGAACAGGTGGATTTGAGCCGTGCATGACAGTAAACGGAGCCCATGAGTAGCCAATAGCACATGGACAATTATCTAAAACTTCAAGTAAGATTACACAAGGTGAACAGCAAGCTCCATTACATTTTGGTGAAATAACTGCAATATAAGTTCCGGCAACATCAGGTTCAAATTCAATAAATAGGTTACTCTGATTTAAGGCACTAATTAAAGTTGTACCGTCAGGACTGATTACTATCCAGTCATATTGATTACCGGATAAAGGAGTACAACTATAATCTCCCTGTATTCTGATAGTCTGCATCACATTTATATTATTTACTGTTGATCCGCAACTAATATTAGTAGGAGGTGCCGGCAGAACCCTTACACTTAGATTATACCAGTTATTGTTGCATACCAGATTATCAGTATATTCCATTTGAACTGCAGATGATGAAAAACTTAATACTTCGCTGCTCATGCTGTCTGAGCTAATTACCCATGCATATTTTTTTCCTTTTAATAATTTTGGCGCAGAGGCCGGATACAGCAAAAAAGTAGTTTTAATTCCTGCCTGCTCGTAAAATGACGGGTTATTTAATATTGCTGATTGAGGAGACTGAGATTCAGATAATTCAACTATTTTTATTTTATAGGAAGAATTAGCAGATAAGGGAGGTCCGGTCCATACAAAGGATACCTGATCCTTTAATTGAAAATTGTCCGATTTAGGTGACACTAATTCTATATCTACTTTTTCATTTTTTCCTTCGACGACTATACATGATTCTGTGCATAAAAGATCACCACCACCCGAAAAAACCATTACGCAGGTTTTATATGAGCCGGAAGGAACATTGCCTTTTTTTATAATTATATCTTTGATCTCATAATCTATCCATGACAAAGGGCTTTCAAAATTTCTATAATTAATATCGGAAATTCCGGGATTAAGCTTAAATACAGGAGAGGTTCCTTCTACTATCTTACCCTTTGTCTGCTCTTCTAAAGATACTTTAAGATAAATCTCCAAAGGATTCCCGGTTTTATTTTCCAGTTCCAGACTCCACAAATTTTCCGGAGACAGCTGTTTCGAAACCGGCTGCAGTAAAGTAACAACTACTTTTGGCTGGGAATAAAGAATTGATGAGGATAAAATGGCGGATAAAAGAAGGATAGTATAAATAATACTGTATTTAGTTTTCATATTTCCTTTAATTATGTTTTAAAATTTTTATTTTGTTTTGAGCAATTAAAATTTAAAATTGTATTTCCATTTATATAAAATATTTTTCTTAATGGTATTTTCTATAACAGCATTCATGGATTAATTCTATAAATGTCTAAATAGAAACTCTGAGTCTTTAACGCTAATAATTTCAGAATTCCCGAAATGTTATTTGGAATTTATATGAAGATTACTATATAAATACAAATGAATTTTCAATTAAATTTAAACCAGCCAAAATCGAATCCTGTGTATAACTTCAAATAACAATGCCTGTATTAAAGATTTAAAACAAATATGATGGAATGTACATTCTGCTAAAAAGTTTATTACTTTATATAATCATTATAGTAAGAGAATCTAAACTCCGGTTTAATAAATATTGCATGTAACGTCGATATCAAAT
>CAZLOL010000452.1:0-2110 GCA_964561045.1 uncultured Ignavibacteriaceae bacterium | reverse complement strand
TATTGTAAATCTTTCAACACCTAATGGAGGGGGATTCACAGTAGCATACAGAAGATCCAGCTCTACATTGACAAATTATAATTCTGCTTCAAATAATAATTTATATTATGCCGGAACAGCCAGTGCTAACAATTTATTGTACTATGATCTCACTAATTCCGCGCAGACAATTGCAGCTTACAAGGCATTAGTTGCACCGCGTGATGCTTTATCCATAAGCGCAAATCCGGTTTTCATGAGTACAGTAGGTTCATCACCGAACTTTCTGCATATTGATTCCACAGTTGCTACAGCAATTGAAAGCGGCGGTGTTACGATTGCCGGTATAACCACAGATTACGACGGAATAAACAGATACCCAAATGCAGGATATCCGAATAACATTTCTTCACCTGCGACAGCTCCTGATATTGGAGCCGACGAATTCGGTGGAATTGGACTGGATATTTCACCTCCGGCAATTACTTATACACCTTTAACCAACACGTCAAGCGTAACTAACAGAAATCTGACATCTACCATAACTGATGCATCAGGTGTCGCAGGCGGAGCAAATTCGGCGAGACTTTATTATAAAAAATCAACTGACGGTGCATACGTTTTTGACGATACACCTGTTATTTCTGTAAATGACTATACCTGGACAATTGATTATTCTTTAGTAGGAGGCGGAAGTGTTACCGGTGGTGATATAATTCAGTATTATGTAGCAGCACAGGATGTAAATGGATTAGTGTCAACAAATCCGGGCGGTGGAAGCGGAATAAATCCTCCGGGTACAGTTCCTCCGGGCACTCCGGCATCATACATTATTGTTGATGTACCTTTAGCAGGAGATTATACAGTAGGTGCGCTTGCTTTTAACAGATTTACCGGAAAGAACATTACTTTTGAACGTGTTGTAACTAAAGTAATGAAAGAAGTTTATGAAACTGTTGAAAGTGATAACAGTAATGATAAGTCTCAGGTTATTGATAATACTAAATTAAATTCTAATGAAGTAAGAAAAGTAATGAAAGAAATTGAAGAAGTTTCTTTTGTTGCGATGGAAAATGGAAAAGTATATGACGGACCGCTTTATGTTAAGAGATCAGAGAATCCGAATCTGCAATTGGATGCAGGTGTAGGCGTTTACGCTACTTTAACAGCTGCAGTTAATGACCTTAACCTCAGAGGATTAAGCGCACCGGTCAGATTTCTTTTAAAGGATGCAACATATTCGACAGGAGAAACCTTCCCGATAACAATAAATACAATTACAGGCGGATCATCTGTAAATACATTAACAATACAGCCTGATTCAGCTGCTTCAACAATCACAGGTTCATCAGCATTAGCACTCTTAAAATTAAACGGAGCTGATTATGTGACCGTTGACGGATTAAATACAGGCGGAAAATCATTAACATTTAATAATACCAATACCGGCGGTGTTAATGTATGGATTGCAAGCGCAAGTGTATCTGACGGTGCAACTAATAATACAATGAAAAATATTACTTCAATAGGACCAAGCGTTGCTGGAATATTATCAGGCAGCGGAACGACACTTGGAAGCGATGCAGAAGCTCCGAATTCCAATAACACAATAACCGGATGCACTACCAAAGGAACACAAAACGGTTTCTATCTCAGGGGCAATACAACTACTGTAGATCAGAACTGGTCTGTAACTCTTAATAACTGCGGATCAACTGTAGATGCTGAAAAACATACTTTCAGAGGTATTGCAATTGTTAATTGTCAGAATTTTACAGTTAGCAATAATAATGTAGCAGGTCTGCTTTCAACTTTAGCAAGTACATCACCTATTACGGGAATAGCAACTTATATCAGCACTACCGGTGGAACCATTGAAGCTAACAAAATTGAAGACATCTATCAGCAGAATACCGGAACTTATGGTGCATATGGTATTGATTTAAGCGGTGCTAACAATATAACAGTAAAAAACAATTTCATCAGCAATCTCAGGCATAATATGTCAGGAGGCATAGCATTCTCAACTACATTTGGTGTGTTTGGAATGAGAATAGGTTCAGGAACCGGCCATATGATTTATTATAACTCTGTTAATCTTTATGGTACATTGCCCGGAACTGCAAATTCA
>CAZLOL010000451.1:0-2117 GCA_964561045.1 uncultured Ignavibacteriaceae bacterium | reverse complement strand
ATCCCCGCTGTATACTGCAAATTTTAAAGGGGATGAATCTACCTGTTTCATATTGTTTCCGTATGCCTGTGTGGGAACCGTAGTAAAGTTATAATTCGAAGAACCGGCAGTAAATATGACAGGAGAACTGCTCCATGTTTCCAGGGAATTTCTGTGTTTCACGGCTAAATAATAATTAACACCGTTAACTGCATTTGAAAAAAGAAAAGGGGCGGATCCTAATGTGCTTAATTTCCTTTTGGACGAATCAATAGTATTATAAGGCGGTGAACTGTTCTTTAAATATACACGGGCAGTATCGGCTATCATATTGTTTGACACAGAATTATAAAATCCCTCTATTATAACCGTGAGATTTAAAGTAAACTGTGAACCCGTCTGAGAATATTTAATTGTTTCATAATCTGCACCTGATCCGATGCCTGCACTCACACCGGTTATGTATACATAATCCCAGCTGTCCACTGCCAGTGAATATGCAGCATCTGCACTATTTCCTGTTCCGTTATATCTTTCAACCCATTGCTGAACACCGGAAGAGTTATACTTGACAGTTGCAAAGTCTGTGCCTGAACCGCTTCCCTGACTTGATCCTGTAACGTAAACATTTCCGGAACCGTCAAGGGCAAGAGAGTATGCTGTATCAGCGCCATTTCCTGTTCCGTTATATTTTGTCCCCCATTGATATGAACCTGAGGAGTTATATTTTATTGTGTAATAGTCATCAAATCCTGACACCGCATCCCAGCTATAACCGGTTGCAAACACATTTCCTGATCCATCAACCGCAATAGAATATATTACTCCGGCACCGGAATGAACTTCTATTCTGCTCCATTGCTGTACTCCTGATGCATTGTACTTTAATGTGAGATAATCTATACCGGAAAATCCATTCCATGCAAAACCGGCTACATACACATTTCCGGAAGGATCAACTGTTACAGCTAATCCTAATTCATTTGCTCCATTGTTGAATCTTTGAACCCACTGCTGAACTCCGGATGAATTATATTTTATTGTAGTACAGTCTTCAGAGCCTGCTCCTGTTCCGCTTCTTGAATAACCTGTCACATATACATTTCCTGAATCGCTGACAGCAATTCTGTATGACTCATCAATACTGTTACCCGGACCGTTATATCTTTGAACCCATTGTTCTGTGCCTGAAGAATTGTATTTAATTGTTACATAGTCACTGCCAGCTCCTCCGCTGCCATTGCTGGATCCGGTCACATATACGTTTCCGGAATTATCCAGAGCTAAGGCATAAGCTGCATCATTGCTGTTAAGCGTTCCGTTGTATCTCGCTGCCCATTCCTGAATTCCGTTTGAGTTATATTTTACTGTAGCATAATCTTCCGTATTGGAAGATGTACCGCTTCTCGAAAGCCCGGTTACATATACATTACCCGATCCGTCAACTGCAATGCTGTATGCTCTGTCAATACTGTTTCCCGGTCCGTTGTACCTTGAGGTCCACAGCTGTCCGCCGGATGAATTATATTTTCTTGTTGAATAGTCTTCATCAGTACCGCTGCCCGTACTGTAACCGGTGACATATACGTTTCCGGATTCATCTACTGATAGCTTAGAAGCCACATCTCCGAGATTTCCCGGACCATTATATCTTTCAGTCCATTCCTGTGTTACCTGTGATTCAACCCGAATTATAAAAATGAAAGATAAGAAAAACACCCAGATAATTTTTATTGATTTCAAATTGTACTCCTTTCGAGTTTACATTATTAAAAAAGTTTTATAATACAATCATTAAGTAATAAGCTAAATTTTCCCTTTCACCTATGAAATTTAATGCTTCATTATACTATCATATTTAAGCCATGATTATTGATATTAAAAATCCCGGATATGAAAATCATATTCCAAATACAAAATCATTTTATCAGGATCATTTTTTTTGTTTCAATAAAACCTTTTGTTCTCAGTCTGTAAAAATAAACACTGCTGTTGTAATTACTTCCATTGAATTCAATCTTATAGCCTCCTGCCGGCAGCTGCTGATCAACAAGTGTTTCAATTTCTCGACCCTGAATATCAAAAACTTTCAATGATACAAATCCCAATTCTGAAATCTCAAATTCCAAATTCGTAAC
>CAZLOL010000450.1:0-2118 GCA_964561045.1 uncultured Ignavibacteriaceae bacterium | reverse complement strand
CATCCCCGCATGCTCCTGGCGGGGATCCAATCATTTAGAAGTTTATAAAGTTTGTTGAGTTTGTTGAGTTTGTTGAGTTTGTTGAGTTTGTAAAGTCATGTAGTTTAGTTAGTTTAAAACAAAGAATGATAAATCATAGTAATTATTTATTCATTTAATCAAAGTTCAAAATATGAAAGCATATAATTATTCAATTCTCTTATTTCTATTTACAGTCATTACACATAATGTTCATTCCCAAGTCAGCAGAGAATGGGTTTCTACATACAATTTCAGTAATGATGATGGGAGAGCTCTTGCAGTTGATGACTCCGGGAATGTATATGTAGCCGGAACAAGCGGGTTTGACATTGCCACTGTAAAATATAACTCATCGGGTTTACAGCAATGGGCTTCCAGATACAATGGTCCCGGAAACAGTACTGATTATGCCAGCGCAATATGTATTGATGATTCTGGAAATGTATATGTCACAGGCGGAAGCTACAGCACATCATTTAATAATGGCTTTGCAACCTTAAAATACAATTCATCCGGAGTTCAGCAATGGGCTGTAATATATAATAGTACAGGAAACAATATTGATGATGCATTTTCTATTGCAGTAGACAATTCAGGAAATGTATATGTCACAGGCTGGAGTAATAACATCTCATCATTGGCAGACTATTTAACAATCAAATATAATTCAGCAGGAGCTATGCAATGGTTAAGAAGATATAACGGTACAGGCAATAATTCAGACTATGCTTATAAACTTGTTCTTGACGAATCTGCAAATGTATATGTGACCGGCTGGAGCAGAGGTATTGGAGCTTTTG
Source organism: uncultured Ignavibacteriaceae bacterium (assembly GCA_964561045.1). GTDB lineage: Bacteria > Bacteroidota > Ignavibacteria > Tepidaquicellales > Tepidaquicellaceae > JAGPCH01. The sequence goes on along the minus strand of CAZLOL010000450.1, from coordinate 1,297 downwards.
ATGAAGACTACTTAACGATAAAATATAATACTTCCGGAGATTCATTATGGGTCAGAAGATATGGTGGACGGGAACTGGGCTATGATCAGGCAAGAGCAATTGCTGTGGATGCAAACGGAAACGTTTATGTTACAGGCAAAAGCGAAGGTGTTGGCTCTTCATACGACTATGCAACAATTAAATACAATTCCTCAGGTGATTCATTATGGGTTAATAGATTCAATGGAACTGATAACAGCCTTGACGCTGCAGGCTCGATAGCTGTGGATACTTCCGGTAATGTATATGTGTCCGGTCAGAGTTACAGTATCACTTCAAACTATGATTTTGTCACAATAAAATACAATCCCTCCGGCACCGAGCAATGGCAGAGATTTTTTAACGGACCCGGTAACAGTGTTGATAACGCAAACTCTATGGCGCTGGATAAAACAGGAAATGTATATGTAACAGGTTCCAGCTTTTTCACCGGACAGAATTATAATTATGCGACAGTAAAATATAACAGCTCAGGGACGGAACAGTGGAGCGATACATTCAACGGAACAGCAGGCGGCAGCGATGAATCATTTTTTATTGCCGCTGATGCAAACGGGAAAGTTTATATAACAGGCAGCAGCGCGGGTCTCGGACAATTTAAGGATTTTGTATCAATTAAATATTCTCAACAGCCTTATGCTATCTTAACAGGATTTATAGAAGGATTCTATAATTCTTCATCTGATAAAATGATAAGCGATACTGCAGGAGTCTATCTAAGAAATTCTTTTAGTCCGTATTCAATTATTGACTCATCAAGATCTAAACTTGATTCATCCGGGAACGGCAGATTTTATTTTTCAAGTATAAACAATGGGATAAACTATTATATAGTATTAAAACACAGGAATTCGATCGAGACCTGGAGCAGTATAGGATTATCATTTACATCAGGATTAATGTCTTATGATTTTACACCTGCATCTGACAAAGCATACGGGAACAATCAGATTCAGATAGATACATCACCTTTAAGATTTGCTGTCTATAGCGGAGATATAAATCAGGATGGATCTGTAAATCTTACTGATGTTGTTTCTGCTTATAACGGAAGCTCAAATTTTGTCACAGGATATGTTGCGGAAGATGTAAACGGTGATAATATTGTTGATCTTGCTGATGTGGTGATCACTTATAATAATTCAGGTAACTTTGTTTCTTTGGTAAGACCGTAACTTAAGTTTGTAAAGTTTATAAAGTTTATAAAGTTCGTAAAGTTCGTAAAGTTCGTAAAGTTCGTAAAGTTCGTAAAGTTCGT
>CAZLOL010000449.1:0-2128 GCA_964561045.1 uncultured Ignavibacteriaceae bacterium | reverse complement strand
GTAATTTGTAATTTGTAATTTGTAATTTGTAATTTGTAATTTGTAATTTGTAATTTGTAATTTGTAATTTGTAATTTGTAATTAACTTTCCAGCTTCTGAAAAGCCTTCCCGCGTTGCGTATGTCTCGTTTGTGACGAAAGAACAGCTTTTCTTAATCTGATATTCTTCGGAGTAACTTCCACAATCTCATCATCTTTTATAAACTCTATTGCTTTCTCTAAAGTCATCGGAACTACAGGCGTAAGTATCATGCTTTCATCTTTTCCTGATGCTCTCATATTGGAAAGTTTCTTTCCTTTGGTTGCATTTACATCAAGGTCATTGTCCCTGTTATGTTCGCCGACTATCATGCCTTCATACACCTGTTCATTAGGAACCGTAAATAATGTTCCTCTCGGCTCCAGATTATACAATGAATATGAAAGTGCTACACCGGCTCTGTCAGATACCAGCGACCCGGTAAGTCTGGTCGGAAAATCTCCCCTGTATTCTTCATAACCCTGCAGATAGGAATTCATTATTCCCGTTCCGCGCGTGTCAGTTAAAAATTCATTTCTGTATCCTATCAGAGAACGCGAAGGTACCGTGAATTCAATCCTTACTCTTCCGGTTCCGTGATTTACAAGATTGATCATTCTGCCTTTTCTTCTTGAAAGCTTTTCCGAGACAATTCCGACAAAACTCTCATCGCAGTCAATGAATAAATGCTCAATCGGCTCAAGTGTCTTTCCGTCCTTCTTTTTATAAATTACCTGCGGTCTGCCGACGCTGAGTTCGTATCCTTCCCTTCTCATTGTTTCAATGAGTATCACCATCTGAAACTCGCCTCTTCCTTTAACTTTAAAACTGTCCCCGTCTTCGGAATCTTCAACCTTCAATGCAACATTGCTTAGAGTTTCTTTATGCAGTCTTTCTCGTATCTTATTCGACTGAACTATCTTTCCTTCCCTGCCTGATAACGGTGAAGTATTGATAAAGAACATCATCGAAATGGTAGGTTCATCAACTGCAATTCTTTTCAGCGGTTTCGGATTAACTTTATTGCAGATCGTATCTCCGATATGAACATCTTCTATCCCTGCCAGTATTGCTATATCTCCCGCCATTACTTCTTCCACATCCTTGAAATTAACTCCGTCATATACCTGCAGCTTTGATATTTTCAAAGGAAGCGCTTTCTCTTCCTCATTTATGCATACAAGCTCGTCATTCTGTTTTACCGATCCGTTAGCAATTTTACCTATGGCAAGTCTTCCCACATAATCCGAATAATCAAGATCAGCGACCAGCAGCTGAAACGGTTCGTTTTCATCAAAAGACGGCGGCGGTATCTCTTCTATTATTGTATCAAAAAGTATTCCGAGATTCTCCCCTCTTCCTTCAAGTGTCTTCTGCGCTATGCCTTCCCTTCCAATTGCGTAAAGAACCGGAAACTCTATCTGTTCTTCATTGGCATCGAGATCAATGAACAGATCGTACACCTCATTCAGAACTTCCTGAGCCCTGGCATCTTTCCTGTCAATTTTATTTACCACAACTATAATTTTAAGATTTGCCTCAAGAGCTTTCTTAAGTACAAACCTCGTCTGAGGCAGCGGACCTTCCGATGAATCAACAAGAAGTATCACTCCGTCAACCATCATTAATGCCCGTTCCACTTCACCCCCGAAGTCAGCGTGACCCGGAGTGTCAAGTATGTTTATTTTTACATCACCCCATTTTACGGAGCAATTCTTTGCAGCAATCGTGATACCTCTTTCACGCTCGAGGTCCATGTTGTCCATTACGCGTTCTTCGACCTCCTGATTTTCCCTGAACATTCCGCTTTGCCTGAACATATGGTCCACAAGCGTTGTCTTTCCGTGATCAACGTGAGCAATTATTGCTATGTTTCTAAGTTTCGAATTATACGATAAGTTTTTCAATAAGTATTGTTTAGTTAATGTGTAAGATTAATAAGTTTGCCTTGGGCGGGTAAATTATTATGTATTACAAAAATAACCTTATTGGAATTGGATTACAAGGTAGGAAGAACAATACTCAATACAAGACTTTACTGGTTGGTGAGAGATAAAGATTCCATCTTTTAAAAAGATGGAATCTTTAATTCTAAAAAATTTTATTTTT
>CAZLOL010000448.1:0-2149 GCA_964561045.1 uncultured Ignavibacteriaceae bacterium | reverse complement strand
AATGAAAAAGAATAACAAAAAAATAAGCGGGGTCATGCAGATTTTTATTGTAATGATCCTTATAATGCTATCGGTAACGGGAAGTGATTGTGAAAAAACACTTGTAGACGATGGCAGCGTTCCGCAGGAGCTGATCGGCGACTGGCAGCTGACTGATCAGACCGGCGCATTACAGGATATCTGTCCTGATGAAGTTGTTACGTTTCAGTCAAACGGAATAGCAAAACTTACCTGTCCGGGTTCGGATCAGATTTCAAGAGACTTTACTCTTGAAAATAATATACTTTCTTATACACAGACTTCCGTATCCTATGACGCGGAATTTTCAAATGATGATCTGAAGCTTTCACTTTACGGCAGAAATGTTTCAAGGAATCTCTTTTATCAGAAGATCGTATCGGCAAATATTCAAAACAGCAGTAATAAAAAAACTGATTTCATCAATTCATCTGACCCCGTAAAATAAAATGAAAAATATAATTAACTTTTTAATCACAGTTGCTTTCATCGCATTTTTCATGGGTACATCCGGTGAAAGCTCGGATCTGAAAAAAGAAACACTTATTAATAATGCCCCGTCTGAAGGCGGCAATAAACTTTCGCAGCTGATCAATTCAAAGAAAGATCTGTATAATTTCAAAGACATTAATGTTTTTAAATTTACAAAGAAAGCTGAAGGGAATGACCATTCACAGGCATTTGTGACGGAGGCTGTCTTGCTTGAAATCAGACACGAACAGGTATCACAGTTGCTCTTAAGCAGGGACGAAAATATTATTTTTCGGATTCCTCTGCCGGGAAATAAATCAGTTGAACTTGAGCTTACGCAGTCATTTCCCGTTACACCTGATCTGATTTTAACAAGCAAAAACGGAATCAAAGACAAAACTGAAAAGTACATGCCGGGTCTGCATTACAATGGAATCATAAAAGGAAATAAAAACTCGGTTGCCTCGGTCAGCATATTCAAAGATTTCGTGATGGGTGTGATCTCTGATGAATCGGGAAATTATGTGCTCGGTTCAATAAAGAATACAGATAATACTTATTCGGATAAATACATTTATTATAACGATAAGGATTTGAATGTAAAGAATAATTTCAAATGCGGACTGGAAGATAACGAAGAAAAGTTTATCCGGGCTGTGGATGAAAACGGTTTAAATAATTTCAGCAGAAGCGGATCGCCTGATATCATAGCAAGGCTTCCCGTAAAAGTTTATTTCGAGGCGGACTATCAGATGTATTCTGATGCAGGACAGAATGTTGAAGTACTCGTGAATTTTATCACGGGAATGTTCAACTCTGTAATGACTATTTATCAGAACGAATCCATTCCGTTTGTGATTTCACAGATTTCATACTGGACATCACCTGACCCATACAGCAATTATAATGATTCATACTCGATCCTTTTAAATTTCGGTGCGAATACGGGAGATAACTATCAGGCAAATCTCGCGCATCTGATTTCAACAAGAGATGCCGGGCTCGGCGGAATAGCATGGATAAGGGTAATGTGTGCTGAGTATTCTCCGGCTGATTCGGCGGGAAGATTCGCTTTCAGTAATATTGAACCGGGTTATAACAATTATCCGACATATTCATGGACGGTAAATGTCGTAGCCCATGAGATGGGACACAGTCTGGGATCCAGGCATACGCATTCATGTGTATGGCCTGCAGGACCGGGAGGAGCGATAAGGGCAATTGATTCATGTTATTATGCTGAAGGCGGTTGTTTTCTGAACAGTCAGATAAGACCCCGGGTCGGGACCATCATGAGTTATTGTCACCTTTGGTCTGTCAATGAAGGCGGAGGAATTAATCTCGCTTCGGGATTCGGACCTTTGCCGGGTGACACAATACGGCTTCGTTATTCACAGGCAGGCTGTCTCGACAGAGTAATGAACTCTTCGGAAACTCCTGCTATATTTGATCTGAAGCAGAACTTTCCGAATCCTTACAATCCTTCCACTACAATAAGTTTTGCTTTACCCCGTGATGCTAAAGTGAATTTGAAGGTCTATGACATCAGCGGTAAACTAATTACCGAGCTTATTCAGAACAGATCTTACACACCCGGATTTTATGATATTGTTTTCAATTCGGAAAATTACGGACTCTCGAGCGGGATATATTTTTATAC
>CAZLOL010000447.1:0-2155 GCA_964561045.1 uncultured Ignavibacteriaceae bacterium | reverse complement strand
GCAGCCTCGCGCTGCCGCCCAAGGGCTACCACCCGCCGTTCCCCTATGCGATGGGCGTCAACGACCGCGGCGACGTGGCCGCGTTTCTGGCAACCACCACTTCGGAGCCGGTCTTCTACCTGCACCGATATCACGCCATCGATGGGCGCTGGCAACTGCTTTCGGGTTCGCCGAACGGGAACCTGTCGAGCTGGGGTATCGGCAGCATCGGCGACGATCTGACGGTCACCGCCACCGTGACGAGCGTCGGCGTCATCGCCACCGGTCCCGAAGGCACGGCAGTGCCTCTGGCGTCGCAACTCTCGCCGGCCTACGGCGGGATCGCGGTCGGCGCGGCTGGCGAGCGCCGGGCGGCGTCCGGGACGCTGGCCAGCGTGATGATCGGGCGCAGTCTGCGCCTGGTGCGGCTGGTGCCGCTGGCGCCCTGCGTCGGCTACTGCCTGCGCGTGGCGTCGCTGCAGATGAAGGGCGACTTCGTCGATGACCCTCGCGCACCGGGCAGTTGCACGCCCGCCGCCGCAAACAGGGTCACGGCCACACTCACGGTCACCGATGCCGACGGCAATCCGGCGTCCGGCGTGCGCGTGTCCGCGCGCTTCCTGGACGACTATGCGCTCAACAAGCGCGTCAGCGCGAGGACCAACGCCAGCGGCAAGGTGGTGTTGCGCCATCGAGGACCGGCGTGTGTGGGCGCGGTCGCACTGCTCGTCGAGTCAGTGTCAGCCAACGGCGCCGGATTCGACCGCAGCGTCGGCACGTTGACGAACTATGTGATTCCGCTTCCCTGATCGGACGCCCGCCCTCCCGAGGGCGGTCCCCCGGCGTGCAGGATGCCGAGGCAACTCAGCCGTGGCCGGTCAGGCGTCGAGGTCGGGCGAACTCCGCTCCATCCCGCCCGAAACCAGCACCGCTGCCGACCCCGACGTCGCCGCACTCGTTGCCCGCTGTCGGGCCGGCGACGGGGGACGATCTGGACGCTGCTCGTGCGGCGCTACCAGTGGCTCGTCCACGCCATCGTGACCGTTTGAGGCGGGAGAGCCACGTCGCGACCGACGTCTTCCAGGCCGTATTCGCGCGCCTCGTCGAGCACATGGCGGCCAGCGCGCCACCTACTTCGTCACGATCCGAAGGGTGCCCGGCGCCTTGTCGATCAACGTGAAGAAGCGCACCAGGTCGATCTTGCTGCCGTCGAGCTTGAGCGCCGTAGCCATTTCCTCGTTGGCCTTCAAGGTCGCCGCCGTCGCGTCGCCCGCGGCGGCGGCGAGCGCCACCAGGGTTGCACGGCGCGCAGGCATTTGCATCGTGGGTTCTCTCCTCTAGGTAGTCGCTGCGTCGGGCGGCAGCCTATACCATCCGTCCCGACAGACAGGACCACGCCGACCGTTCCGCGGACGTTTGGCTGCACCCGTGAGGATCGACCGCTTGAAACTCGCCACCTGGAACATCAACTCGCTCGCCGTGCGCCTGCCGCAGGTGCTCGACTGGCTGGCCGCGAATCCGGTCGATGTGCTTGCGCTGCAGGAAACCAAACTCGTCGACGAGAAGTTCCCGCGCGCCGAGATCGAGGCCGCAGGCTACCGAGTGCAGTGGCACGGGCAGAAGACTTACAACGGCGTCGCGCTGCTGAGCCGCGCCGATGCGCAGGACGTCGTGAAGAACATCCCCCGCCATGTCGACACTCAGGCGCGTGTGATCGCCGCGACGGTGGACGGCGTGCGCGTGATCTGCGCCTACGTCCCGAATGGCCAGGCGCCGGGCACGGACAAGTTCGAGTACAAGATGCAATGGCTGCGCGCGCTGCGCGATTGGGTCGAGGGCGAACTCGCGATCCATCCGCGCCTCGTGCTGATGGGCGACTACAACATCGCGCCCGAGGATCGCGACGTATTCGACCCCGAACTCTGGCGCGGCCAGATCCTCTGCACCGACGAGGAACGAACCCACTTCGACAAGCTGATCGCGCTCGGCCTGCATGACGCGTTCCGGCTCTTCGAGCAGCCCGAGAAAAGCTGGAGCTGGTGGGACTACCGCAACCTCGCGTTTCGCCGCAACCAGGGGCTGCGCATCGATCACATCCTTGTCAGCGAGGCGCTCAAGCCCGCGGTCAGCGCGTGCACGATCGACAAGCTGCCGCGCAAGAACGAGCGGCCGAGCG
>CAZLOL010000446.1:0-2155 GCA_964561045.1 uncultured Ignavibacteriaceae bacterium | reverse complement strand
TAAGCATCCCCGGACTTAATCAATATTACAGATAGCAGTATAAGTAAAGCAGTTAGAAATTGTATTGATTTTTTTTTCATTATTATTTTTTTTGCTTATGTAATTTGATATAATTTTTTGAAAGATGAATGCAGCTAGTTTAAAATTGTTTACACCGATACCCGGGTTCCAAAATAGTCAGGGAAAAACTCCGGGAGTCTTATTCTTTTTAAAGAAAATAGAAATCTCAGATTAAATAAATTCCAAATCCAAGATCCCAAATTCCAAATTTAATCAGGCATTCTCCAGAGTCTTAATATCCAGCTTCCTCATCTTTAATATCTCCTGCATTACTCTTTTTCCTTTTTCGGGATCAGCCATAAGTTTGCCGATAATGGAAGGAACAATCTGCCAGGACACTCCGAATTTATCCTTCAGCCATCCGCACATGCTTTCCTCACCGCCTTCAGTCAGCTTATTCCAGTAATGATCTATTTCTTCCTGAGTGTTACAGTTGACAACAAACGAGACTCCTTCATTAAATGAATAATCATGTTCGCCGGGACCATCCATTGCAATTATAGGATATTTATCCAGTTTAAACTCAGAGAACATGACTTTGCCGGCATTGGCATCTCCATCAGGATAAAACAACATTACATCCGTAGAAGAATTATCAAATACAGAGCTGTAAAATTTTACTGCTTCTTCCGCTCTGCCGAACTGTTTGCCTGTAAACAGCATTGAAGGAGTGATCTTCAGACCCTCATCTCTGCTGTCAGCGACCATTATCTGCCATGTCATACCAAACTTATCCTGAAGCCAGCCGTATCTTTCGCTCCATGGATATTTGTCGATCGGCATTAATACTTTCATGCTGTCTTTCTCTAATTTATTCCATATCTCATTTGTTTCCTCTATTGTATCACACAATATGAATAAAGAAATTGACGGATTGATATTATACATTGGTCCGCCGTTAAGACCCATTATTTTTTTCCCGTTCAATTCAAACATTACAACCATCGGTGTATCAATCGTGATTTTTGAATTTTTAATAACCGAACAGTATAGTTCTGCTGCTTCTCTGGCTTTTCCGTCAAACCATAAGCAGGGGTGAATTTGATTTGTCATAAAACAGTTTTTTTAAATTAAATGATGACTATTGCAATATATTTCTTTTATTCTTTAGATTCTCTGTACCTGCAAGATACTTTTGAAAATATTAAAATAAATTAAGCATCATGTAGAATTGATTCAATAACTCTGATAAATCAACATATATTTTATAATTCATTTCAAAATATAAAATTTTATCTGATCAGCTGAAAGATAGTTATTATAATTATGATCACAAAAATTATGGTATAAATAGTCTTGTTATATTTTGCCAGCCAGTTTGGAAGATAAATATCAAAATTAGCTTTTTCTGATGCAGAATATTTCCTGGCAATGATCGTTAAAGGACAAAAGTTTTTAAAAGCGGCCAGAATCAATCCCTCTGAAAATATTATTGCATAACATATCCACAGCCAGAGATCCAGTTTATTAGTAACTGCAGCATAAAACATATAAATTATCACAATGTTGAAAAATATCCATATTAATGTATGTGAGATTTTGACAAAGATTAGTTTACTCCTGTTCTCCATATGAAATGAATATAAAACTTTCTTTATCCGAAGTCCTGAACCTGATTTCAAAAAATAAGAAACAGATTTCTGAAGCCGATGCAATCATAGAATTTTATATCTTTAAATTAAAACTGTTAAACACCGAACTGTGACAAATGATGATCCAGATGCTTGTAAAGCATATTATTCCATTCTGTTTTATTCAAAGCTCCGAAAGAATTTGATTCTTTGTTTTCAAAATGACTCTCACCTAACTGCTGTGTCCTGTTAATGTAATTGATAAGCCTCTGTTTTTCTTTTTCAAAATCTTTTGTGTCTGTAATTATGAACTGAGGGGCTGTCCTGACGCTGTGAGGATAAGGCGCTTCATTGACTACTTTATTTTTTACAAATGTCTTCAAAATGAATTTTAATATTGCATTCGGTTTTGGGTGAATGTTATCATAGATCATTTCATAAGTAACACTGCAGTGAGCTAACATCTGCGCTGCATTCATTTTTCCCCAGACAGGTTTTGCTTCGGGTGTAAGCCTGTTAATTCT
>CAZLOL010000445.1:0-2156 GCA_964561045.1 uncultured Ignavibacteriaceae bacterium | reverse complement strand
TCAGGCTTCTCTCCGAGAAATTCTACCCATGCTCTCTTCATACACGGATAATGCTTAGCTGCTTCCACTAAGCTCATGAATGCCGTTATGTTATCCTCAAATCTTTTTCCTAATACAGGATCCATGAGATTGCCGTCATGATTAAATGACTGATGAGCCATTGCAAGAGAAAACATATTCGGGTATACCCTGGAACCGAGATGCTCCAATGGTATGCGTAAAGACCACAAGCCTTTGTTTCCTCCGGCCATTGAAGGTGATGCTGACATTAGCAGGCAGTGCTTTTCATTGAATGGCTGCGGGCGGAACCTTGAAACCCAGTCGATTGCATTTTTTAAATATCCGGGCATGGATCCGTTATACTCAGGTGATGATATTATGAATGCGTCATTTTCAATAATGCATTTGCGGAACTCCTCCGCCTGAGGAGGAATTATTTTACCTGTTTCAAGATCCTGATTGTAAGAAGGGCAGTCAAACTTTTTCATTTCGGCAAAATCAACTATACCTCCGTGTTCACGGATTTTTTGCGCTGCGATTTCAGCAAGATGTGCATTAAGAGAATCTTTCCTTAATGAAGCTGCGAAAACCAAATATTTCATCGGCTCATTTTTTTTGTTTTCAAACTCATTTATTCTGTTATCCATTTTTATTTTATTGATTTAAAAAATATTTAGTTAAAATTTATTAAGATCCGTTTAATGTATATTTAATGAAATGATCATTTGTAATTTAAAATTTAAAATTTAATATTATCAAGTAACTTCCACATAGTCAAGATCTTTTGCAAATGTTTCCTGAGTTTTTATTGCAGCGGTTATTGCAATTGCAAGACATAAGACAGCAACAATAAGTGCAGAGTAAATAATGCCTGTATATCCAGATAAAAACTGAAAGGTAAGAGTGATCGGGATAGTTGTACCCCGGATTATGTTTGGTGTTGCAGTTGTGACGGTAGACCGGAGATTTGTACCGAACTGTTCTGAGGCATTTGTCACAAACAAAGCCCAGTAGCCGTTAGAGAAGCCCAGCATTCCGCAGATGAAGTAAAAGTAAGTTATGCCGAAATTATTTAGGAATAAATATATAGAAATAAAAATACAGTTTAAAAATAGAAATATTAAAACCACTTTCATTCTGGATCTTAGCAGCTGGCTTAGATATCCTGATATCAGGTCACCTGCGACGAGTCCAATATAAGCGTACATTATTGACTGTGCCGGATTTACAATTTCCTTTATTCCCTTTATTTCCGCAAACTTATCCGAGAAAGTAACCAGCACACCCATTACAAACCATGTTGGCAATCCGATCAGAATGCATTTTGAAAATTTAAAAAATCTTTCACGGTCATTGAAGAGCATCAGTATATTTCCTTTGGACACATTCTTATCCTTAATGCTCTTATACATTCCCGATTCATAAACACTTACTCTTAAAATAAGCAGGGCGATTCCCATAGCTCCGCCGATAAAATATGCAGTGCGCCATTCAAATTTATTTGCTACAAGAGCAGCAACAACTGCACCAAGCAAACCGACAGTTGCAACTATGGTTGTACCCCAGCCGCGTGTTTCTTTTCTCATTACTTCACTCACAAGAGTTATGCCTGCTCCAAGTTCACCCGCCAGTCCAACTCCTGCAATAAACCTGAGAGCTGAATAAGATTGTACATCCTGAACAAAACCATTTGCAATATTTGCTGCTGAATAAAGAAAAATAGAACCGAATAATACTTTGATCCTTCCTTTTTTATCACCGAATATTCCCCAGATAATTCCGCCTATAAGCATGCCCGCCATCTGCCAGTTGAGTAGTGAGACTCCTACTGAAAACTGCGCATCACCGGTTATACCAAGAGAAGTAAGAGAAGGTTTTCTGACAACACCAAAAAGTATGAGGTCGTAAATGTCAACAAAGTAACCAAGAGCGGCAACAATGACTATTGCTTTGATATTCTTTTTATCAGACTGCATTTGACTGCAAAGTTATTGTTTTTTAATTTTGATTGAAATGGTTAAAATGATTGGCTTAGAATAAAGGAATAAAGGGGTAATAGGAATTTAGAATTTAGAATTAATCACTTGCAAGTTAAATTCATCTCAAAATGGTAAGAAAATTTTTTAACAACTAAGTTGAAAGCAATAACCGCTGAG
>CAZLOL010000444.1:0-2167 GCA_964561045.1 uncultured Ignavibacteriaceae bacterium | reverse complement strand
CAAACGGCTATTATACCGGTGACGGAGGTTTTACCTGGAATGAATCATCTATTGCTGATTCTATAAGGGCGCTCGTTGAAATTGAATTTATTTCAGCACAGACCGGCTTTGCTGTTGGTTCATACAATCCAACCGGTACTTTAAATAAACTTAAAAATGAATTCCCTGATTTGTTAAGAAGTAATTATTACAACTGTTTGGGAATGACAATTGGAGAACCGTTTTATAAAGCTATTGTGATGAAGACAACAGACGGAGGAGTTTCCTGGATTCCATTCGGAGCTGTTCCCGATTCTTTAAGTTATCTTCTTTCAGTAGAAATTGCAGGTACTGAAAATGTTTATGTCAGCACAAGCCGCCAGGTTGGAAATAATTATTATCCCGGAATTTACAAAACAGATATAAACTTTCAGAAATGGGAAAAACTTTCTCTGCCTTTTGATGCAGGTGAAGTAAGAAAAATAATCTGCAGGAATAATTCCATTATCGGAACAGGATTTAAGGACAATACCGATTCCACTTCTGTTGGTTTAGTTGTAAGGTCTGATGATAATGGATCAACGTGGAGTAAGTTAGAATTTCCTGCAGTCAGTTACTTTAATGATTTACGATTTTTAAATGAAAATACCGGGTTTATAAGCGGCATTGATACAGGCAGCAATCAGATTTATAATTCCCGCCTGTACAGAACAACCAATAAAGGAATGAGCTGGACTAAACTTAACGCAGATCTGGATTCGTTTATCGTGTCCGGTATAGAAACAGTTCAGAATTCCGGAGTTGTATATTTCTATGCGAATAAATTGACCGGAGAAGGTTCAGCGGGAACATTCATCGGAAGGTCTGATAATGCCGGAGATACGTGGACATTTCAGCCGGTCCTTAATACATATTCAATACTGACTAATTGTCAGGCTATCAATTCGAATGATGCATTTTGTATTGGCGGATATTCAAGCATTGGAATAGGAAAATTGTATATAGATCCGATAATTATAAAAACAACAAACGGCGGTTCAGTATTTGTCAGTTCACAAAATCAGGAATTGCCTGAATCATTTTCACTTAGCCAGAATTATCCGAATCCGTTCAATCCTATCACGAATCTGGAATTTGGGATTTCGGATTTGGGATTTGTTTCTTTGAAAGTATATGATATGCTTGGTAAAGAAGTGGCGATCCTTGTCAGTGAAACGCTGTTGCCCGGAAAATACAAAGTGAAATTTGATGCAGCAAACCGTACAAGCGGAATTTATTTTTATGAGCTTCAGGCAAATGATTACATTGAGGTAAAGAAGATGGTTTTACTAAGATGAATAAAAGATGAATAAAAGATGAATAAAAGCAGAATTCCTGCGGATAATTGATCGAATCGGGTTTGCCGGCTGGAAGCATTATAAAGTAGTTAGAAGAATTCAAATAACAGAAGGTGTGTCACTAATAAAAAACATAAGGAGAATTGCTGTGAACAATATAAACGAAGTATCAATAATTTCTACAGAGGAATACATTAAGCTGTATGAAAACGACAGAGCTTCAATCGGAGATTCATTAATAATTCCTCCAAAGCTCGGTGAGCCGGGATTCGGCAAGATCCTCATTGACTGCAGAAATTATAATGATATCGTCACAAGACATGAAATCACGGGAGAAAATGAATTATGGCATTCAGAAAAGAACAAGACAGTGAAAAAGTAATTAAGGTGCTCCCGGAGAGTATTCTGGATTTTCAGTTAAAGGAAATCAAGCTGAAGGAAATGGAAATAGAATTAAAGAAAAAGCAGGCAGACAACAATTATGAATTTGCAAAAGAGTCATTGAAATTCCAGTCAGAAGATCAGAAAGAATTCAGAAAACAGGAATTATCAAGAGAACGTACGGAAATCATTACCGTTTTTTTATCTGTCTTAACTCTGTTAGCATTCTTTACAGTCGCTATGCTTTTAAATAAAGAAGAGATACTTACAGATATGATGAAAGCTGTGGGATATTTGTTCGGCGGAGGCATCACCGGCTATAGCATCGGAATGAAGAAGCATAAGACGAGGAACCGTAAAGAAGAGAATGGCTAAGTGGTTAAGTGGTTGAGTAAGTTATGTAAGTTGAGTGGTTGAGTGGTTAAGTGGTTAAGTGGTTGAGTCACTTACAAGTTAAATTAATCTCAAAA
>CAZLOL010000443.1:0-2215 GCA_964561045.1 uncultured Ignavibacteriaceae bacterium | reverse complement strand
GGGCAGGGTGGGGTTGTTTGAAAGAGCTTACATTTTATTTGTTTATTTGAATTAACTCGATGATTTATATAAAGATCTAAATTAATTTGGACGGATGTGTTTTTAATTACAAAGATATGTCTTAAAGTTCTGAGTTATCAATATTTGTAAAATAAGTAATGCTAAAAATATATTTTCATATAACTTTCTCTGTGAAACTCTGTGTCCTTTGTGACTCTGCGTTAAATTTTTAGTTTTGAGATAATCTCTTGTTTTTAGCAGGGATGACAGCTTATGTGTTGAGTGTTTTTGGGATATAATGGAGAAGCAGAGGAAAGTAAACTAAACATAAAAAGAGTTCATGCTAATTTGGGTAGTTTCACCTATTCAGAATTCGGATTAATCTCTATTCATACTTTTGAGCAGCCTGCATATTTTTGAAACAGAAAATGACAGTTCTCAAATTTTAAAAAAAGGAAAGGAAGAACAAGTATGAAATCTATAAAACTTTACACAGGATCATTCATATTAATCTGTCTGTCAATGATCGCAGGCTGCAGTGACTATCTGATCACTCCTGACAGCAAGGAACCTTCTGCAATAAGTTCACCGGATCTTCAAATGAATTTTGATGAAGGTGTATTTAATGAAAAAATAAAATTGAATCCCGGCGAATCAATAATGTTTCATTACGGTAATACGGGCTTAATACTGATCAACAGCTACAATGTATCTAACTGCACTATAGGTTCAAGAGATCTTACGATACGCTCTTCAATACAGGCTGACAGCAATTCACTTCCATGTAACTGGAAGAAACAGGGAAGCTTTGCATTTGAAGATCTGACTATAAAGAATGTAAGTTCACTCCGGAAAACAATATCAGTTAATCTGAGAGGTTTAATATTAACTAAATAAACTGAAAGGAGAGCAATATGAAAAAAACAAATTATTCTATTTTATTAATTATGATATTCATTTTAAATATCATCTTAACAGAGATCTTATACTCACAATGGACTTTAGCCGGAAGCATAACTAATCCGGGAGTAAGGCCGGTCATTTCTGCAGCAGATCAGAATAATGTCTGGTGTGCAGGGGGAAGAGCAGGAATACCAATGATTTCCCGCACAACAAATGGCGGAACAAATTGGATATCTGTATCTTCAAATGGAATTTTCACTGAAGTATTATGCATCTGGGCAAAGGATGCCAATACTGTATTTGCAGGTGATGCCGGTATAAACGGAAAGGCAAGATTTTACCGGACTACTGATGCAGGATTGAACTGGATAGTTCTGGATATATTAGAAGGACCAACTGCATCAATCAACGGGGTAAAATTTTCCGAAAGCATGCCTTTATTCGGAATTGCTGTTTCAGGAAATATTGATGGCTGCGGCAGTACGAATTTTATTTATAAAACAAAAGACGGAGGAATCAGCTGGACAAAAAAGGAACTTGCCGGATATACCGGAGCGGCGACATCTGTTAATTCTTTAGTTGTAATTGACAGCTTGTTTTATGGATTTGGAACTACGATGTGTTTACCTTCAATAGTAATTACAACAAACGGTGGCTTAACCTGGAACTTAAGAAATATAGGTATTCCATCAATCAATGAAAGCATTACAAGCGGAATAGCATTCAGCAGTAATAAATTAACCGGCATTGCTGAATCAAGTTCTTTGCCGCTAGTCATGAGAACATCCAACGGAGGATTGAACTGGGAAGAATCGTATTCAGGTTTCGATATAAGCGGTAATTGTATAATGAAATGGATTCCGGGAACTGATTATTGTTATTTGTCCGGTACGCACGCACCTTCCGGCGCTATACTGAAAAGTACTAACGGGGGACTTACCTGGAAACAGATGACTACAGTCAATTCCGGAATAAGTAGTTTTGATATTAAAAAATCCGGCAGCAGCATATTTGGCTATGCAGTTACTTATGTTTCATCTAAAGGACAAAAAATCAGGATACTAAAACTAAAGGACAATATAACACGTGAAAATGAAAGCAATTCAATAACTCAAACAGAACCTTCAATAAATAAATTATCTGAAAACAAAACTTCCCTGTCTGTAAATCAAAATAAATTCCTGAATATTCCTGATGAATGCAGATTATTTCAAAATTACCCGAACCCGTTCAATCCTTCTACTAATTTGGAATTTGGGATTTCGGATTTGGGATTTGTTTCTTTGAAAGTTTATGATGCTATGGGAAAGGA
>CAZLOL010000442.1:0-2215 GCA_964561045.1 uncultured Ignavibacteriaceae bacterium | reverse complement strand
ATTTGTAATTATTGTGGTGTCGGGACTTTTGTCCCGACACAGTTAGCGGCAGGACGAAAGTCCTGCCGCCACTGTTTTATATTTTGCAATTATTGTGGTGTCGGGACTTTTGTCCCGACACAGTTAGCGGCAGGACGAAATATTGTTTCCCTTCCTTCGATTTCACCGGATACTGCTTTGTATTTTCCGATTAATTTCCCTTCTGATTATACGGGTTTTAAAGAAACCGGAAAGCAAACCTCCTGAATGTTAGTATTTCTTTTCATTGCTTTTTTGTTTTTAAATTAGTTAATGGTTTATTTATCTAATTATCTATTTAACTATTTAACTTTAATTATTTTTTTGAATAACTTTCATAAATATCTCCACATAACAAAACCCTCGCCATTTTTTCCGATGCAAACATATTATCTATTGATTCTTCATTTTTGTTAAAACTTATTTTATTAATTATTGAAATTGATTTTGAAGACTTATCAACATCATGATCCGTACCGATATATGTAAATTCCCATTTATTTTTTTTCAGATTTTCAATCAGCTCCTTTATTTGATTTTCACAGTACTCTTTTGATGCATTCTCCAGTCCGTCTGTCAGAATTGTAACGATCACATTGGATTCCCTGTCTCCTGCAATATTTTTCCTTAAACTGTTCACACTGAATCCTATAGCATCATATAAAGGAGTCATTGAATCCGGGTTGTAGATATTTTCATCAATCGGCTTAATTCTGTTTACCGGCACGCACTCCAATAATGTTTTTATTCCAAGACCGTTGAATGTAACGAATGAAACAAAGTGCCGCTGCTCAGTGAATTTTTTCCCGATTCCCTTGATGGATTGTATTACCTCATTGAACCCGCTGATAATACCGGATTTAATGGATTCCATTGAGCCGCTTTCATCGAGAATGATGAGATTGTAAACACTGTGACTCTTAGTTCTTCCGTTTGATTTAGCGTAATTGCTGCTCTTCGAATTTTGAGATTTCATTTTCTGATCCTTTCGCTTTTTGATTATTTGTTTAAATTAATATAGTTTATAGCATTAAATGACACATTAAATTAAAGCGTTAATGCCCTCTAATAATATATACAGGATAAGATCAATGATTTGGTGATGCCGTGAAAAAATATTTTCGGATTGGGATTATTTCCCGGGGATTTTGGGAATATTATAAATAAGTAATAATTTATTAAGTTGAATTTCGTTCAGACCGGATATGAATTTCTCAAATCCATAATCATCAAATGTAGATTTTTGAAAAAGTATATTTGGAATAACTTCTATCTTTTCAGATACACCATATTCTCTTAATACAGGCTCAAATACGATATCTCCTTTCTCTCGGGAAATAAATCCTGAATCTTCGTCTTTGCTTGTCATCTCTTTATAAAGATCTCTTGCTTTAGTCTGTATCTTCCGGAAAACATCCCAGCCCTTGGCAGGCTCCATATCTGATTCCCTCGATGCTTCGGAAATGTTCAATATATTTTTTTCTTCCAGTGACCTGTAGATCTTTTCAAACAATTTTCTCTCTTCATTTGTCAGATTCACTTTCAGTTTATTTAAAAAATTTTTAGCCAGCTTGATTATTTCTTTATCTTCAAAAGTTGCTTCATCAGCCGGAAGGATATCATAAGTATCATCTAATGCGATCAGCAGAAACAAATCTTTATTCTTATTTGTAAAATTAATTAATTTATTTTTGAGGATAACCCGGGTATAACTTTCAAAGCTGCCTTTGTTATGGTTGAAGTTATCCAGAGCCGTCAGAATTGTATCATTAACAAGCTCTTCCAGGTCTTCATAGGAAACTTTCCATCCCTTTGAATGATAAATGAGGTCTCTCCGGAATTTTTTGAAATCGTTATTTGAGAAGGTTTTGGGCAAATGGTGAAATTAAATATAGTTGCAATGAAATGCTGACCGAAATTTTTTTTTTAAAATATAATAATTTTGTAGTAAGGTCAATGTTCAATAAAATTTTGTTGGTGTCGGGACATTGTCCCGGCACATATTGCAGCAGGACGAAAGTCCTGCCGACACGGCTTTAATCTGAATTAGAACCGGATTTAAGCAGATAAATTCTCGGAGGAGGCTTTATGCCGTCAGAGTCCCGGAGAAAGCACAGGAGACTCTGACGGGGGTTAAGTTTCGATAAATTTTATTTCGTAATACTTTTGAAAATGAAACTTGCGAATGCCTGCTCAT
>CAZLOL010000441.1:0-2218 GCA_964561045.1 uncultured Ignavibacteriaceae bacterium | reverse complement strand
ATCTCAAATAAAACTTCAGTAACTACTGCAAGTAAAGCAGCGGGTACAGCTCCCATCAGTATCAGTTTGGTATTGTTTAGCGCCAGACCGGTGACAATGAATTCGCCAAGACCTCCGGCTCCGATGAATGCCGCAAGCGTCGCCGTTCCTATGTTAATCACTGCTGAGGTGCGTATGCCGGCTAGTATAGTCGGGACTGCAAGAGGAAGTTCAACATATCTTAATTTCTGATATTTTGTCAGTCCGATTCCGGATGCAACTTCTTTTAGCAGCGGATCAACGGAGAATAAAGCGATCGTAGTATTCCTTAAGATCGGCAAAAGCCCGTACAAGAACAGGGCTATGACAGCCGGCAATACACCTATCCCGAATATCGGGATCATGAATGCAAGCAGTGCTATTGACGGGATTGTCTGCAGCAAGCCCGCAATATACAATACCGGTTTTGAAAAAGATGAGTAAGTGTAAATCAGTATGCCTGCAGGTATCGCTGCTATTACTGCCAAGAACAAAGCTATGAGAGTAATTTTAATATGCTGAATCAATTTGGGCAGGATCTGTGCTGCGATGCTTTCATCTTCCTTAACTTTGACATTGCCTCCCTTTAAATTATTTTTGATCAGAAAATCATCCGCTACTTCGGCAAAAGTTTTATTTTCATAAAGAACCTTCTCATTCATCTTCTGCATTTCCCGTTCGGATATTTTTCCTTTTAATCTGCCGGCGATGAACTTTATTTTCTCATCCAGATTTTTTTTATAAAAAGACACGGCATAATATTTCGGAAAATATCCTTTGTCGTCTTCAAGTATTCTCAGATCATATTTCGGGATCTCACCATCGGTTGAATAAACATCCGTGAGATCAATCTGCTTTTCTTCCAATGCTTTATATGCCAGCCCGTGTTCAAGACCTACGGGTTTCTGAAACAGATCATAGTACTTCTCAAGATTCTTCCAGCCGTCTTCTCTGTTCATGAATTCGTAACTTAAACCTAATTTCATTCCGGGATGATTTTTCAGATCCGAAATTGTACTGAGATCAAGCTTTTCCGCCAGATCACTTCTTACGGCAAATGCATATGTATTATTAAAACCGTATTCGTCAGATATTTCCAGATTTAATTCACTCAGTTTATTTTTCAATTCCTGAAATGAAATTTTATCTTTCTGTTTTAAGATGGCTTCACTTATAGTTCCTGTGTATTCGGGATAAATTTCTATTTCATTATTTATCAGAGCTTCATAGCAGACAAGAGTTCCTCCCAGATTGAATTTCCTGTCAACTTTATATCCTTCATTTTCCAATAGCTGCGATATTATCTCGCTCAGTATATATCCTTCATTAAAATGCTTTGCACCAACACGGATCGATTGTGCATTTATGTTTTGCATCATGGATAATATTATTACAACTAATATCTTTCTCATTCGAACTGTGATCTTACAAAATAGTTTACAAATTCTACGGAACTGTTTCTTATTTCTTCTTTATTTCCTGTCTGCTGAATGATACCTTTTTCAATGATAATGATCTGATCGGCAAGCTTAAAAGCTTCCTGCAGGTCGTGTGTTACAATGACTATTGTTCTGGGTTCTGCTTTTTGTATTTTGATGAACTCTTTGTGAATTTCACTTTTAGTCGTCGGGTCAAGAGATCCGAAAGCTTCATCGAGTAAAAATAATTTCGGATTCAGCATCATTGCCCTGCATAATCCTACTCTCTGCTGTTCACCGCCGGAAAGCTCATTAGGATATTTCTTCAAATATTTCACGGAAATATCAACAAGCTTAATTAATTCATTCAGTCTTATATTAATTTCTTCCTCTGAACTTTTATTCAGACGGGCTAGCAATGTTATATTTTCAAATACAGACATGTGCGGGAACAAGGCTGTTCCCTGAACTGAATATCCAATCTCGAGTCTTAACTTATCTATGCTTTCATAATTTATTTGTTTTCCGAAAATTATTATTTCACCTTCTGCTGGTTTTACAAGTCCGTTTATTAATTTTAAAATTGTGGATTTACCGCTGCCGCTTCTTCCGATGATCGCTGTTATCTTATTATCCGGAATACTGATATTAATATTATCGAGCACCTTCACTGAATTGTAATATTTCGTAATATTTCTTAACTCTATTGGATACATTACATTTTTTTCGTTTCTTTTACAATTTTATTTTGCAAACTTGAATAAAGTTATTCGTTATTCGTT
>CAZLOL010000440.1:0-2249 GCA_964561045.1 uncultured Ignavibacteriaceae bacterium | reverse complement strand
TTTTATATAAATATTCAAGATCATAAATATTCGATTTAATTTTTGTGATATCTTTTTCGGTTAATTTTTTCAGTCTGCCTTTGCTCAGTATATCCACAAATTCATTTGCCATGTTTAATTTATAATATTTGTCAAGACCATCTGCTGAATCAATTATTTTATAAACCAGGGGAAAATCAAAATTAAGACGCAAATTATAAAATTTAGATAATATACCTGCATATCCGCTTATAATTTTTCCAAAATTATAAGAAGCAGGATCTATATTTAGCTCACCGTCTATATTGCCGTCCGTAATTTTAATTATATTCCTGAACCTTGGCGATGCATAGAACATATCTGTTGAATACGGCGCAGTTGCAGCAAAAGTCTGCTTGTCATAAAAAGCGCTCGGAAATAAAAACATCATCATATTATCAATGAGCTTCTCATACTTCTTGGTTACACTTATGTCTCTAATCACTCCGTGAAGTTCAGGCGAGCCATTGTATTCATTGAGAATGGATTCAGCAAATGATTTTTTAATGTGATCACCACTTACGGAAACGGAACTTATGTGCTTTATCAGTAAATTAAAATTTAAAGAATAATCAAATGGGAATTCATTGAATTTACTTTCAAATAATTTTTGAAAATTGGAATCCATCACAAGAAAATTTTCCGGAATTAAACTTTCCTTTTTCATGATCAATTTTTTTGATTAAAGAAATTATAATAATGAATTATAACTGATAAATTGGTAAAACTTATTCTGAATATAAATGTCATAAAATCATTATTTTAATTTTTAAAAATGATTTATTAATTTCTTATTTTCAAAGCAATTATTTGAACTGCAATCGGAATACTGGTATACAGTGCTTGTATTGATCGTAAGATTCGGCTTTAAAGATGTTTACATGCAATTCAGACAGAAATAAATTTTAAGCAATATTTTTATATATCTAAAAATTCAATCTGAATTTCTAATTGAAGTATTGAGTAATATGACACAGTAAATATATTCATTACCTCTTCAGTTTCGGATCAAAAGCATCTCTGAGCCCGTCTCCAAGAAGATTTACTGCAAATACTGTCAGCATAATTGCTATCGAAGGAAATATAGCCAGACCATAATTCGTACCTCCAACAATATATTTATAACCGTCAAATATCATTTGTCCCCAACTTGCCGTTGGTGGCTGTACACCGAGTCCGAGAAAACTCAAGCTTGCTTCAAATATAATTGCGGCTGCAAGTCCGACAGTTCCTGTGACTATGACCGGTCCCATGCAGTTAGGAAGTATATGCCTTACTATAACTCTTGTGGATTTAAAACCAATTGCTTTTGTTGCTTCAACAAATTCCGTTTCCCTTAATGAAAAAAACTGTCCTCTGACAATTCTTGCTACATCTACCCATCCTGTCAGCCCAATGGCAACGAATGCCTGCCAGAGTCCTTTTCCCAATACAACGGACAAAGCGATGATCAGAAGAACTGCCGGGAATGCAAAAATAACATTTACCATCCACATGACTACAACATCTGTTTTTCCCCTGAAATATCCTGCAAGTGATCCGAGAACAAGTCCAAGAAATATTGCAATACTTTCTGAGATCAGTCCTACTGCAAGACTTACCCGGCTTCCGTAAATTAATCTGCTTAAAACATCCCTCCCGAATCTGTCAGTTCCAAGATAATATTTCACTTTTTTTGTCCAGCTGCCGTCTGATTTCTCAATCTGATTTACATCCGTGCTAGCTTCTTTATCTTCGTAATCTATATAATAAACTTTCCCGTTTTCTTCTTTTATAAAACTTTTTATAGGTATGAAATTATTTTCGCTTTCATTGTTTCCATCTGATTTCTTTACTAACACCTCTCCTTCAAAACCTATGGGTTTTGCCGCATATTCAAGTGTCTGCTGATTTGGATTGAATGGAGCAATCAATGGAGCGGTAAGTGCAATAATTATTAAGATTACAAGTGTCCATAAACCCACCATAGCGAGTTTATTTCTCTTTAGTCTTTTCCAAGAATAATAATACAGATTATGACTCTTTTCGTCCTGTATTATCTGATCCGCCACTACTGCTGTCTCTGCCTGCAAAAAATTTTATTAAGTATTAAGTATTAAGTATTAAGTATTAAGTATTAAGTTTTAAGTTTTAAGTTTTAAGTATTAAGTTTTAAATATTAAGTTTTAAGTTTTAAGTTTTAAGTTTTAAGTTTTAGGTTTTAAGTTTTAAGTTTTAAGTTTTAAGTTTTA
>CAZLOL010000439.1:0-2273 GCA_964561045.1 uncultured Ignavibacteriaceae bacterium | reverse complement strand
TTGTAATTTGTAATTTGTAATTTGTAATTTGTAATTTGTAATTTGTAATTTGAAATTATTTCCTCTCCACCACCACCGCTGTTCCATAAGCAAGTACTTCCGTCACTCCTGCTGATATATCATTCGCATCATACCTCATTCCAATTATTGCATTCGCTCCGACTTCCTCTGCATGCTGAACCATCAGATCAAAAGCATCTGCTCTTGTCTTTTCGCAGAGTTCAGTGTATAGAGAAATATCTCCTCCCACAAGCGTCTGAAAACCTGCTCCTATATTTGCAAAGATATTTCTTGATCTGACTATTATACCTCTGACTACCCCGAGATTTTTTGTAATTGTGCATCCCTCAAAGTTGAATGCAGTTGTAATAAAACTCTTATCCATATTTTATTTTTTATTATTTATTATTTAACAAAGATATAAAAATCAACTTTCATATTCTATGATTTGTATTTTACAAACTTGACAAACTTGACAAACTTGACAAACTTGATAAACTTTTCAGCTATTAATTTCTCGGTTTAAATAAAGACTTAGAAAGATTAATATTGCCAAACTTCACTATGGAATATAAAAAACACGTCATCATTATCGGAGCCGGATTCGGAGGTCTGCAGGCTGTAAAAAAATTAGCTAAGGATAAAGATCTGCGAATCACATTCATTGACAGGAGCAATCATCATCTGTTCCAGCCGCTGCTGTACCAGGTTGCAACAGCCGTGCTGAGCCCGGCAGACATTGCGATCCCGACCCGTTCGCTGACTGACAGGTGGGAGAATGTTACAGTTATTATGGATGAAGTAACAAGGATTGATAAGGAGAACAAGACTGTTTTTTTCGACGGGAGATCCTTAAAGTTCGATTATCTGATCCTGGCAATGGGAGCGCAGACAGGATACTTCGGTCATGATGACTGGAAGAACTATACAACAGGTCTGAAGAATCTGAGAGACGCGTTAAAGATAAGACAGCGCCTTCTTATATCTTTTGAGGAAGCCGAGAATAATCCGGGTAAAGCAAAGGAGCTTCTGAAATATGTTATAGTCGGAGGAGGTCCTACCGGAGTTGAGCTTGCAGGTTCCATAGGCGAACTCTCACACCGCATCATAAAAAAAGATTTCAGGAATATCGATACTGCAAAAAGCGAGATCATACTCATAGAAGGAGGAGCTGATCTGCTGATGGATTTCGGAAGGGAGCTTTCAGTTTATACGAAACTGCAGCTGCAGAAAAGAGGTGTGAATGTAATGCTCAATACGCGCGTGGAAAAGATAGAGAATAACAAAGTGTATGTAAAAACTCTTGAAGGTGACAAAGTAATAGATGCAAATATAATTATATGGGCTGCGGGTGTAGAGGCAGTGCCGCTTACACGCGAGCTCAATGAAAATCTGGACAGGCAAAAACGCATCATAGTCAACAGTGACTGCTCTCTGCCTGATCATCCGGATATTTTTGTAATAGGTGACATGGCTGCTTTTAAGACTTCAGATGGAAAATATTTGCCGGGTGTATCTGCTGTGGCAATGCAGGAAGGCAGATATGTTGCATCGAATATTTTAAATAAGTTAAGAGGAAAAACGATAAAACCATTTGAATATTTCGATAAAGGTTCAATGGCGACTATTGGAAGAAAGGATGGTGTTGCACGGTTCAGGAAGTTCAAGCTTACGGGACTATTGGGCTGGCTTGGCTGGCTTTTCGTCCATCTGTTCTATCAGGTAGGATTTAAGAACAAGGTTTCTATACTTATCACCTGGATATGGAGCTATCTGACATTCGGAGCCGGGGCGAGAGTTATAGTAAATCCTATTCATAAAGAAATTTACGAAGAAGAAATATTAAAATGATTTAAGTTTGATCATACTGTAACTGATAACGCTAAGTCCAGAAAGAGAATTATTAACTTAAAAGATGTAAGAATTATCACTCAATTTATGACAGAATTACAAATTAAATTATCATGAATAAAAAGAGAAAATACTTCTGCTACTTCCTGCATTTGTATCCGCAGTATTTCGATCACAGCTCCTGGACGGAAAAAGAGAATGAGATAATAGGAATTCATTTCAGATATCTGCAGGACCTGCTGGAAAAAAAGATACTGTTTCTTGCCGGACGGACAGTTAACGAACCTATGACAGAAAAAGACTGCGGGATAGCCATACTGGAAGTTGACACTGAGGAAGAAGCAAGAAGTATAATGGAGAATGATCCTGCGGTGAAGGGTAAGCTTATGTATTCGGATGTGTTTGAGTTTTCGCTGGCGCTT
>CAZLOL010000438.1:0-2293 GCA_964561045.1 uncultured Ignavibacteriaceae bacterium | reverse complement strand
AATTCCAAATTCAAATATTGACGAGCATTTCATCATTCATATCCTTTTCCCTCAGATCAATACCGTTTTCGATTACAGACTTAAGATTTGTAAGAAAAAAAACCCAGCATGCGCAGCAGTTAATATAATTAAAATCATTCCTATCTGCCGATTCCTGATATTCCTGTGTAAGTGTCAGCTTTGTTTTAATGCCTTCGGAAAGTAAACTGATCGTAACAATATACAAAGGACTGAAAGTAAACTGAAAGATCTTATCCTTTTCGGACTCAGTTACTATCCCTTTTAATTCAAGGTCTTTATTGAGCCAGGTCCAGAGAAATGAATCTCCCTTCTCTGCAAATTCATTCCCGAGACGAATATTATTGTCCTTATAAAAATATTTTGCTTTACCTATGAACCATTTTGTTATTCCCGATGGGGTAGCTGCAAACTCATAAACAGTTTCAGCATGTGAATTGAGATAAATCGCATGAGTAAAGCGGTGCATGTTAAAATTTTCTTCTGTCATTATTTATTCCGGTTTAGGAACATCTTCAATTTTAAAATATACAGGCAAATTTTTTGAAAGTATCAGGTCTCTTTCTTTATTCGCACCCGGACTTTCTCCGATCAGAAGCAGACCTTCACAGCAACTTATCACAGCCAGGGATATTTCCATAGTGGCTTTATACTTGTCCTTAATATCCGACCTTTCGATCACAGGCAATGCAGCATTCATGCCTATCAAAGGTGTGTGACCCATTTCCAGTAATTTTGCTGCAACATCATTCATATCATCTAAATTAGATTTCCGCTTTTCCGGCGTATCGGCAGAATATGGTCCCGCAACTCCTATTATCATTTATGTAAATTTTATTTTTTTGACTAAATTCAAAAATGATTTAATTGCACATTAAGTAATTATTTTAACATCAGAACAAATCTTATCTCGAGTCTCCCGTCTTTCGTCTTGCTTCTTACGTCTCCTGACCGACATCCTGCTGCGTTATCAACTGCACAAGAACAATCTCGTTTCCGTAAAGATCAAGAAAATTCAGCGACATAAATTCAGAAGTAACTTCAGGATCTCTTAATATTTTTACTTCATTCTCCAAAAATTTATTGAGTATTTCCTCGAAAGAATCCGTGTACAGTACAAATGCAGGCTGACCGGCTGTCTGGTTTCCGACCCTTTTTTTCTGCTCGTCTGTCTCAGCCAGTAAAAACCAGATACCTGCCGAGCTTTCAGAATTAAATCCGACATGCAGATATCTCAGATTTCTCTGAT
This sequence comes from uncultured Ignavibacteriaceae bacterium, assembly GCA_964561045.1. Lineage (GTDB taxonomy): Bacteria > Bacteroidota > Ignavibacteria > Tepidaquicellales > Tepidaquicellaceae > JAGPCH01. The sequence goes on along the minus strand of CAZLOL010000438.1, from coordinate 1,026 downwards.
CAGTCAGGTCAAAGAATTTTTTGCATCCGAGGTTCTCTTCGTAAAATTTAAATGCTTCGTCATAGTCATTCACCAAAATTACAATTCTTCCTAATTCTGTTTTCATAAAAGTTTTAAAAAATTATCAAATAAAATATAATTTAGACTTTATTATATTACTTTTTTGAAAATTCAAACAGTGTTTTTTTTCCGTTATACAATTTTAACAAACTGCCTGAGATCCTGTATCTGTTTACTTTACTGATGAGCTGATTAAATATCTTATCAACCTTTACTTCCTGACAGTACATTTCCGACAATGCAATATTCGAGAAAGAAATACTGTCTTTGTTAATAATTACATTTCCTGAATATGAATTGCATCCGTCCATGCCTCTAACAATATTATCGTTCAAAATAAACGTCATATATACATTCTGTCCGTTTGAGATATTATCGAGCTTATTGTCAACCCTTATCCGCTTAAGGTAATATTCTTTCTGATCAAGCATTTCCCTGTGATTTTGTGAAATGACCATCGTAGGAGTTTTCTTTACTACATTCACAAGCTTATAGATAAACGAGGGTCCGTCTGCAGGTGGATTTTCAATTACTTTTTTATTGACAAGTATTTCATAATCATATCCTTCTTCATATTTAAATCCTTCAATTTCATTGTAGTAGTTTTGCCATATGCCGTTCGGAGAGTTTTTCATAAGATAGCACATTTGCAAAGTTAATCCTGAGCAGGAGGCTTTATGATTAGCCACATAAAATCTGATCGGAAGATCGTTTGCTGAAACATTTATTTTTAGCAGCAAAAGAAAAACTGTTATTAAAACAAATTTCAATTTATATTTTTAAGTTTTTATAAATTAAATAATATCGCTTTCTTTTGCAATCATTAAATCAAATATTGTCCTTGTATTAGAATCACGTGAATCCGAATTCAAATATCAATTTAGATTCAATTTGATTTAATTTGATTTAATTTGATTTAAATATATGAAATCAAACTGACTTCATTGTGAAAAAATCATTTCATTG
>CAZLOL010000437.1:0-2319 GCA_964561045.1 uncultured Ignavibacteriaceae bacterium | reverse complement strand
TTAAATTAAATTATTTTGTATTAAATGAGTCAGTCAGAACAACTACAATCCGGTGAATATGAGAATGTTCCTTATATCGAACAGGAGACAGAGGTAAAAGAAAATAAATTCGGGATATGGATTAATATCTTTCTGTTTTTATTCACCTTTTTCACAACTACAATCGCAGGCGTATTCTGGGCAAATAAAGATCCCTATCAGCTGGATAATTTTTCCTTAGGTCTTACATATTCGGTTCTTATCATGCTTGTTATTTCCACTCACGAGTTCGGACATTATTTCGCAGCAAGATATCACAAGGTTCCGGTTACTTTGCCTTATTATATTCCTTTTCCTTTTATTTTTCTGAATCCGTTCGGTACAATGGGGGCAGTGATAAGAATGAAGGCAAGATATTACAGTAGAAAAGCATTACTGGATATCGGCGCCGCGGGTCCCATTGCAGGATGGATAACATCAGTAATTATTCTGATAATAGGTTTCATAAATTTGCCTTCCATAAATTTTTTGTATGATCTGCATCCTGAATACCGTTCAACCGGAATTCCTCTCAGCGGTTTTACTTTCGGATATAATATTGTTTTCCTCGCATTTGAAAAGATCTTTGCTTCATCACCGGATGTATTTATGCCGCCGATGAATGAAGTTTATCATTACCCTTTTCTGTGCGTGGGTTGGTTCGGGCTGCTTATAACTTCTCTTAACATGCTTCCTGTCGGACAGCTTGACGGCGGACATATTTCCTACGCAATGTTCGGTGATAAACATAAATATGTGGCATATTTTATTTTTGCTTTGCTTGTAATATTCGGACTTCTCGGCCTCCTTCCAATGATAGGTATTAACAGCAATATAGGTTCTATCAACTGGCTCATCTGGGCTGTTCTTATTTTCTTTGTGATCAGGATCAAACATCCTCAGACATATTATGAAGGAGAAGAACCTCTGGATTCCAAAAGAATGCTTATCGGCTGGTTCACTTATTTTATTTTCATAGTTTCCTTTTGTCCGGTACCTGTCTTTGAAGCTTAAAATTTTCTATTTTGAAAAACAAATCCACCCTTGCAATAATTTTTCTGACGATCTTTATTGATCTGCTCGGATTCGGGATATTCATTCCTCTGCTTCCTTCATTTTCCTTGTATGAACTTCACATCAGCGAATCAATGATAGGTCTGACCGTTGGGATATATTCACTAATGCAATTCCTGTTCAGCTCCGTGTGGGGGTCGCTTTCGGACAGGTATGGACGAAAGCCGGTGCTGGTGATGAGCCTTATAGGAAGCTTTTTAGCTTACATGATGCTGGCTCTTGTTTTTTCGGGAGTCATACTTTCGGCGCTGCTTCTGATAATTTCCAGAGCTTTTGCGGGAATTTTTGCAGCTAACCTTTCAGCAGCGCAGGCTGTAATTTCTGATATCACAGCTCCTGAAGAAAGAACAAAAGGAATAGGTCTGATCAGCGCGGCATTCGGACTCGGCTTTGTATTCGGTCCTGCACTCGGAGGAATTCTTTCGGATAAATTCGGATACGGATTTCCAATATACGTTTCGGCATGCCTTTCTTTGACAGCAACATTATTATGCATTTTCGTATTTAAGGAAACCTTGCCGGTTGAGATTCAGTTGGCCAACAGAAATAACAGGAAAATAAGAAATCCACTTGACCTCAAACTGATTAGAGATGTTCTTAAGAATGAAAAGACAGGAAAATTCATTATCATTTTCTTCGTTAATGTTTTAGCTTTTTCAAATATATTCGGTACTTTACAGATGTTCGCCGAAAGGAAAGAAGGACTGAATTTATCTCAGGCAGAGATCGGTTATCTGTTTTCTTTCATGGGAATTGCAGGCGCATTTGTTCAGCTCGTTTTGCTTAGAATAGTCAAAGCAAGGATCGGTGAAGACAAGACATTAATACTTGGATGTTTCCTTGCTTTCATCGGTCTGGCATTCATGGGATTTATATCCAATATTTTATTTCTGCTGCTTTTTGTCTTTTTACTTTCAGCCGGCAACGGCATGAGCAGTACAGTCAGCATCAGCCTTCTTTCTCAGAATACCGGACCTAACGAACAAGGTACGATCCTCGGTATCAATCAGTCCCTCGGTGCGTTTGCAAGATTCCTCGGTCCGACATGGGGAGGTTTTGTCTATCAGTATCTTGGATATCAATCACCCTTTATTACAGGCGGAATCGTCATGTTGCTTATCACGGTCTATAGCTACAATATCCTTAAGAAGCAGGACTGAGTTTAGTTGAGTGAGTTGAGAGAGTTGAGAGAGTTGAGAGAGTTGAGAGAGTTGAGAGAGTTGAGAG
>CAZLOL010000436.1:0-2323 GCA_964561045.1 uncultured Ignavibacteriaceae bacterium | reverse complement strand
AATTTTCCTATGGAACCCCATGCCTGCCGTAACCTGATAGTTGTCTGACCTGCATAATTTCCTACACCGAACATATCAAATTCAAACTGAGTTTTCAGTGTGCCAAGGCTGGTAGGAGTTGAACTTTTCACACCAAGACGTGATTGTCTTACACTATAAAATACTTTACCATCAGGAGCAAATTCATTATGGAATGATGGAAGCTTTGTAACCCTCAGAGCATCATACCAGTCCGGATTGATGGTTTTGAAATTGTAACCTGCTTCTGCCATTGCGAATCCATAAACCTCAAAAGTGCTTTCGTCTTTTGTTTGTGCGGATCCGTCTAAATAAATCAGACACAGTAAAGCAATAATCAAAGATTTTGTTTTCATGTTTTTTTAAATGTTTGGTTAATAAAATTTTTTAACAATCTGTTAATTGAGCATTTGCAATTTCTATACCATGATTAAAATTAATTAATTCTATTGTAATTAAGTATTCATTTTTTCAATATAAAAAATTCTAAAAAATCCACAGTTTGAATGTGAAAAAATGTACTAAAAAATAATATTGTAATTCTGCTTCATACCCGATTTGTTTGTTTTAATATCACTGTAGAATTATGATATTAAAATATTGTTAATCAGGATTAAATAAGGTGTAAGTAGATAAAATTATAATGAATTACAAATCAGAGTTTATAAAATATGATATAAAGGGTGGACTTGCAGTCGCAGCATTGTCATTGCCTACAGGAGTTGCCTATGCGGAATTGATAGGTCTTCCACCTGAATCAGGAATTTTTACTGCAATATTCGCGCTGCTGTGTTATTTCCTTATTGGTACATCAAATGAAATAATCATCGGACCGGATTCGGTGATCATCGGTCTGTTAACTTCTTCAATCATAACGACTGTAAGCATAAGTAATGGTACAAATGTCCAGCTGATATTTTTTATATCTGTCGCCGCCGGTATTCTGTTTTTTATTGGGGGGTTACTCAGGTTAGGTTCTATTTCAAATTTCCTCTCAAAGCCAATTCTTATTGGCTTTATAAACGGCGTGGCTATTGTGCTTGTAATTGGCCAGCTTACAAAACTGACAGGAGTCAAAATAACTAACAGCAATTCCATAGCAGGCCTGTTTGAATTCATAAAAAATTTCGGGTCATTTCATTTGCCGACACTACTGACAGGAGTGATTTCACTTCTTCTGATTGGGATACTAAAAAAAATTTCCAGGAGACTTCCTGCTGCATTAGCGTTAATAATCATTTCAGTACTGGCGGCCGCTATTTTTGATTTGAAACAGTTCGGGATAATATTTACTCCCGAGATCACCAGTGGCTTTCCTTTTCCTGTATTACCTGACTTAGGGATTTTAAAAGATAATTATAAAGATATTCTGGCAAATGCTTCTGCAATAGTTCTTATATCCTATACAAACGCCATCCTTCTTGGAAAATCATTTTCAAAAGACAGGAATTTATTTAATCCTGACAGGGAATTTTTTGCTATGGGATTAGCGGATCTTGTTTGCGGCATATTCAGAGGCTTTCCCGTAGGCGGGTCAAGCTCAAAAAGCTCTGTCAATATTACATCCGGTGCAAAGACAAAATACTCGATGATATTCGCTGCTCTTGCAATGATACTGGTTATGCTGTTCTTTTCAGACGAATTTTCCCTGATCCCTTCTGCAGTTTTTGCTGCTATAATTATTGATGCCGCTTCTTCGATGTTCAGCAGCAAAGATCTGATTGATATCAGGAAATACAGTAAAAATGAATTCAGGGTTTCTTTAATATGTACAATTGGCGTAATAACTATCGGTGTATTAAATGGAATTTTAATAGCATTAGTTCTTTCATTTATTCAGCTGATAAAAAAATCTTCAAGACCACATGAGCAGGAAGTCATTTTCGACCCGGAGACAGGCTTGCTTAACTATCAAACATCTGATAATCAGACATTATTTAGGAAAGATATTTTATTTTACAGATTCAATTCCTCAATGTTCTTTTTTAATTCTGATTATTTCAGGGAAAAACTGTTTAAAAGGATTTCTGAAAGAAAAGAATTAAAAATTATAATAATAGACGCAACTCCGGTCAACTATATAGACATTACTTTCCGTAATGATCTTGTTGATATTATAAGTGAACTGAATCAAAAAAATATTATGCTGCTCTTTTGCAGAGCGCTTCCTGATTTTGAAAATAAATTAAAAGAAGGTCTTGTTAATAAAGATCTGAATTCGGAAATATTTTTTCATGACGTAAATTCTGCATTGGTGAAGTATGATTAGAGCAATGTTCAATGTACAATGTACAATGTTCAATGT
>CAZLOL010000435.1:0-2324 GCA_964561045.1 uncultured Ignavibacteriaceae bacterium | reverse complement strand
GTTAAGAAGATCCAAAATGGCCAAAGGTGGAGAGAACCGCATGGGAACAAGACAAGCCCGAAGCGATGGCGACAGAGTTCCAGTCACGGCCAGAGATACCCGGATGGCCAGATCGGTGAAGCAGCGCACGTGGTGGACGAGTCTTCATCTCTGGCGCGAGAGAGGGGCAGCAACGTGAAATCTCACTATTTGCAAATGGAAATCGACGGAATTCAGCGGTTTGTCTTTGCCTCACCGAAGCTCAAGATCGTTCGCGGCGGCAGCGCAATGCTCGATCACTTCAACCGTGTACAAATGCGTGAGCGTGCTTCGTCTACGAAGGGCACAGAGATAGTCTTTGTGGGCGGGGGTCACTGTCTCATCCGTGGCCTTTCCAAGACCGATGCCGAATCGATCGGGAAGGATCTGGAACGCGAGCTTCGGTGGAGGACAGAAGGACAGGTTACGCTCTTGTGGGCCGTAACACCCGATGACGCCGATTGGCCTACGGCGCGGCTTGATCTGGAGAACGGGATCAAACGAAGACGTCTCGAACCTGTGCCGGAACCACCGCAGTTGCCGCCGTTTGTTGCACTGTGCTCGTCCTGTGGCGTCGGCCCCGCCCAGGAAATGAAGGACATGCAAGACCGTGAGCTCAAACCGATCTGTGAAGTTTGCTGGGATCGGATGGACGAGATGCGGTCGGGCAAAAAGCTGTGCCAACAGACGATCTGGCCACGCCTTCGCCCGCACCTGGGCAGACACCAGCATCTTGATAGCGACGAGGCGTTCCAGCGACTATTACCGGGTGGCGAGTTTCAGGTGTTGGCCGAACAAAACTGCAGCTCTAAACAGTACCTGGCTTATCTGTACTGCGATGGCAATGGCATGGGGAGCGCGCTGGCTTCCGCCAACACAGATAAGGAGTATGGCGACATCTCGAAACGGATCGATGATGCGCTCCACAAGGCGGTGGCCCAGGCGATTGTCGACCACTGTGCGCCCAGCGGAAAGATGGAGACCTTCCGCGCCGATGTGCTGATGCTGGGGGGGGATGATCTGATCGTTGCGCTGCCCTCTGACTGCGCCATCCCTTTCACCCATACAGTTTTGACGGAATTCTTCCGCAAAACGAAGGGCCAATTTCGCCTCTCAGCAGGGCTCGTCTTTGCCCCCCCCACCACTCCCATCGCCATCCTTCAGCATGTGGCTTCGGCACTGCTCAAGTCGGCCAAGAGGCGCGCTTACTTTGATGGGGAGCGCCAGCGCATCAAGCCGCTTCCGGTGCTTCGGCCTCCTGCCGAAGGCTACATTGATTTTCAGGAGCTTGCCGCCGAGCAGTTTGAGATCGATCGGGAGCAGGCCGTCACCTGTCGGCCCTATCGGCTAGACGACTTCATGACGCTGGTGAAAAGGACACGGAAAGTGCAGGACTGCGCGGTTCCACTAAGCCGGCTGCATGCACTGGCCGAGGCTGCTTCGGGCTCTATTCGCGAGGCCTACACCATGACGCAACTTGTAGTTGGTCGTTCCGATTCCAAGCGGGGACAGCCCGCAGCGCTGCGCGAGCTGCTGCGGCCTCCTGGGCTGGAAGAAGCGACCACACTGAGCCCGTTCGTTACCCAGGCAGACCCAGACAAGATAGAGGAGCTGCCATTCGACCTCTATCCGAACAGGCGTCGCTTTGCTCCCCTCCCGGATGCAATCGAACTCTACGATCACCTGGGTGAAATCCCCGAGGCACCATGACGCGACATTCCATTTCTGCAAACTACGCCATCGAAACACAGGGGCCGCTCCACATTGGGACAGGTCAGGGTGTCGCTGGACTTCACCGGGCGATGCTACGGGATCAACACGGCTTGCCCTTTATTCCCGGATCGACCATCAAGGGCCGGGCTCGGTATGCGGCCATCCGCCTCTGCGAGTGGCTGAATCTACCGGTTTCTAAAGAGACGATAGCCGGTGTTCAGCGTCCTGGCAGCCGCCTAGCCAATGGTCCCCAGGCCAAGCCCGACCTACCGGAGCGTATTTTCGGTACGGCATGGTCGCGCTGCACTCTGCGCTTCAGCGATGCCCGCGCGGAGAAGAACATCCCTGATTCGGACCCGGCCACCCGTTGCCGACTGCGAGAGCGTGGGCTCGGGTTCCGCGAGCTGCGAACCGGAACCGGTCGGTCACGCCGGTTGGGAACGGTCGGACAGGGGCTTCTGTTTCAGTCTGAGGTTGCGACTCCCGGCCTTATCCTTCGGGGCGAAATCCATGGAACGCTGGAGTGCAGAGACTTGTTTGATCAACCGGTCGAAGCGCTCATTCTGTGGTTGGCGCTCCACTTGATGATCGAG
>CAZLOL010000434.1:0-2326 GCA_964561045.1 uncultured Ignavibacteriaceae bacterium | reverse complement strand
GAACTATTAATGGAGTTTTAATTACATATAAAAAAAGTGTTAACCCGCACTTCTTATGTGCAACAGTGCAGGATGTATTTTACAATGACAGTACTAAAATTATTTTAGCTGACAGCGCCGTGATGGAAGTTCCTGATGGCGTCACTATGCATTTCACCGGAATCAATTCAGGCTTGATAATGAATCCAAATTCAAAACTAAAGCTCGGTGTAGGATGTAAAATTATATTCGACAGCTCAGCATCACTTATTGCAAACGGCGCAACCTTTACTTCTTTGGATTCAACTCTGAAATGGGACGGGATCGTTCTGAATAATTCAGACGCTGATACTATCACTAACTGTACATTCAGCAATGCTGTCACAGCACTAACATTTACAAATAATTCAAACTCGGCTTATAAGAATAGAATAATTACAAACAATACTTTCAATATTCCTGGCTGGGGTGTAAACAAAGGAATCTATGGAGAAAATAACTATAAAATTCTTTTAAAGGGAAATACATTTAATATGCCTGTATATTTCCCATCAGCTTCACCTGTGCCTTTGATCTATGTAGGAGTATATTTAAAGAACAGCAGCACTATACAAGCTGCAGGAGGAGATATCGAGGAAGATCAGTCTACCAATTACAGTTTGAATATCATTGATAACACGTTTTCAAACGGCTGCGCTTCTGTGATACTGGCTAATTATACTTCAAACTATTTACCTTATATCATAAGCGACAATATTTTTAACAATTCCGCTTCCGTGAATATAATAGGAATGAAAATATCCGGAACGATCAGAGATAATAATTTCACTTCTGAAGATGTACCGTTGGGAATTCATCTGATAAACAGCAGTCCGAATCTTTACAAAAATACTATTAATTCAAGAGATGTCGGATTGCATCTTGCAGGTCACTGTTATCCTAATCTTGCACCTTATGTATCGGGTGAAGACTTAGTCTGGAACGGAGGAAATAACTACATAACTACAACTGATATTGATAACATACAGCTTTCTTCATCGGGATATGTAAATACTGATTTCGGAAATAATAGCTTTACAGTGGAAAATTCTTCTTCATATCATATCTACGGCTGGCTTGATTCTGCTCACAGTATTTACAAAACAAGAGATAACTGTTGGAATAGTTCAAATACTTCAAGAATTTATTTGAAGATATACGGTTCAGCAGATACAGTTCCGGTACCGGTGATCAATACAAACAATTACAGCTGCACAGGAGAAATAAATCCGACAGGGTGGAATGTTTCATATAATGGAAACGGAATTTATGATTCAGTAAAGTTAACAGATGACTATACAGGCGAACAACAATCTGAGGCAGATATTATATATGCACAGGCTCTGACTGATTATAATAATAATTTTGATGTTCAGGCCATAACAGATTTTAAGTCTCTGATTGACAATTATACAGACTTTGAAAAATTGCCTGAAATACTGTATGAGTTTTACAGGTGCTATCAGTCACTTGACACAAACGAAGGTCAAAACTACAGAGAACCGCTTTATCAGGATATTATAGATTATCTGAATGATAAAATATTATCAGATGAATACAAAGAGAATGAAGAGTTCTCAGATAATGCTTATGACATTATACTAATGGCTCAAAGCATTATAGATCTGAATGCTGCAGCCGGAGGTTATGAGTTTCTGGCATTTAATCATCCTGATCCGAATATCAGACTTTCTGCTTCCTGGAATTATGCAGAGATTGAAGAGCTTATTAACTCAGGAAACGGCGGGGGTCAATTAGAAATTGAGAATTACGAATTAGGAATTGAGGAGCTTCATGAATTGAAAGAGCTTCAGAGAATTGATGAACTGGTAAGTGAAGATCCTTTGATGAGCAAGATGAAAAAGTCATTTGAGAAAACTTCAAATGAAAAAAGGAAAGAATTGATAAGCAGGGAAAGTAAAAGCGGAGAAATTGTAAGCGAAAAATTAATCCGATCCCGTCAGATAGATTTACAAAAGGAAGACAGAGCAAAGAGGAATATATTTGAATTAAGAAATATGAGTAAGGAAGAAAAGGAAATGAGAAGAATGGAAGATATGGCTCTAAGTACATTAGATATAAGGAATGAGATAAAATTAAATTCGGGGCTGAGTATTCCAAGTGAATACAAGCTTGAGCAAAACTATCCTAACCCTTTTAATCCGGTAACAACCATAAAATATTCTATTCCGAAAAGCGGATTGGTTACATTGAAAATTTATGATGTGCTCGGCAAAGAAGTTTTGACTTTAGTAAACGAGACCAAAGAAACGGGAAGTTATGAGATAGAATTCAACGGCAGTAATTT
>CAZLOL010000433.1:0-2345 GCA_964561045.1 uncultured Ignavibacteriaceae bacterium | reverse complement strand
AATTCATCACGGAACATTACTGGGGCTATACAAGACTTGCCGAGAATAAGACTTCTGAATACGGGGTTGAACATCCAAGATGGAATAAATACGCTGTATTAGATTTCGAGATCAACGCTGATTTTGGAAAACTATACGGAAGTGAATTTTCATTTTTAAGCAAAGAAGAGCCTGTCTCTGTAATCCTTGCTGAAGGTTCGGAGATAAAGGTAAAAGAAGGAAGAATGATCACATAAAAATTTTTATAAATTAAAGTAAGGCGGGAATGTCTGTCCTGCAAAATACATGACATTTTTCAGAAATTTCTTAATCATTAATCTGAAAATAATTTATGTTAGAACAATTACCGTCATACATAAACATATTGTTTATAATTACTGCATTTACAACAGTATTATTTTTTTATTATGCATCAGGAAAATCAGTAACAGTACTGGTTCTACTATCAGTCTGGCTCCTGATACAGGGTTTGATTTCTTATTCAAAATATTACACCGTCACTGATTCGAACCTTCCGAGATTCGCATTTGCAACAGCTCTGCCTTTCATTACAATTATATATTTATTCACATCTGAAAGAGGCAGGAATTTCATTGATGAGCTGGACATAAAAACTCTGACATATCTTCAGACAGTAAGGATTCCTGTGGAAGTTATATTATACCTGCTTTTTCAATACGGATACATTCCTGAGCTGATGACATTTGAAGGCAGTAACTTTGATATAATTGCCGGCATCACTGCGCCTTTCGTTGCATATTTCGGATTTACAAAGAAAATTCTCAGCAATAAAATTATTTTTCTTTGGAATATTGTATGTGCAGGTCTTTTGTTAAATATACTGATCAATGCAGTGCTTTCTGCTCCATTTAAATTCCAGATGCTTTCATTTGACCAGCCGAATGTGGCAGTACTTTATTTTCCGTATATATGGCTGCCTTGCTGCATTGTACCTATTGTAATGATTTCTCATCTGGCTTCTATCAGACAGCTGATGATAATGAGGAAATGAAATATTATTATTAAAATTAAGTGAAAAAAATATTTTAAAGACAATTATAAAATTAACTCATTTACTAAACAAAACTATACAATGATTAAAAGATCAAAATTAATTTATGTACTTCTCTGCCTTATTTTAATTCAATCAGGTTGTTCAAAGGAGCAGCAGAAAGTACAGGAGCCTGTCAGTTCAGAAGTTAAAAAAAATGAAAGTGCATTAACAAAGGAAATGCAGACAAATCTTACTATAGATGAGATCATACAGCAGTTCAAGGACGGTAATGAAAGATTTCTAAAAGGAACGACAATTCAGAATGACTTTCATAAGCAGGTAGAGCAGACCGGAAGTCAGGGGCAATTTCCAAAAGCAATTGTTTTAAGTTGTATTGACAGCAGAGCGCCTGTGGAAGTTATTTTTGACAAGGGAATAGGAGATATATTCGGAACCAGAGTAGCGGGAAATTATGCTGATGAAGGAGTGATCGGAGGAATTGAATATGCCTGCGCGGTCACCGGGGCTAAAGTAATCATTGTATCAGGTCATACTGACTGCGGAGCAGTAAAGAGCGCCTGCGACAATGTAAAGCTTGGAAACATCACGTATGTCATGGATGAAATCAAGCCGGCAGTTGACTCTGTAAAAGGATTTACGAAAGACAGAACTTCCAAAGACAAAGAATTTGTAAATGAAGTAACTTTAAAGAATGTAGAGCTTACAATGAAAAAGATACTGAAGGAAAGTGAGATCATAACTGATTTAGTAAAGGAAGATAAAGTTAGAATAATAGGGGCAATTTATGATGTTAAAACCGGAAAAGTAAATTTTTTGAAATAGCCGAATATTGTTCAATCAATACATTACTCTTTATCTTACGAATCATATAATTCTTACGAATCTTATGATTTTACGAATCCTATGAATCTTACGAATCTTATGAATCTATACACCATACTTTACAATTTCTTAACATTGCCTAAAAATTAAAATGGGTATTTTTGATTAACTAAAAATCAAACAATAATGCTAAGACTAATAACGATAATAATACTATCCATTACATTAATTTCCTGCGGTGAAAAGAAAGATGTAACAGTAAACAAACCAGGTTCAGGAGGACAGATAAACGGTGCAGGAGCCACATTTCCATATCCTATTTATTCAAAATGGTTCAATGAATATGCAAAGATCAATAAAGATGCAAAGATAAACTATCAGTCAATAGGAAGCGGAGGAGGAGTAAAACAGATCACAGAAGGAACCGTGGATTTTGGCGCAAGCGACAGCCCGATGAGCAATGAGGAAATAGAAAAAGCAAACACAAAAAACAATAACAGTATCATTC
>CAZLOL010000432.1:0-2345 GCA_964561045.1 uncultured Ignavibacteriaceae bacterium | reverse complement strand
TAAATGAACATGAGATGCAGCGCATTATGAAAGAAGCCAAAGATAACGGGGCCACCTTCACTGCTTATACTTTCATCCGGTTGAATGGTGCGATCAAATTCTTATTCCACGACTGGCTGTATAAAAATTTCCCGGACAGGGCCGATAAGGTCTGGCATTTAATAGAGCAAAGCCATGATGGCAAAGTGAATGATACCCGCTGGGGTGTGCGGATGCGGGGTGAAGGGAATATTGCAGAACTGGTGGCCCAGCAGTATAAAAAATATGGCAAATTGTATGGTATGAATGCTGAAGAGTGGAGTTTGGACAGGAGTAAATTCAGAGTGCCGGGCGGGCAGGGGAGCTTGTTCTGAAAAAACATAACTTTAGAAAACCTGAAACTTATTACTAAATGGATAAAAATCAATTTGGAGGTAGTTGGACTGAACTTAAAATCGAAATCCTTGAGACTTATGCCAAGCAATTTTTGACAGTATTTAAAAATCAACCTAACCAAAAGCTTTTATATTTCGACGGGTTTGCTGGGTCTGGTGATATTGAGGTTGAAAATTCGAATGATGATGATAGCCATATAATTGAAGGAGCAGCAATTAGAATATTAAAAATTGACAAGCCTAGGACTTTTAATATCTACTACTTTGTCGAAAAGAAGAAAAGCTTAGCTTCTTCTCTTGAAAAGAAAATTAAAGCTCAGTTTCCTGATAAGCTTGCCTATGTTCAGGCAAAGGATTGTAATGAAAAGTTAGTATCACTCGCAAAATTTTTACGTAGTGATCAAGGCAGGGAATTTAAAGTTTTGGGATTTATTGACCCAAAAGGGATGCAACTCGAATGGTCATCTTTGGAAGTGTTAAGAGGTTTACCTATCGATTTATGGATTCTTAATCCAACAAGTGGTACAAATCGAGTTCTTGTTAGAAAAGGTGAGATAGATGAGTCTTGGTTAAAGAGGCTGGAGTTGTTTTTAGGAATGAATCGTGATGAAATAAAGAATCATTTTTATTCTAAAAGGCCAACTTTATTTGGGGACTTAGATATAGTTAAAGAAAATGACCCCATAAGAAAGCTTCATGAGTTATATGCTAGTAGAATTGCGGGTAACATTTTTAAATATGTTTCAAATCCTAAAATCCTAAGAAATAATTCCGGGGCACCATTATTTCATTTTTTTATGGCTACGAATAGTGAAATTGCATTAAGAATTGCTAATTCTGTTGTCAACCCCAAATTAGGTTTTTAACTATGGCACAATCATCAATTGAATGGACTGAAATGACCTGGAACCCTACAACAGGGTGCAACAAAATCTCAGCTGGCTGTAAACATTGCTATGCTGAAGTCATGTCACGTCGCTTACAGGCAATGGGCATTGATAAGTATAAGGATGGATTTAAGCTAAGAATTCATGAAGATGCTTTACTGGTCCCTTATAGTTGGAAATCACCAAAGATAGTTTTTGTGAATTCGATGAGCGATATGTTCCATAAAGAGGTTCCGCTTTCTTTTATAAAAAAGATTTTCAAAACAATGAATGAAAACCCGCAACATACTTTCCAGGTGCTGACAAAGCGGTCAGATATTCTTCTGAAATATCATAAAGAACTGAACTGGACACATAATATCTGGATGGGTGTATCTGTGGAAGATAACAGGGTAACTCACCGCATTGATGATTTAAGAAAAACGAATGCAAGAACTAAATTCCTTTCCTGTGAACCATTAATTGGCCCACTGCCGAAAATGAACTTAAAAAAGATTGATTGGGTTATAGTAGGTGGAGAAAGCGGCAGGAAGCCAAGACCCATGAACGTGGATTGGGTACTGGATATTCAACAGCAGTGTGAAAAAGCCAGAGTTGCCTTCTTTTTTAAACAATGGGGCGGTACCAATAAAAAGAAAACTGGCCGGGAGCTGAACGGAAGGACATATGATGAAATGCCTCCGGTTGAGCAACTGGAAACAGTAGATCATTAATTTTTATACCATGAAACATAATCGCCGAAACTTTATTGAAAAAATCAGCCTGGCAACTGCCGGTATTGCAGGATTATCATCCTTTAAAAATGAGCAAGGACAAAGAGAAGTTAAAAATGTATTTATCCATCATGTTTTCTTCTGGCTAAAGAACCCGGACAGTGTAGCAGACAGGAATAAACTCGTAGAGGGCCTTTTGAAGTTATCAAAAGTAAAAATGATAAAGGATTTTCATATTGGTAAGCCGGCGGCAACAAACAGAGAGGTGATTGAAAAAGGATATGCTGTTTCCTGGTTACTTTATTTTAAGGATGAGGAAGCTGAAGCCAGTTACCAGTCTGATCCTCTTCATCTGAAGTTTATAGAGGAGT
>CAZLOL010000431.1:0-2378 GCA_964561045.1 uncultured Ignavibacteriaceae bacterium | reverse complement strand
TACCAGTTCGTCTCGCGCAGCATCGAGAGCTGGTTCGACGTCAAGGTCGAGGGCGCGCTCGACGCCGGGCTCGCGCTCGGCCGCGACACCATCGACGTGCAGGTCAAGGACATGACGGCCAAGACCCTGCTTGCCGCCGAGCGCCTGGCCGACGAGCGCGGCGCGGTCCAGCCGCTCGCG
Source organism: uncultured Ignavibacteriaceae bacterium (assembly GCA_964561045.1). GTDB lineage: Bacteria > Bacteroidota > Ignavibacteria > Tepidaquicellales > Tepidaquicellaceae > JAGPCH01. The sequence continues at coordinate 2,198 of CAZLOL010000431.1, read as the reverse complement.
CTCGAGCGCCTGCGCGAGCAACTCGGCGCGCGCGAGCTGGCGATTGTCGGCGCGCAGGGCCACATCCTCGTCGCCGCGGGCAACACGACGCTGGCGGCCGAGCGCCCCGCGCCGGCCCTGCTGCGCCAGGCGCGGGAGGCGCCGGTGGCGAGCCAGCTCCTGGGGCTGGACGAAGAGGCGCAGGTCGGCGCCGCGCCGGCGCGCGTGCGCGCGCTCGCGCGCATCCCGAACAACAGCTTCTCGCTCGACACGCAGGACCGCTTCCTGCTCGTCACGCAGGCGCTGCCGCCCGGCTTGGCCGCCAATGCCCTCGCGGTGCAGGAGGCCTATCGCGAGTACCAGCAGCGCGCGCTGGCGCGCGACGGTCTGCGCCGCATGTACATCGGCACGCTCACGCTGGCGCTGATCCTGGCCGTGTTCGGCGCGCTGCTGCTCGCCGGCGCCTTCGGCAAGCAGCTCGCGCAGCCGCTGTTGCTGCTTGCCGAGGGCGTGCGCCAGGTGGCGCAGGGCGACCTGACACCCAAGCCCGTGTTCGCCTCGCGCGATGAACTCGGCGGCCTGACGCGCTCGTTCGCCGAGATGACGCGCCAGCTCGCCGAGGCGCGCGCGCTGGTGCAGCGCAGCGTGGCGCAGGTCGAGGGCGCGCGCGCCAACCTGCAGACGATCCTCGACAACCTGACCGCCGGCGTGATCGTGTTCGACCGCCACGAACGCATCGAGACCGTCAACCCGGGCGCGACGCGCATCCTGCGCCTGCCGCTGTCGGCCTACGCCGGCCGCCGCCTGGACGAGGTGCCGGGGCTGGAGCACTTCGCGCGCGAGGTGGCGTCGCGCTTCGACGCGCAAGCGGCGAGCCGCGAGCCGGGCGAGCGCAACCAGTGGCAGGACGCCTTCGAGCTGCAGACCGCGCCCGAGCGCGACAAGCTCACGCTGCTCGTGCGCGGCGCCGACATGCCGCAGGACGCGCGCCTGATGGTCTTCGACGACATCAGCGAAGTCGTCTCGGCGCAGCGCGCCGAGGCCTGGAGCGAAGTGGCGCGCCGCCTCGCGCACGAGATCAAGAACCCGCTGACGCCGATCCAGCTCTCGGCCGAGCGCATCGCGCACCGGCTCGGTCCGAAGCTCGAAGGCGCCGATCAGGCGATGCTCACGCGCTCGGTCGAGACGATCGTGAATCAGGTGCAGTCGATGAAGACGCTCGTCAACGAGTTCCGCGACTACGCCCGATTGCCGGCGGCGCACATGAACCCGCTCGACCTCAACGCGCTGGTCGGCGAGGTGCTCGCGCTCTACGCGGCGGAGCAGGAGTCGGGCCGGCTGCACGCCGAATGCGCGCCAGACCTGCCCGCCATCGAGGGCGACGCGACGCAGTTGCGCCAGGTCGTCCACAACCTGGTTCAGAACGCGCTCGACGCGGTCGCCGAGCGCGGCGACGGCCGCGTGTGCGTGCGCACCGAAGCGCCGCGCGACGAACATGGCGCGCTGCGCGCGGTGCGCCTCGTCGTGACCGACAACGGGCCGGGCTTCGCCGACAAGGTCCTCAAGCGCGCCTTCGAGCCCTATGTGACGACCAAGAGCAAGGGCACCGGACTCGGCCTTGCGGTCGTGAAGAAGATTGCCGACGAGCACGGCGCGCGCGTGCGCGTCGCCGACCTCGGCGCGCGCACCGCCGCCGCGGGCGCAGAAGCGCCGAACCACGACAGCGCGCGCGGTGCGCAAGTTTCGCTATCATTTTCGAACTTCCCTCCGGCCGAGCAACCGGCAGCCAGTGCCGCGGCGGCTGCGCCGGGGGTGGTAACGTGATCCCCCGCATGCGAACTCCGCTCCAAGCCCCACGCTTCACCCCAGGCCGGCCGCCTGGCGTTGCCTGAGACCGTTCATGGCGAACGTACTTGTCGTCGACGACGAACTCGGCATCCGGGCATTGCTGTCCGAAATCCTGACCGACGAGGGGCACACCGTCGAACTCGCCGAGGACGCCGCGCAGGCGCGCGCCTACCGGCAGCGCGAGCGTCCGGACCTGGTGCTGCTCGACATCTGGATGCCCGATGTCGACGGCATCACGCTGCTCAAGGAGTGGGGCGCGTCGGCCCTGCTGACGATGCCCGTCATCATGATGTCGGGCCACGGCACGATCGACACCGCGGTGGAAGCGACGAAGTTCGGCGCGATGGCATTCCTCGAGAAGCCGATCACGC
>CAZLOL010000430.1:0-2378 GCA_964561045.1 uncultured Ignavibacteriaceae bacterium | reverse complement strand
CGTTGAAATGTTTTGTACTGAAAGTACACTTTGAAAATTCTCATCATATATATCCTGAACGTGATCAGACAATGCTCTTAACTGTGTAATGCTGTTCAGATTGCTCGATCCTCTTGCGATAACCTGTGCTACTATTATTGACTGAGTATCATTCGGATTCATATTGAAAGGTCCGAAGCTTTGTGCAAACCGTCTGTCTCCTCCGCTCGACATATTCCACCCGGTTCCTGTCACCGGATCTCCTGAATAAGCAATTTTTGTTATTTGTCCGTTTACGGGGTTTATCCATGATTCACCGGTTCTCCAGTATCCCGATAGAAATCTGTAAGTTTCTATGTTACTGGAAGGGTCGGAGGGCTGAGGTGAAACATTATTATAAGTATTAAAAATTTTCATGTCAGTATATTTGTAACCGACTTTTATTTTCAGATTCTGTGAACCCGGAGGATTAAAATATTTTACAGTATCATTAATATTTCCCGTATAAATCATTGGACTTCTTAAAAGTTTTGTCCCTACTGCTGGCGGAGCATTTCCGTATATACCGTCATTATTAGTAAAGTTATAAGTATACCCAAGGTTTCTTAATGTATCACAACCAATCGCATCGTCAGTTGATATTCCCAGATCGTCATCAGTCCAGAAAGCAAGATATGTATTTGTCCAAGCAAAACTGCTTCTGTTAATAATTCTGAACTCTAAAAATTGCACATCCTGCAAACCAATGTTTGTGTAACACCAGTTGGTCTGTAAGATCTGAGCCTTAAGTGAGAAAAGGCTTGATATTCCGGATGAATGCGGATAAGCGTCAGTATAAGAGTAAAACATGGTTTGTGTTCCGAGAAAAAACGGTCTTCCGTTTGAATTAAGATAAGCACCCTGATTTACCGGCCAGTTTAGATAATCCGGAGAAACAGAGTCACCTTTTGTTATTGAATAAATTTTATATGCGGGGTCAGTTGCTCCCTGCGGATCTCCAAAATCATCAACATAACCGGGTAGATAGTCATAACTATATTCTGCCACTGCAGTTAATGTATCAATTCCCGATTTACATCCCATCCAAATTCCCGAAGCATATCTGGCAGAAGTGGAATTTCCTTTCGGCCATTCAAAACCTGCATTGCCGGTCGAAGGGTCTCTGTTAAATGATCCGTTATTTCTGAACCATGAACTAATGTTATTGGCATTTAAAAGCTTCGAGTATGGAGTTTCAGTTGATGAATAAGCAAATAATATCAGACCGTTTTCTCCGGTTATAAAGACACTACCATTATCTGTCGGTATGATAGAATTAAATCTCTGATTGAAAAGGGTATATATAGGCTGCCAGTTTCTGAGAATTGTTCCATTTGCCCCGCAGACTAAGTAATTAGCGCTGGCAAAGAAAAGATCATTAACTGTCCCTGAATTAATTGTAATTGTTGATGCCCCGTCAATCTGAAGGGCAGTACCGTTGTTTCCCACAATCACGTTCTGTTCCAGAAATATGTAATTTAAGTTATTAATATTATTATTGCTTAATCTGATCCAGCTGGTTCCACCGTTCGGCGTAGTAAGTACCAAGCCATTATTTCCAACCACATACAATCTATTGGTATTTGATGTTTGATAAGCAATTGAATTTAAATCAGTTGTGTCGATTTGCGAAACTGACCATACATTATTCTGTAATTTCATAAATGTTCCGTTTTCACCTACAGCAATTGCTCTGAAATTTCCCGGCTTTATTCTGACCTCTTTTAAGGTATTGGCAGTATTAGAAATCATATTGGACCAGGTATTTCCTCCGTCTGTAGTTCTGATAATTGTACCTCCGGATCCTACTGCAAAACCTGTGTCATTTCCCGGAATATCAATAGAGTATAGATTTGAATTAGTATTGCTGTTGACGATTTCCCATACCTGTCCTAAGTTTGAAGACCGGAGTATTGTCCCGTTGTCACCTGCTATATAGAGTTTTAGTCCGTCCTGATAAACCTGAATAATTCTGTTTAAATTATTTGTGGTCCCGCTGTTCTGCTGTATAAAATTTGGCTGAGAATTGATCTGAGCCGAAAAAATAAGCAGAAATGCAAATATAAATATTGTTTTCATATATCCCCCGTAAATTTTTAATTTTATATTTAAATATTAAAGTAACACTTAATTTTTATTTAGAACAAATATCAGAATATAATTTCATATCCTTTTTAAATTCATCAGTTTTATTATTTCAACTAATTCCCAAACCCCACGCTTGATAATATGAAGGAGAACCCGGGATTTATTGAACAATGAACAATGAACACTGAACACTGAACACGGAACACTGAACACTGAACACTGAATAATGAACATTAAACATTGAACATTGAACATTGAACATTGAACATTGA
>CAZLOL010000429.1:0-2396 GCA_964561045.1 uncultured Ignavibacteriaceae bacterium | reverse complement strand
TGTTCAAACAATGTTTGAATGTCTCTTTCGTCGTCTACTACTAAAATTTTCATTTTATTATTAAATTAAAATTGCCCTGTATTGTTGATAACAGATCTTATCAGTTAAATACAGATTTAAGTATTGATTGTTTATTCAGATTAATGATCTTTTCAATAAGATCTTTGCTGAAAATTGAATAGACTTCATGTCTGAAATCATCATTCCTGTCCATCATGATTTTTAGCCTGGATTTATCCCAGCTTATGATCTTTGCCTGAGTTAAAGTAGCCACACTGGCAGATGGCAGCTCTCCGGTCAGAAAACTCATCTCTCCGAGAAAATTTCCTTTTCTTATCACTGCAATATTCTTTTCATTCATTCTCACTTCCACTTCCCCTTCCGCCAGATAATATAAATTCTGGATGGGTTCCTTTTCAGTAATGAGCTTTGTATCCTCTCGATAATCCATCCAGTTGCACATCTTCATAAACTTTTTGAAATTTATTATATCCATTTTTCCTCCCATCAATTTGAAAATCTCTCTTTCGTCATGAGTCAGATTCATGAACTTTTTATTGTAAATGATATATGCTACCTGGAAAAGATTGATCACAATAATGGCAACACTCCATACTATAGGTGTTTTGAAAACATCATTCAGGGAATAAATTGTATAAAATATCTGAAGCACACTTGCAACGATAAGGGAAGTCCTTAAATAAACAATATTCCTGAATCCCGTTCCGAAAGCAAAAATAACATACGAGATATGTCCTATAAATTCAATAATTCCTGTCATAATGAAAAATATAAATTATATTTTATTAAATCATATTAATTTTCTTAATAAAGAAACGTACAGGCAAAACAAACTAACACTATAATCATTGATTCAAACTGATTTAACCGGCAATGTAATTTTAAACTCCGTCCATTCACCTTCCTTTGTTTCAGCATTTAGTTCACCGCCGTGTGCTTTTACTATATCATAACTAAGACTCAATCCAAGACCCGTTCCCTGACCAGTCGGCTTTGTAGTAAAGAACGGCTGAAAGATTTTATCCAATACTTTCTGAGGAATTCCATTGCCGTTATCTTTTACTCTGATATCAACTTTGTCACCAATCTTTTTTGTACTTACTAATACAGTGGGTTCATAGCCTAGCGGATGCTTTTTCTTTTTTTCATCAACTGCATAAAACGAATTCGTAATCAAATTCAAAATAACTCTTCCAATATCCTGTGGTACAACATTAATATTTCCAATGCTTTCATCAAAGTCAGTTTTCATTGTTGCATTAAATGATTTATCCTTTGCTCTTAAACCGTGATATGCTAATCTTAAGTATTCATCTGCCAGTGCATTTATATCAGTTGGCTCTTTTACTCCGCTACTGGCGCGACTGTGCTGAAGCATGCCTTTTACAATTGCATCAGCTCTCCTGCCGTGATGATTTATTTTTTGCTCGTTAGCTTCAATATCTGCTGCTATGACTTTAACTTCTTCTAAATTTCCTTTCTTAATCTCTTCTTTCATTTCCGAGATCAGTTCTGTATTGACCTCAGAAAAATTATTGACAAAGTTCAGCGGATTTTGAATTTCATGTGCAATGCCGGCAGTTAGTTCTCCGAGCGAAGCCATTTTTTCGGATTGAATTAACTGGGATTGTGTGGCTTTTAAATTATCTAATGTGCTTCTTAATTCAGCTGTTTGCCTTTTCACTTCATCCTGCAGTATTTTTTGCTGGTTCAATGCATGCTCCTTTTTTTCTTCCGATAACTGCACCACCTGTTTTGCATGTTGCTGTACTTCCTGTATTATTTCCCTGAATCGCATGGCTACATATACCATCAATGATAATGGAAAAGACAAATAAATGCCGCTGATGAATAAGAGGGAATAGGGGAAATTAAATGATTGGTATTTTGCCAACCTAAGAAAAAACAATAGCACCCAAAATAAGGAAATCATTAGTCCGGCTGCAATTGCCCGCGGAGGTCCTTGCAGCTTTTTACGTGAAGAAATGATATAATATATGCAAACAGCAATCAGGATAAAAAGCGGCGCGATATTCCATGTCATACCCGGGAGGAAAAGAGCCATTAAGGAGATAATAAAATAGATGATGAGAAATATTATCAAAAGCCTGGTTATCCTGCGTTTAAATATTTTAGCGAGAATCAAGGGCATTAGTAAAGTGTACATGATAAAAAACAAACTGCTCATGTAACTATAGAATGCGGAAATATTATAAGATATATTCTGAGCGGCAATGGGTATTGTTATACAAAGCAGGTTAAATGAAAAAAAAGTTGTACAAAGCGCTATCAAGTTGAGGTTTTTTTCATTTCGGTTTTGAAACGCTATTAACCAAAACAACAGGCTCAGAATGGAACACACCGAGATCCAGGCA
>CAZLOL010000428.1:0-2408 GCA_964561045.1 uncultured Ignavibacteriaceae bacterium | reverse complement strand
TGGAAATTTTAAACTTTATAGTTTCTTATTTTTGAAAATAAATAATCTTTGTGCATCTCTGTGTTCTCTGTGCCTCTGTGGTGAAAGGCTTTGAGACACTCTTTGAAAAAGGGGAGGTTTTGGAGGGGTTTCGTAATTAAACAGATAGATTTTCAATTGTAAAAAATGAATATCAAATATATTCACTTAACAAACAATTATTGTTTTGGACGGATGTGCGTCGTTTATGCTCTAAAAGTCTGCATGCCCTTGAATTATTATCCCGTAAAAACTTTTTTACATACACAACGTATGTAAAATTCAATTCATCAATTTTAAAAATATATTTTCCAATGAAAAGATCATTATTTATTTTAGCCGCTGTTTTAATATTATCATCCGGCGGCAATGTCATCGCAACAGGATTTGACACAACTTATTCAAGGATTTTGCAGACTAAAATTGAACAGCTTAAATTAAACTATTCGCTTGTCGGAATTTCTGCGGCTGCTTATGTTCCCGGACAGGGCATATGGAAAGGAGCTGCAGGTATCTCTTCGTCAGACAGTGATAAAATGACGGCTGAAATGGTCTTTGGCTCGGGGAGCATTACAAAGAATTGGATTGCTGCAATTATTCTTCAGCTTGAAGAAGCCGACAGCTTAAATATCAGCGATTCATTAGGCAAGTGGCTTCCTCAATATCAGAATATTCCCGGCAACATTACATTAAAGCAACTGATGGATCATTCAAGCGGAATTTATAACGTTACCGATAATCAGGTTTTCATAAATGCAATTTTCAATGATTTAAAAAGACTCTGGACAATTCAAGAAGTTCTCGAAGGCGGGTATGTTCTTCAGCCCTACTTTTCTCCCGGAACATCATTTCATTATTCTAATACTAATTATATGATTCTGGGATTAATTATTTCAAAAATAATGCATACTACTCTTGCAGAACAGTTCAGGCAAAGATTTTTTATCCCTTTCAATCTTACAGAATCATACTTTGAAATTGATGACACGGTAAAGAGCCCTATTGCACATAACTGGTCTGACATCGGGAACGGTGTAGAGGATATTTTTTATTTACCGGTTACCTCTTTTAACAGTTCAACTATTGGTGCGGGCGGAGTAATATGCACTCCCGAAAATCTTATAAGATATGCGGGTGCGCTTTTTGAAGGCAGGATCATCGGAAGTAACTCTCTTACAAAAATGCTGACCTTCAGGCCGGTAAGTATCGCGGGGGCAAACGGCTACGGACTCGGCACAATGCGTTATAATATTCTGGGAATAAGCTGTTATGGACATGGTGGAAATTCATGGGGATATTCGTCTGTAATGATTTACAATCCTGCCGATAGTATTTCAATTGCAATAATGACAAACAAAGATATCAATGCCGCTCCAATAGGAATTTCATTTATACAGAGTGTAATGCAGAATAATCCGTCAGGTATAATTTCCATAAACAATCAGATCCCGGACAAATTTGCATTAAACCAGAATTATCCGAACCCGTTTAATCCGGTGACTTCAATTGATTTCAGGATTATGAAAAAAGAAAATGCAACCCTGAGTGTTTTCAATGCTCTTGGTCAGGAGATAGAAATTTTATTCAAAGGAGAATTAAAAGAAGGAACCTATTCCTTTAAATGGGATGCTTCAGGTATGGTTAGCGGAATTTATTTTTACAAACTTGCGACTTCAGATTACAGTGAAACACGCAAAATGATCTTAATTAAATGACGACATTTGCTGACTTAAAACTTTTTGTTAATTGTAATAAAATAACCTCTTTTGCCTCATTTCCCGCCAAGCGGATTCAATTTCAAATTACAAATTATAAATGTCAAATGGCTAATTCCACTGATTCCCGCATTTGAATTTGTGCTGGCTTGATAGTATTTGATTAAGGAGACTCAGCGGAGACGAAAAAGGATTACATTCAGAATGACACCGAACGGCTCAACATATACAGACGGCTTTACGAGCTAAGGACAGAGGAAGAATTTAAACAGATCAGCAGCGAACTTAAGTACCGGTTCGGTGAATATCTGGATGACGTATCCAGCCTGCTGAGGATCATAGGAATAAAGATCCTTGCATCGGAGCTAGGGTTTGAAAAACTCACGATCAGAGAAAGCACGCTTACGCTTTACTTCCCGGAAGATAAAGACAACAAAATATTTCACAGCACATTCTTTGACAACATAACTCAGAAGATCTCAGCCGACCGTTCCGGCAGATATGCGCTCCTTCCCGAAAAGGACAGGCTTATGATAGAGATCACGCTCGGTAGCACAGATGATGAGAAGAGGCTATCGGAGACGGAGGAGCTGCTGCGAAAGCTGCGGTAAATTTATTTTCACAGTATTTTTTGCCTCAAAGGCTCAAAGTCTCAAAGAATGAATATTGAAAATA
>CAZLOL010000427.1:0-2450 GCA_964561045.1 uncultured Ignavibacteriaceae bacterium | reverse complement strand
TTGAACATTGAACATTGAACATTGAACATTGAACATTGAACATTGAACATTGAAAAGCTGGAGTAGCTCAGTTGGTAGAGCAGCTGATTCGTAATCAGCAGGTCGCGTGTTCAACTCACGTCTCCAGCTCGAAGTTAAAGCCCGGAAATATATGATACTTCCGGGCTTTTTTATTTTCCGAAATACGAAGTGTTAGCAAAATGTTATAACGTTTGTTAGCACTTTTCCTAAATTATTTTTGACTTCCTCAGACTATTTATTTTTTTCCGTAAACTTTCCGTTATAACGTCAGCATAATATCTCTAACTATTTGCAGTGCTATCGTGCCCAAGAAGATTAGCCACTTTCTGAATTGATAATCTTTTTTCTGCCATTGATGCAGCAAATGTCTTTCTAAAAGTTTTAAGGGCTACAACAAATTTTTCTTTTATATATTGAACTTTTTTAACTCGTCTTAATATTTTACTAACTATATCCACGGTGAAACCATCAAACACAAATTTATTCCTGTCATTGCTGAATTCCTTTTCCAGCTGAAGCATTACACTATGGGGCATACTGATAGGGGATATTTAAGAGAGATCTCTGACATACTATAGTGGAACAACCAGATTCAAGCTATCGGATATAAAATCATCAGTGGAAGTTATTCACTGAGGTTGCTCTGTTCTTTCGAAAGGTTCTTATTGTATGACGAAGAAAATACGTTTAATCGTAGTGAAAGATAATTATAATTTTTTAATTATTAAAAATACTATACAAATCGGTGAAATATTGAAATTCAATGACCGAAAGGTCTTTATTTCTTCAGTACCATTAGGTGTTTACTTAAATGAAAAGGGAATTAACTTTGTTATGACATTATTTCAAAACCATCATTTTTTTTGTAATCATTTTATTCCCTGACTGAATTTTATAAAAATAAATTCCGCTTGGCAGATTACCTGCATCATATTCAACTTCATAGCTTCCGGGTTTTTGTTCTTCATTTACTAAAGATGCTATTTCATTACCCAGCACATCATAAATTTTTAAGTTAGTAAACTGATTTTCAATTATGGAATATCGAATAATTGTCTTCGGATTGAAAGGATTCGGATAATTCTGAAAAAGTTCTATTGATTTTGGAACTGCAATATTCTGTGAATTACTAAACACAGATGTCATAATATTATATTTAAGAATCATTCCATTATCACCTGCAGCCCAACCGTGAAGTGAGTCCGTAAATTGTATATCGTTTATTTTATTTGTATCCGGGGTATAAATTTCAGTCCATGTACTTCCTGTGTCCAAAGTATAAATGAATTTTCCTGCAAACCCAAGACTTATCCAGCCTTCATAAGGAGTTCTGAAATCTATTGAAACTGCTACGCCGAAATATCCTAAAAAATCTGTTTGCCAGTTATTGCCGCTGTTAGTGGTTTCTGAAATACTTGCTCCGAATTTAAAATCTCCTCCGGATAAGAAAACTTTGCTTGAATTTAATATACAAATATCTCTGAATGGTTCAAGTCCGACAACTTGCTTTGCCCAGTTTCTCCCCCGGTCTGAGGTTTTCCAAACGACACCTGCAAAATCGTAGATACCGCCGCAAGCATATCCGGTAAACTGATCAAGAAATTTAATTGATAGAACAGGATAAAGAAATCCGATAGAATCAGTAAAGGACTTTTCCCAACTGACGCCTGCATTAGATGTATAAACGATCGTACTGCCGAAGCCACCCATAAAACCGTTTTCAGGATCAGTGAAAGTTATCACAGGCAAAAATACATTTGCATCAGGATACATAGTATGAGTCCAGTTCATCCCGCCGTTTGTCGTTTTAAGTATGATAGTTCCCGGAAATTCTGATGAATCCGGTTTTACTTCAAGAGCTGTTGCCCATCCGGTGTTATTGTTTACAAAGAAAACAGACTCTGATTTATTTGTAATACCGGTATTATAAACATCAAAACTGATCCCTCCGTTTGTTGTTTTGATAATGATACCCGAGTCGCCTGAAAACCACCCTGTATTCTGATCTGTAAAAAAGCAGTGGTAATAATTAGTTTTGACAGGAGCAGATATCACGCTCCAGTAGTCATAAGCTGATGAGTCTGAATAAAAAAGATGAAAAGAGAATAAGATGAAGCAATAGAATTTTTTAATTTTCATGTGCTAAAATACTTAAAAACTTTTTAATTTCTAACAAACAAATTATTAGACAAAGTCTTTTGAATAAAAGCAGTAAGATATTCTTATCATACAAGAATAATAAAACAAATTAGTTATGGAATTAAAATAAAATATAAGCTTTCCTGATATAATCCCACTCACGTCCCCCAATGCCATTAAGTTAAGAGCTTCTTCTTTTTGTAATTAACTTTCAACTTTCATGAGAAGAAAACCTTATTTTTTCAGAAACCGTAATAGAATATTTATTTCATATATTTTAAACTTATTAC
>CAZLOL010000426.1:0-2455 GCA_964561045.1 uncultured Ignavibacteriaceae bacterium | reverse complement strand
ATGGAAGAGATTTGCGCTGCCTTCCAGGTTAATAAATTTATGTTCGGAATGGCTGAAAGCATCAACCGGGCAACTGCTCAGGAAATTACTTTGCAATTCACTTCCGGAGTTATAGAGCCGATAATGAATTACTTTGATGTGATCTTAACTCAGGATTTAGCAATGGAGTTCGGTGATTCATTATGTATAATACATGATAAGACTTCACCGAGAGAGCTTGAAGCTGATCTTCAGTATTACGAATCAGGAATAAAAAACGGCTGGCTGACACCGAATGAAGTAAGGCAGTATGAAGATTTGGAAGCATTGCCGGAAGATTATATGAACATAGCAATTGATCTTTCAAAACATAATTTAAACATAGCAAAACAAAATTAAATTTTATGGAAACTCAGGAATTTTATTTGATTGAAGATTTAAAAGCGGAAAAGTTAAAAAGCGAAAGAGCTATTACGCATTATATAAGCACTCCGGACATTGACAGAGGAAAAGACATTGTAAATCCAAAGGGTATGGATTCAACTGATTTCGAAAAAGCTAAAACAGTTTTTTATAATCATAATTACGATAAACCCATTGCAAAAAATCTTTGGCTTAAAAGAACAGATGAAGGGGTCAAAGTCAAAACACAGTTTTCGGAAACTCCGTTTGCAAATGATATTTATACGCTTCATTTAGAGGATATAATTAAAACCTGGTCAATCGGCTATGATGTTCCAAGAATGAAAGGGCGCTGGAGTGATCCGATTGAGAATGCTATTTCAGTTGATCCCGGAACAGGGATAAGAACAATTAACAAATGGATACTGCTTGAATATTCATCTGCTCCTTTGGCTATGAATCCAAATGCTTTGGATTTAGCGAAAAATATAAAATCCTATTTAAAAACCGAAGAAGTTAAATCTGTAATTGAGATTTATGAATACAAAGAGGATGTTCAGAAATCTATTTCAGACTTCAAAACAGAAATAGAATCTTTAAAAAATCTTATATCGGAATTAAAGAATAATGATACAACAGAAATTCAGAAAGAAATAATTGAATTAAAAAACATCTTAGTCAGGAAAACAGCGGAGAGTTTAGAGAAGCGGAAACGTATTTCACCTACTGAAATGCGGGACATGGTTCTTAGAGAACTTAGCGAATTAACCGGCATAAGAAGATAATTTTTAAAAACTAAAAACAACTTTTAAAATGAACGAAAAAGATAAAAAGGATTTTGCGGAATTAGAAAAAATCCCGGTAGATAGAATGACAGAATCCGAGAAAGCTGACTTTGAAAGACTTTCTGAAAAGAAAGAACTTGAGACACAAATAAAGTCGGCAATGGAAACATTTTTCAAAGATTCACCTTTGCTGAAAGCTAAATCTGATATTGATCTTTCAACAAAGAAAGAAGCTGAGCTTGTAAACAATCCGGCTTATGCAATTTCTAAAAGACTTGTCGGAATGAAAAGAGGAGACAGGGAAATGATCAAAGCTGCTGACCCGATTGTAGTTTCTGCAAATGATGATGCAGGTGGGTATCTTGTTCCGGCTGTAACTCAGGCAAGAATCATGGAACTTGTCCCGACTTACGGACAAGCGAGAAAACACATGACAGTATTACCAATGACAGGAAACGTAACATATATTCCGAAAGAAGGAACATTACCGACCTGGACATGGGGAGTTTCGGAAAATGCTTCAATCACTGCAAGCAAGCCGACATTCGGGGCTTCAACACTTACACCGACAAAGGGCGGAGCGATTGTAGTTATTTCAAATGAAATGTTAAGAGATGCAAATATAAATGTTGGAGAATATGTGATTAAGAAAATAGCACAGGCAAAAGCAACCGGAGAGGATTCTCAATTCTTTAATGGTTCGGGATCACCTTTCACAGGAGTATTTGCAACTGCGAATACGTTCGGTGGTGAAGTAAATCTTGCTTCAACAAACACTTTAACTTATGCAAAGCTAATTGATACGATGTATGCAGTTGATCAGAATTATCTTATAGGCGGTGGTTGGTATGCTTCAAGGACTGTAACTGCTGAAGTAAGAAAGTTGGTTGATGATCAGAATAAGCCGATCTGGGAAGCTCCATTTGGCGGAATGCCGCCGATGATGTTCGGACTGCCTTACTATGTAGTTGAGAATGCACCTGCTTCAAGTGTGTCGGATAACAGACCGATGCTGCTTTGTGGTAATTTGCAGAACTCAATAATCGGGGAAGTTGAAGGAATGAATTTAACTCTGCTTACAGAAGCGACAATTGATGCGACTTCACTCGGACAATATGATTTGTCAGCAGTAAGAGTAACGGCTTCAATGGCATTCAGTGCCGGATTGACAGCTGCTTATGCTTGCTTGAGACAACAAAACACATAATCTTGATTTGTAATAATATGAGCCGGATTATATATCCGGCTCACTTAAAATAAAAACATTATGTTAATCGCAATAGAAGATT
>CAZLOL010000425.1:0-2457 GCA_964561045.1 uncultured Ignavibacteriaceae bacterium | reverse complement strand
ATTACTTCAATATTATCACCAGTCAATACTGAAGGATATTCTGAAGACAAATCGTTTAAAGAATTTCACGAAAGTAAGTGTGAACAATTTAATTATACTTATGTATGGGAATTAAGAAATGGGGTTTGGTGGATACTAGTATATGATGAAGATGGAAAATTTGTTAATGAATATCCGGCGGAATAAGTTCAAGTTATTAAATTCTTATAAAACAAAAGGAGGATATCGTGATGATAAGACCACCATAAAAATTATCCGTTTATAATCTTAAATTCAGAACTACCATTAAACTTATTTAATGGTTATCAAATTAAAAATTCAAAACTTACTTTTAAAAAAGGAATAAAAATGAAAAAAACAATTGTTATATCTGCCCTGTTGATAATTGTATCAGCAATTTTATTCAAAGTTTATGCAATAAATTCTTTGCCGATTGTTGAATTGAATAATCTATCTGTTACAGTGCATCAGCAATATGGTAATGGTGTGCAACAAAATTCACGGGTTAAAGTTTACAATTCCTCGGGTACCGAACTAAGATCAATGTTAACAAATTCTCAGGGACTTGCGATTTTTTTGAGTTTTAATCAACCACTTGGAAATTATAAAATAAAAGCATGGTATCCGGACTTACCAAATGATCAACAAAGCGTAGAGAAAAATGTTTTTTGGGATGGTATAGCACTAGATGAAAATGTAAACCTAGGACCGGTTTATTAAATAAATTAATAAAATATATTAAAATATTGTTATTTATGAAAAAGGTTTTGTTATGCGCTTTCATACTGGTTTTCAGAATACAAATAACAATTGTGTATTCGCAGAATCCAACTCCTTATTTTGAACCGAGGGTGATAGATTCCACCCGTAGCTTGTTTGGAAGCGCAGGCATTCCTTTAATAACTGATTTTGAAAAGGACGGACAATCTGAAATTGTAACTTTTTCAGTTGCAAAGTCAATTATTGTGCAGCCAATTACAATGCTGCATGTACTTGATTCAAAAGGAAATAATTACAGAAACTTTCCCAAGGGGTTTGACGAAGTGCCTTTAGATTTTGCATCAGGAGATTTGGATGGAAATGGTTATTTAGAATTAGTGGTAAGGTTCAATAATAAAATTGATGCAATAGATTTAAATGGAAACAGAATGCCGGGATTTCCAATTGAATATATTACTACGGGTTTGGATTTAATCAGTTTTGTCAGTCTTTTTGATTTAGAAAATGATGGAAAGCTTGAGATTATAGTCAGCAGGAAAAGTGAAGTATGTGTTTATAATTTTAATGGAACAGTAAGAGATAATTGGCCTCAAAGGATTCCTGGTTTTGCAAGATATAACCCGGCTATCTGTGATCTGGATAATGACGGAAAAGCTGAAATGATTTTTAACACTTATAAACCTGTCGGCAATAATATAGACTCAGCTGCCATATTTGTTTTCAAAGAAAATGGAACACAGTTTGGATTTCAATGGCCGCTTTTTCATGATTCCGGATACTATTCGTGGAGTTCATCGCCTTCTGTATTTCAGGATCCAAATAGTAAAGATATAATTATACTTAACGTCTCTGGAAAAGTTATTGACGGAATGGCTTTCGGAAGACACAAATTTCTTAAGATCAACAAATACGGTGAAGTTTTGACAAAAAAATATTACCGGGAATACTATGATTATGGAACGTTGGTTATTGGAGATTTGGATAAAGATGGATTATTGGAATTCGCGACCGGGACTCAAACCGGATTTTCTTTGTCAGCTTTTGACAATTCTCTGAATAGATTACAGGGGTGGCCGCAGAATGGAGGCGGTGAACATTATGCAACTGCCTTCATTGGGAAACTGACTTATGATAATTCACTAAATGTAATAAATAATACATGGTCAGCTGATGATTCCGGAGGCTATATTTTTGCGTACAAAAAAGATGCATCGAACTTATCCTGGTCACCTCTTAGGTCTGCAGGTTTAGTAAATTCTATTGCATTCTCAGATATTAATAATGATGGTAATTTAGAACTTGTTTCTTTATCAACTAAGACCGGATATGAAACAATACTTAATATCTGGACATTTCCCGGCATTCAATTCAATCAGGGAAATTTTCCCTGGCCTCAGTACTGTCACGACCGCTACAGAACAAATCAATACGGATTCATTCCTCCGGACGAGCCGGTGGGAATTCAGCCAACTTCAACTAACGTCCCGGATAAATTTTCATTATATCAGAATTATCCGAATCCGTTTAATCCGGCTACGACCATAAAGTTTGACATCAGAAATTCGGCATTTACCAAGCTCACAGTCTTTGATATACTCGGAAGGGAAATACAAACTTTAGTAAACGAAGAACTGAAAACAGGAAGTTATTCCTTGGTCTTTGACGGCAGCAAATACAACAGTGGAGTTTATTTTTACAGACTTGCTGCGGGGGATTATACAGAGACAAAGAGGATGC
>CAZLOL010000424.1:0-2472 GCA_964561045.1 uncultured Ignavibacteriaceae bacterium | reverse complement strand
CTGCCGGCTGAACTTAAGATGCCGGAAGATGTAATTGTTCAGATAAGGGAAAATCCTGAAGCTAATTTCAGATTAAGGATTTCGGATAACATGCTTTATGTAGAGGACAAAGCGAACAATGAGATCTGTAAAGCTGAATTTGTTTCGCTGCCGCCTTTTGCGAAGAATTATACAAATGACATGATGCCTTTTGAAAAGGTCGCCGTTTATAATGGCATCTGCAATCTTAATTTCACATGGAATTATTACTGTGACTATTTCAGAACGGGAACGGAATGCAGGTTCTGTAATCTTACTCCGGCGCAGGATTTTTATCCGGATGAGAATATTTCGAATGCAAGAAAGACAGCATCACAGGTTGCTGATGTGATCGGGACTGTAAAGAAATATCATACTGATCCCAGATCAATTCTGACACGTGGAACTCCGGCAGATAAGCAGGGGCTTGGAGGAACTATTCAGATCCTTGAAGAGCTTTCGAACAGATTTCCATATTCAAATGACCGTGAGAGAACTAAACTATTGATGACAGTTTCTCCGACAAAAAATATTGAAGAAGTAAAGCTTCTGCATGATCTCGGACTGCATTCTGTATCTTTCAACTTTGAAGTTTTCGACAAAGGATACTGGAAAGCCATTGTTCCCGGTAAAGATCAGAACATCGGAAGAGAATTATGGGAGCAGTCACTTATTGAAGCCGTAAAATATTTCGGACCGGGAAGAGTATTCTCTGCGATGATAGCCGGACTTGAACCGAGGAAGACACTTATTGAAGGTGTTCACTGGTGTTGTGACCGGGGGATCATTCCTATTATCGTGCCATTCAGCCCCGAGACCGGAAGCCAGTTCGAGGGATTCAGACCGCCGACATATAATTGGATGATGGACACGCACACAGAAGCTGCTGAAATCATCTGTCAGAAACTCCCATTCATCGGAACAGAAGAATACTGGAATCTTGATGCGCCGATCTGTGCGGAATGTTTTACCGGAGGATTCTTATATGATGTCATAAAAGAAAACGCCGGATTGAAGGATCATCACTCATGCAATGTTCTCAGTAAAACTCCGGTACTGAATACTGTTGTCAGTGAGGAGTAGTATAAAAATAAACATCCGTGAACTATTGCAATATATACTTTTCTAAATAATAAATATAATACACAATATTCATGATTAAAAAATCAACATTTACAATTCTAATTATATTAACACTTTCTTTAAGCCTGAAAGCAGTGCAATCAGAAAATACGAATAAAATGAAGAGAGACAGTACGGATCTTAATATGAAAAAATTCAAAGAAGGCGTGGATTTTTATGCAATGGGTAATGAGCCTTTCTGGAATCTTGATCTGTCAATAAATCAGTTCCTGCGCTTCAAAGAACTATACGGGGATTCCATTAATTTAGGATCCGTCAAAGGCGAGAAAGCAATGGACGCAAACGTAACAAGATACTCTGCTAAGACAGACAAAGGTTTATTTACTTTCACGATGTCGGAACAGGAATGTTATGATGATATGTCAGGCGATACATTTACATACAAAGTCATAGTTGAGTTAAATAATCCCGGAGATAAAAATTATAAAAAATTAGAAGGATGCGGTAAATACGTTACTGACTACAGATTAAACCGGACATGGATACTCAAACAAACAGGCGAGACAGATATTCTTGAAAGCAACTATATGAAGGGACCACCGGAGATCTCTTTTGATATAGGGAAAAACCGATTCAGCGGAAGCGGAGGATGCAACAGAATTATGGGATATGTCACAGCTGAAGGTGACAGATTAAAGTTTGGAAGGGTTGCATCAACATTAATGGCATGTAAAAATTCCGAGCTTGAAAAGGAATTTCTTTCAGCGCTGGAAAGTACCGTGAATTACAAAATAATCGGTAACCGGCTAATGCTTGCAAATCCCGATAAAGTATTACTTGTCTTTCATGACCCGACAATGGAGCTCAGGGAAAAAACATCCGGTGATGATACAGATGCAGATTACCGTCTCAATGATCTCTGGGTGCTTGAGAGCATAAATGAATCTCCCGCAGACGAAAAGAATTACATGAAAGGAATGCCGAGGCTTGAGATAAATATTAAAGAAATGAGATTTTCGGGCAGCGGCGGATGCAACAGTATTAGCGGGAAGTTTGAATCAAAAGGTGATAAAATTAAATTCGGTCCGGTAATGTCTACAAGGATGATGTGTCCCGGAAACTATGAATCGGAATTTTTAACTGCTTTGAATAATTCCGAAAGTTTTAAGATAGAAAATAACAGATTGTATTTTATTCAGGATAATAAGACAATATTAGTTTTCAAAAAAACAGATTAATTGTTATAATGAATATTTGCATTGAAATGATTTCCATGAGATGCCGAAGATAAACTTGACAAACATTATAAGCTTGACAAACCTGATAAACCTGATAAACCTGATAAACCTGATAAACCTGATAAACCTGATA
>CAZLOL010000423.1:0-2506 GCA_964561045.1 uncultured Ignavibacteriaceae bacterium | reverse complement strand
CAAATGATACGGTTACAGTTTACTTAAGAAATTCTGTATTTCCATTCAGTATTGCTGATTCTGTAAAATCAGTTTTGATTTATAACATACTTTCATTTAATGCTGAATTATCATCATCCAATCAGGGAAGCTATTATGTCTGTATTAAACACAGAAATTCCATTGACATTTGGAGCAAGGATCCGGTAGATTTTACGATTCCGGGTGACAAATCATTGGACTTCAGGTCAAATACGAATGAAGTGTACGGCAACAATGAGTTACAGGTTGACAATACACCAGTTCAGTTTGCTGCCTACAGCGGAGATGTAAACCGGGACGGAATAATAGACCTTACTGATGTTATAAAGATAAGCAATGATGCCGCAGAATTTAAGACGGGTTATATAGTTACAGATCTTACGGGTAATTACTTAACTGATCTTACAGATGTTGTCATTGCTTTTAACAATTCAGCATCTTTTGTTTCAGTGAAAAAACCCTGATGATTAATTTTAAATTATAAATTATAAATTGAAAATTATAAATGAAAAAACAATGAATTAAATATTGAATGGTTCTTTTATAATGATGATTGATAATAGAAACTAATAAATATTAAATAAAAAAAGCCGGGAGAGAATTCTTCCGGCTTTTTTATGCGCAATATCTGCAGGAAAAACTCCCTTCGAATACAAATTAATAAATTCTTTTTAAGAAACAAAATATTCCGGGTATAAAATATTTTTTTAAAACATGATATAAATCATACCATGTTAAAAAGAAATATTGTATACTAAATGAAAAAATAATTTAAATTGAAAGCAAAGAGGCAGATAAATGAAATCTATAAAGAAGAACTTTACACCAAAAATAATATTGATTGTTTCAATAACATTGTTTTTTTCAGTGATATTGACTCAAAAAATATTTTCACAGAACTGGTCCGGATTATCATACGGAATGGATCACTGGGTTCATGCTCTTACTGTATATAACGGAGAACTAATAGCAGGGGGACAATTTACGAGTGCAGGAGGAGTACCTGCAAATTATATTGCAAAATGGAATGGATATTCCTGGTCGGCTCTGGGATCCGGAACAAATGCAGAAGTAGATGCTCTGTGTGTTTTTAATGGTCAGCTTGTTGCAGGCGGCAGATTCACAAGTGCAGGTGGAATCGAACTGAATTTCATAGCGCAATGGGATGGCACAAACTGGAATGATGACCTCGGAGGCTTAGGCAGTATTGTAGCTGCACTTACAGTTTACAATAACAAGCTTGTTGCAGGAGGCTATTTTGTAAATGCCGATGACTTGCCGGTGAATTATATTGCAACGCGTGTATCAGGAGGTTGGCAGGCAATGGGAGGCGGAATGGGTGGTTCACAGGGACAGGTAATGGCACTGGGGCATTATGGAAGTGACCTTATTGCAGCCGGTTTTTTTACAATTGCCGGTGGGTTACCTGCAAATCATATAGCTAAATGGAACGGAACTACATGGTCGCCATTAGGATCCGGCATAAGTAATATTGTTTATTCACTGACTGAATATAACGGAGATCTGATCGCCGGAGGATTATTCTTAAGTGCAGGCGGTAACAGCGCAAAGAGCATTGCAAAGTGGAACGGAACAGCCTGGTCACCTTTAGGAAGCGGCATTACAGGCTCTATATATCAGTATGTTTTCGGACTTACGGTACTGAATAATGAATTATACGCGGGAGGATTATACGAAACAGCCGGAGGAATTACCTGCAATGGTATTGCTAAATGGGATGGAACAAACTGGTATCCGCTCAGCAGCGGTCTGTATTACGGAGGTTCGAATGCATACGGAGCATTTGCAGTTGATACTTTCAGAAACAAAGTAATTGTAGGAGGTCTTTTTACAACTGCCGGGAGTGCAGGTGTAGCTCACATTGCTCAATGGGGTGTACCTGAATCCGGGATTTTGAATGTAACTGCAATACAGCAGGGATTTTATAATGCTGCATCCAATACTTTAAATCAAAGTGACACAGTGGATATTGCCTTGTTTGAAACAGTATCACCGTTTAACTGGATTGCATCAGCAAGAGGAGTACTTGATTCAGCCACCTTAACTGCAGGCTTTCAGTTTATTGAGATCCCGACCGGCTCTTATTATCTGGGATTCTATCACAGAAACAGTATTGAAACATGGAGCAGCGCTCCTGTAAGTTTTGTTTCAGGAGGTGTAAGCAATTATGATTTCACGACTTCAAGTCTGAAAGCATACGGAAGCAATATGAAACAAGTTGATGATTCCCCTGTAAGATTCGCAATTTACAACGGAGATGTAAACCTGGACGGAATAATAGATCTTAATGACGTCCTGCTGATATACAATGATGCTAATAATTTTGTTACAGGCTATACAGAATCGGACGTTACGGGTAATAATATTACGGACCTTACTGATATTTTAATTGCTTATAATAATTCAGCAGGATTTGTTAGTTCGATTTATCCGTAACATAATTTCATATATCAAACGACAAACG
>CAZLOL010000422.1:0-2515 GCA_964561045.1 uncultured Ignavibacteriaceae bacterium | reverse complement strand
CTGCTTTGCCATTCACTTACCAAAACCAGCCGTTCACTTAAAATCTTCTGCCGTTTACTAATTCATTGTTGTCTCTTTAAATCAATTAGCATAGCTTTGTAAAGATTATTAATGAGAAAAAAATATGAAACTCACCAGGTTTATTGAAATGATATTTGGAAAAAAAGATACACCGAGCAAGGCTCCTTTTGTCATAATAAATAAAGACCAGGAAGTGATTGAATATGATTCCATAGAAGATGCAATAGCAGAACTTGAAAAAGATACTGAAATACCTTCATATAAGATCGAAAAGATCAGAGCATCATTTGAAAAATTAAAGAATAAGGGAAAGATCAAAATTAAGAATGGTGAAATAATCGAATAAATAATAATTAATCCAAAACTAAAGGAATACAAAAATGAAAACAAAATTCTTTACAGTGTTTTTATTCTTTATGAGCGTTCAAATGTCAACTGCTCAATGGGAGTTAACAAATAGCGGAATGGAAAATATTGCCGTATTATCATTAGCCTGCAATGGGAATACTATCTTTGCAGGAACCCAGACCGGCGGTGTTTATTTTTCCTCTAACAACGGCGCAACTTGGTCGCAGACGTCTTTGAATGATCAGGATGTGAGATCACTGGCAGCTGATAATGATAATATTTATGCCGGAAGTTATTCCGGGAATGGAGTATACAGGTCTACTGATAACGGCACAAGCTGGACACAGTCTACATTGAATAACCGGAAAATCCGTTCATTGGCAGTTAGCGGAAACTATGTCTATGCCGGCGCCTGGACTCCTGATTTTGGAGTGTATAAATCTACCGATAAAGGTGCAACATGGACGCAGACTGCTTTAAATCAAATTGTCCGGTCAATAGCAGTATACGGAAATAATGTCTATGCCGGAAGCGGAACATTCCCCGGGGGAGATGGAGTCTTCTTATCAACTAATTATGGTGATGTGTGGAATCAAACTTCCCTGAATAATGATTTTATCGGATCAATTGCGGTTGACGGAAATTTTATAGTTGCAGGAAGCGGGAGTAGCCGGGGTTTATATACATCTACAAATAATGGCGTAAACTGGACACAAAATTTATTAAATAATACAAACGTTTATGCGTTGGAGATCTCGGGAAATAATATTTATGCCGGAACATATAATTTTGGAGTATATGTATCCAATGATTCCGGAATAAACTGGACTCAAAGAAACGATGGCTTGCTTTTCAGCGGCGCTTTGGTATATGATCTATGTCAGTTAAATAATAAGCTGTTTGCAGGATTGGGTTTTGCCGGTAACGTCGGGGTTTACGGGAGACTCCTTAGCCAGCTAACTGAAGTAAATCCAATTTCAAATGAAGTACCAAATAAATTTTCTCTATTACAAAATTATCCTAACCCGTTTAATCCGGAAACACAAATAGGATTCAGGATCTCCGAAACAGGATTTGTTTCTTTGAAAGTTTATTCTGAACTGGGAAAAGAAGTTCAGACCTTGGTTAATGAAAAATTGTCACCCGGAATTTACGATGTAAATTTTGATGGCAGCAATCTATCGAGCGGAATATATTTTTATAAAATACAGGCAGGAAATTATTCTGAAGTAAAGAAAATGACATTACTAAAATAGTTTTTAAATTAAAGAAAGAACAGAAATGAAAATAATCTTCTCTAAAAGATAAAATTCATTGTGCAGCGGCATTGGACCGGAACAATATCTTACGGAGAAGCTTATTCAAAGGCAGAACGGATTATATCATTCTGTTACATCAACTGTATACATTTACCCGCAAACTTAAATTAGTTTCTAAAATAAACTTATACGAAAGGAAGAACAAAATGAAAGCATTACTATTAGCAACACTTCTATGCATCACTTCAATTCAGATATCCAGTGCACAATGGCTGCCTGAAGTCAGGTTAACCAATGATCCGGCTGCTTCTCTCAGCGGATTCAGGAGCATTGCGGCAGACGGAAATATCGTTCATACTGTATGGAATGATTCTGCAGATGGCAATTGGGAAATATATTATAAGCGCTCGCCGGACGGCGGCTTAAGCTGGGAAGCTAATACAAGGTTGACAATTGATCCGGAACTTTCTAATCTTCCTTCTATAGCTGTATCAGGTTCTGCAGTTCATGTTTCATGGGTGGACAGGCGTGATGGTAATAGTGAGATATACTATAAACGCTCAACTGATGGCGGTTTAAGCTGGGGAGCTGATACGAGATTAACAAATAATTCTGCATTATCAAAATATCCATCTGTTACTTCTTCAGGACAAAATGTTCATATAGTCTGGTTTGATGGACGTGACGGGAATACTGAAATATACTACAAGAATTCTTTTGACGGCGGCGATACATGGTCAGCTGATATGCGCCTGACTAGCAATGCAGGTTTATCATATATTCCTGTTGTTGCAGCATCCGGGTCTGTCATTCACGTTACATGGTATGATTCTACTGCAGGTAACTGGGAATTATATTACAAGCGTTCAACAGATAACGGATCAACG
>CAZLOL010000421.1:0-2520 GCA_964561045.1 uncultured Ignavibacteriaceae bacterium | reverse complement strand
TACGATCACCCTACTAATGCTTGGGTTTATAAGTGCATGGGCTCAAACTACTGACTTATCATTGACAAAGACGGTCGACAACGAATTTCCGTCTATCAATACCAACGTCACGTTTACCTTAACACTTACCAACCAAAGCACTAGTACCAACGCCACCAATGTAACGGTGCGAGATCTGCTGCCTGCCGGATTAACTTTTGTGAGTGCAAACTCCGCAGAGGGAAGTTATGATTCCGGTACAGGCGTATGGTCGTTAAGTAGTAGTTTGGCTGCTAATGCCACAGCAACCCTCACTATTACGGCTACTGTTACCGCAGAGGGCGTTACCACCAATACCTCGGAGGTAGCCTCGGTTACAGAAGGCGACATCGACTCAACACCCGACAACGGCATCTACTCCGAAGACGACCAAGCCTCGGCTTGCGTTTCGGTTCCCGTTCAAATGTGTGTAGGGCAAAATCTGGACTTAACAGTAAGCGCCAGCGAAATCCCGGCAGGTTATACCATATTTAAATGGTATAAAGGCACCATAGACCCTGCCAATCTTATTGCTGGTGCTAACACCACAACCCTCGTATTAGCCAATATTCAACCGGGCGACAACGGGGATTATTATTTCACCGCCGAAGACCCCAATGGATGCTTACATCAGTCTTGTTGCCCAGTACGTGTGGTAGTTAATCCACTTCCTGCTGGCACTGCTTCTAACAGCGGACCTGTATGCGAAGGCGAGAGCGCTTCTTTTACCTCCTCCGGAGGAACAACTTATGCTTGGGCTGGACCCGGAGCAGCAAACATGGATGCGACCAACATTGCAGCACCAACTATTAGTAACGCTACAACCGCAGACGCTGGTGTGTATACCGTTACTATCACTAATGCTGCTGGTTGCACAGCAACGGCTACCACCCAATTAATGGTTAACACATTGCCCATAGCCGATGCCTCAAACAATGGTCCTCGTTGCGAAGGTGGCTCGGCGGCTTTTACAGCCATAGGTGGGGATTTTTACCAATGGGATGGACCCGGAGTAGCAAATATGGACGACCCAACAAGCTCTGCACCAATTATTGCAATCTTGACAAATGCCGATGCTGGAACCTACACCGTAACAGTAACATCAGACGAGGGTTGTACTGCAATTGCAACTACCAACTTAGTAGTTACTCCTCTACCTACAGTAAGTGCCACTTTCGATTGTGGAGCTGCACCTGCTGATGGTAGTGCAACTGTTACCGTAACAGCCACGGGTACTAACTTAGAGTATTCGTTAGATGGTGGAGCCTACCAACCAAGCAATTCTTTTGCTTCTGTTAGCAATGGTTTGCATACCATAGATGTACGCGAAGTTGGTACAACTTGCGTCGCCTCAACAACGGTAACACCTAATTGTATTACATTACCCGCCAGTTTAGGCAACTATGTATGGTACGACACCAACGGTGACGGCGTACAAGATGCTAGCGAAACGGGCGTAGCAGATGTAACTGTTACTTTATACGATGGCAATGGCGATGTAGTAGCCACTACCACCACCGACGCTAGCGGTTTATACGAATTTAGCGGATTAACACCTGGCGTACCTTACCAAGTAGGTTTTAGCAACATACCAAGCGGCTACGAGCTAACCGGTGCTAACCAAGGCGGTGATGATACATTAGATAGCGATGCCGATGCTGTTACTGGTTTAACACAACAAGTAACATTGGCTCCGGGCGAGAACAACCCGACACTTGATGCAGGTATCATAGCCATACCAGCCAGCTTAGGCAACTATGTATGGTACGACACCGATAACGATGGCATACAAGATGCTAGCGAAACGGGCGTAGAAGGCGTAACTGTTACCTTATACGATGGCAATGGCGATGTAGTAGCTACTACTACCACCGACGCTAGCGGTTTATACGAATTTAGCGGATTAACCCCTGGCGTACCTTACCAAGTAGGGTTCAGCGATTTGCCTGCCACCTATGTATTCAGTACCGCAGACCAAGGCGGCGACGATACCTTAGACAGCGATGCAAATGCTATTACGGGCTTAACCCAACAAGTAACCTTAGCTCCGGGCGAGAACAACCCAACGCTTGATGCAGGTATTTATGTGCCAACAGTATTGCCAGCCAGTTTAGGTAACTACGTATGGATAGACACCAATGGCGATGGCGTACAAGATGCAGGCGAGCCTGGCGTGTCAGGTGTAACCGTAACGCTATACGATGCCAATGGCGATGTATTAGCGACCACTACCACCGATGCCGATGGCTTGTACAGTTTTTCGAACTTACAACCCGGCACCTACCAAGTAGGCTTTACGTTGCCAAACGGCTACGATTTCACTGGCTCTAACCAAGGCGGTGACGATACTTTGGATAGCGATGCCGATGCCATTACCGGTTTAACACAACAAGTAACTTTAACTGCCGGCGAGGATAACCCGACTCTTGATGCAGGTTTAACACCAATACCCGCCAGTTTAGGCAACTATGTATGGTACGACACCAACGGTGACGGCGTACA
>CAZLOL010000420.1:0-2540 GCA_964561045.1 uncultured Ignavibacteriaceae bacterium | reverse complement strand
TTCCTTAGCCGGTGAAGGATTCTTATCCTTAGCTTTGGAAGGTTTATCCCGGTCATCTTTTACCGGAGCATCTGTTTTTTCATCGGGCTCTAAATTACCTTCTTCTGTTTTTTCATCTTCAATAAAGACATCATTTTCTTTTTTGGTTGCGCTGTTATATTCATAGGTAAGAGCAGCATAACTGTCCACTCTGCCGTATCCGTAGAATTTATCCCAGCCCGGTTTGTCTTCTCTTTGATCACCGACAAGGTCTTTGGAAGTATTTTTAATTATTCTTTTCAGATCTTCGTTTGTTCTGGAACTATTCTGAGCCAGAAGAAGAGATGCAATCCCGCTGACAACAGCAGTTGACTGGGATGTTCCGCTCCAGTAAACTTCATAATTCTGGTCATTTTCATAATCAAGCCCGTAAATTTTATTTCCCGGAGCTACTACTGAAATATGACTTCCCCAGCAGCTTCCTCCGCCCCATGAAAACTTTCTGCATCTTTTGTCATCCGTATCAGTAGCTCCTACTGCAAATACTCCTTTAAAAGAGGCGGGATAATAATCCCTGTCATCTCCTTTGTTCATCATTGCTGCGGTAATAAGAACGCCTTTATCATTTGCATAATCAACGGCAGTCTTCAGAACCTTCGAGTAATCGTCTCCGCCTTCACTCATGTTTATGATTCTTGCGCCGTTATCCACAGCATACTTAATAGATTCAGACCACCAGCTGTATTCGCCGCTGTTGTCATTATTCAGATTCTTGCAGTTCATTACTTTGCATTTTCCGTCTATACCCGCAAATCCTATTGAATTATTTATATTAGCTGCTATGACAGTGGCAATATTTGTTCCGTGTCCGAATCCGTCATCCGGTCTTTTGTCATCATATGCAAAATCCCATCCTCTGACATCATCTATATAGCCGTTTTCATCATCGTCAATTCCGTTGTTCGGTATTTCATTCTTGTTGTACCAGATCCTGTCTCTGAGATCGGGATGATCATCTTTGATTCCGGAATCCAGAATAGCTACTATTATATCCTCGCTGCCTGTCTCTATATTCCATCCTTCAATCATTTTTATATCAGCTCCGATCTTTGCATATCCTCCGCCTGAGGAAGGATCCACTGACCCGGAATTTTTGAGATACCACTGTTTGTAAAACATCTCGTCATTCGGAATATTTTCGGAAAGACCGTGTTTGAATAAATTATTTAATCTGTATTCATTCACGCCTGCTGATGAACCTGTAAAAACAGGTTCGGAAAATTCCACATTAATATCTTTACTGAAATCATTTACTGCTTCCTCTACAGCCGCTCCGGATTTGACTTCATCACTGAAATTAAAAATATAGATCCTTCCCATTCCGTATTTTGCAAAGAGTTCAGGATCACCGTTATTCTGCCTGAAAAGATTTTTTATGCCTTCTATTTTATATTTTGAGATCTTTTCATCAAGTGACGCAATCCCTGTATTAAGTGATATTTTACCGGTGGCTTCTGAAATTTTCAGCTCCGCATTCGTTTTCACAAAAAACTTTTTCATGGAAAACGACGAGCTGCCTTTGATGTTATTTGTTAAGCTTTTATCCGGCTGGATAAGAAAAAAAGAGATGAGAAATAAAACTGTTAATAAATATTTCATATATTCAAATATAAGGATTTTTCTAAAAATTATAAGCTACTCCGAGACTGAGCTTTAATCCGTCAACATAAATTTTTGAATTTAAGTTTTTTTCGAGCGGGAAAACATTTCCGTTAACTGTTACGCTCGAAACAGGGTATTCACTTAATACTTTGTACTCGCCCTGTCTGAATCTGATCTCAAAGACTCCGGAAAAATGTCTTGATAAGAGCAGCTCCATTCCGCTGAGAATCACAAAGCTGAAACTTGGTTCTTTTGAAATTGTTTTGCTCTGAACATTCAAAACTGTTCTTTGCCTGTCGCCGAAATATATTCCAACGCCGCCTCCCAGGAATATCTCAATATCTTCAGTGAAATTCGGGATATCAAAGTATCCTGAAAATTCAACCGGCATCATCCATAACTCCTCAGTAACCTTTGCTCTGATCCGGGCAGTCTCGGTTGAGAATAATTCGGTGAGCTCGTCATCATAGATCTTCAGATACTCAGTTGTAAAGCCTATTGATAAATTTTCGTTGAATATTTTTTTTCTTATTGATATGCCGTAACCGTAACCGCCATCCAGCTCTTCAGTCTGTCCTCTTTCATACAGGTCCTTGGAATAAGCATTCAGCTGAATTGTTGCAGATGATACATAGTTTATTGAAGGCATTATACTAAATCCGCTGCCTATGTTAATTCCCTGAATACTCTGACCATTAATAAAATTAAATGCAGTTATGCTTAAAAAACAAAATAAAAAAATATTATTCATAAAAAATCCACTATATGAACTTACATTTAGTGGATTCTAATTAACACTTTTTTATTTAAAATTTAATCCATTTTTTACTGCATAAGGGTTTAAGTATTAAGTATTAGGTATTAAGTATTAGGTATTAAGTATTAGGTATTAAGTATTA
>CAZLOL010000419.1:0-2571 GCA_964561045.1 uncultured Ignavibacteriaceae bacterium | reverse complement strand
TGATCTTAATGATCTTGAGTCAGTTAAGAAATTTGATTTCCCTGATTTAGATAATCCTGACTCGATTGTACTGGTAAATAATTCAGCATCTTCGGCAGAAGTTCTTCATCTGGGTAAAAGATCGCCTGCAGATATAATTGAGAATTTCAATGTGAACCTGATCAGTCCGACTTTGCTTATCAACGGTTTCCTGAAAAAATATCAGAAGGAAAAATGTTTAAGGATAATAATGAACATAAGTTCCGGCGCGGCATTTAAGCCGATTGAAGCATGGTCAACTTATTGCGCAGGAAAAGCCGGACTTGCAATGGTAAGTGAAGTTATGGAGATCGAACAGAAAGTAAAGCATACTGATAATCCCGTCCGTGTATTTAATGTAGGACCGGGAATTGTTGATACGCAGATGCAGACTAAGTTAAGATCCGTTTCGCCTGAAGATTTCAGCATGGTCGGGACTTTCATTGATTTTCATAAAGATAAAAAACTAGCCGATCCGGCTGATGTTGCAATAAAGTTAAATCACATCCTGCAAAATCCTTCCTTGTTTGAGAAAGTATCTCTCAACGTAAATGAAATTTAATTTTTTTAAAGATTCCATCTTTGATAAAGATGGAATCTTTTTCCGAAACATTGGATTTTTTGACAGTAATTCAGGAATTGCCATTACTCAAAATGGTCAAATTCTTTTGACGTCTTTAGGTACTATTGAAATTGGAAGAGAGAATTCATCAATTACTTATGAAAAGGAATTAGAAATTAATATTAATGAAAATTATAGTTTTGAACTTTTTCAGAATTTTCCAAATCCATTTAATCCAAAAACTGTAATAAAATTTACAATTCCCGAAAATACATTTGTAATTTTAAAAGTTTATGACGTTTTAGGAAAAGAAGTAATCACCTTGGTTAATGAAACACTTGAAAGGGGGAATCATTCAATAAATTTCAATGGTACAAGTTTGTCAAGCGGAATTTATTTATATAAAATATTTGCAGGGAATTTTGTGCAGCAAAGACAAATGTTATTAATCAAATAATGAAAACAATAATTCTGATATTAATTGTAAATTTTTGCAATTTAAACAGTTCTAATTCTCAATCAGGGTGGATTCATCAGAATAGTAATTGTTATAATGAATTATTGTCTGTCAGTTTTTTAAATATTAATACCGGAATATGTGTTGGAGGATTTGGAAAATTACTATTGACTAATAATGGCGGTTTAAATTGGGATTCTGCAATCAGTCCAACCCAAAACCATCTTTTGTCAGTTTATATAATAGATTCGAATACAATAGTTGCCTGTGGTGTTGACCGGACAATCATAAAAACTACAAATTTTGGTAATTCATGGTACAGAATTACAAATATTGCAGATGGTTATAACTTATATTGTGTTCAGTTTGTAGATAAATATACAGGTTTTATTGCAAGTGGATCCTCAGTAATTTTAAAAACCACGAATTCCGGAGAAAGTTGGTTTGAATTATATCAGCCATTTTTTGCAGCGGAGTATTATAGTTTGTCTTTTTTGGATGCAAATACCGGATATGTTGTAGGTTATGGAAATGTCCCCCGAAGTCCGATTATCAAAACTACAAATGGAGGTTTGAACTGGATGAGGCAGTTAAGTTTTACTACTAGTCCATTGGAATGTGTAAAAATTGTTGATATTGACACAGGATTAATTAGCGGATCCTTTGGTTATATAAGAAAAACTTCTAACGGAGGAATTTCCTGGAATTACATAAACAGTGGAGTTTCCAGTACATTGCCGAGTGTATCATTTGCTTCTAAAGAAACAATATTTATTGTGGGAGGTAACGGAACAATTATCAAATCAACAAACGGAGGTAATAATTGGATATCGCAAGTTAGCGGAGTTTCAGAACATTTGAGTGGAGTTTCCTTTGTAAATGAGTTTACCGGTTATGCAGTCGGATCAAACGGGACTATTTTAAAAACTACAACAGGAGGAATAGTTGGAATTAGTTTAAACAGTTATGAAATACCCGAAAAATTTTCATTGAAGCAAAACTATCCCAATCCGTTTAATCCTATTACTCATATTGAATTCAGTATTTCAAAAAATAATTCATTTGTGAAGTTAAATGTATTTGATAACTCCGGCAGAAACGTTGGAGATCTGGTGAATCAGAAATTAGATGCTGGATCTTATCCTGTTATTTTTAATGCAAATGATCTTGCAAGCGTAACATATTTTTACAGAATTGAGGCAAATAGTTATAATACTAATTCTTCTTCGCAGATTAATTTCACTGAAACAAGAAGTATGATATTGTTAAAGTGATTAAATCAGAAAAGTGAATTATTGATTAATTTGGTTGAGCAGATTGAATTTATCTAACAATAGCTCTATACTACCCCACATACCAACCCTACTATCATAATACCTAGCCCCGAAATAATCATAAAAACTCTCCTTATCTAATTCCTTTCCGGTATATTTATATTTTATCGAATCACCATTATAAGTCCTGTTCTCCAAATGATAGCCCCACGCATCGTAATCATATCCTGCTACGACATTTCCGGTATTATCTACTACCA
>CAZLOL010000418.1:0-2575 GCA_964561045.1 uncultured Ignavibacteriaceae bacterium | reverse complement strand
GACAGGGAACGGGGCTGGGACTTTCACTTAGTTATGATATTATAAAAGCGCATGGTGGCGAGCTGAAGATGGAAACGGAGGAAGGTGTAAGGACAGAATTTATTATTAATTTGCCGGTAAATAAATCATCAGAATGAAGCAGTTTATAAAGATATTCTTATTTCTGATAGTCCTGCCTGTTGTAATATACTCACAGGATAGTGCAGTGATAATTTCAGCAGAAATGTTATCAGGTTCTGATGAGATCCAGTTAGGTAATATGGATGGATGGCTGTTTAAAGAAGGTAATAACGAGAACCTGGTTAAAGAGAATACCGATGCTGCTGACTGGATAAAGCTTAAGCCATCTGAACTTTCAGAAAAACAAGCTGATGATAACGGAAGAGTAGAAGGCTGGTTCAGAATAAAAATAAAACCGGAAATAAATCCGGATTCAATTCCGTTGGGACTGATAGTTAACGGATGGGCAGCGATGGACATATATGTCAACGGTAATTTGGTAAAATCATTTGGTAATACAGGATCAAACGGTTTACCGTTTGAAGAATATAATCCAATACATAAATTTCCAATTCCGGTAAATTTTATTCCCGGAAAGGAAAATTTATTTTCCATTCATATCGTAGATTATGTATCAAAAATACCTCCCATCAGATTGAAATCAAAAGCACGTGACATGAATATGTTCATCATGCTTACCGGTCCCGGGTTTGATGCAGAATTATCAAAACATATAAAAGAAGAACCATATTTCAGAACGGTCTGGATCACTGTATTTATAATTCTGAGTCTCCTATTCTGGCTTTTATATTATCTGAATTCCGGCGAAAAAAATCTCAGGCTTATAGCGGTACTTTCAACACTTTACATTTTACTGGCAATTTCGCAGACAATTGATCACAATCCCGATATATCTTTTAACATTTTCAAGCTGAGTAAAATTGTTTTCTGGAGTTTAATGAATATTATTCTGGTGATGATACCTGTCCTGATCGTTAAGTTGTTTAATATCAGAATATCCAGAGCCCTGAAATTATTTCTAATATTGATAATCCTCATAGGATTTATCTCAATGTTTTTTCCGAATAATATTACATCAATTTTTGTAACATTTTCTGTAATAATAATTTGTTCTTATTATATAATAACGTCATGGAAAACTCTCAGAGGAGCACAATGGGCTATTGTGTTTGGTCTGATAGCTACGCTTTTACTGGTATTCCTTTTGTTCACATCATTTTTTATATTTCCTGAAATGAGTTCTACCGTATTTCAGTTAATGCTGACCGGAACATATCTGACATTTCCATTATCGCTGCTTGTTTATGTAGCTCTCCGGTTCAGGGAGATAATTGACGAAGTCCGGGAACATGCGGAACAGGTTGTAAAAATGTCCGAGGAAAAAAAGGAGCAGGCTTTGAATCAGCAGAAAATTCTGGAGGAAGAGGTCAGAAGACAGACAGCGGAGATCAGAACAACATTAGAGAATCTGAAATCCACACAATCACAGCTCATTCATTCAGAAAAAATGGCTTCTCTGGGTGAACTCACAGCCGGCATTGCTCATGAAATTCAGAACCCTCTGAATTTTGTGAATAATTTTTCAGAACTGAATACAGAGCTGATCTCAGAATTAAAAGATGAGATAGAAAAAGGAAACACAGGAGCCATGATAGATTTAGTAAATGATATTGAAGCAAACGAAGAGAAAATAAATCATCACGGCAAGAGAGCTGATGCAATAGTGAAGGGGATGCTTCAGCACAGCCGATCAGGCAGCCAGGTAAGAGAGCCGGCTGATATAAATGCATTGGCAGATGAATATTTAAGACTGGCTTATCATGGATTGAGGGCAAAGGATAAAACATTTAATGCAAAGATGGAAACTGATTTTGATAAAAGCATCGGAGAAATAAATATTGTTCCGCAGGAAATCGGAAGAGTGATCCTGAATTTAATTACGAATGCCTTTTATGCAGTGACGGAGAAGAAGAAACTTAATGCTGACGGATATGAGCCTGCTGTGAAAGTCAGCACTAAAAAGTCAGGCGAGGATCTGATTATTTCAGTAAAGGACAATGGCAATGGTATTCCTTCAAAAGTAATCGGGAAGATTTTTCAGCCGTTCTTTACTACTAAGCCGGCAGGACAGGGAACAGGACTAGGTTTATCACTGAGTTATGATATTGTGAAAGCTCATGGAGGTGAGCTGAAGGTTGAGACTATGGAAGGAGAGGGCTCAGAGTTTGTAATATTGTTACCTCTTGTATGAATCACTAATTAAACTGATTACTCTGATTTCAAGGATTGAGAGAGGTTAAAATTCTCTGAAAAATATTTCATGCAATTATTTAAGACGTGATCATCAGTGATTCAGAAAATAAGTATATGTTTCATTAATTCATTAAATGTGTACACCGATTCGATTTGAAAGAATGAACTAATGAAGTGATTGGCTTTAATATTAAAAATAAATTACATTTACAAAAGCAGATTAGATTTATAAAATTTAAATTTACCAAATGAAAATTTTAGTAGTAGACGACGAAAGAGACATTCAAACATTGTTTGAACA
>CAZLOL010000417.1:0-2589 GCA_964561045.1 uncultured Ignavibacteriaceae bacterium | reverse complement strand
ATTCACCCGCACTGATTGTATAAAAATATATACCTGAAGTTAAGCTTGATGCAGCATTGAAATTTGCAGAATAGGTTCCTGAATTTTTGAATTCATCTACTAATGTTGCAACTTCTTTTCCAAGCACATCATATATTTTTAATGAAACAACAGATGATTTTGGAATTGAAAATTCAATTGTCGTTGAAGGATTAAATGGATTCGGATAATTCTGTGACAATGAATACATATCTGGAACCTCTGTTGAGATCTGAGAAATTCCTACTAAATTTGGCATCAGGACTGTAGCTCTGATCATAGGATCATTAGTTCCTGCATTTCTGTAATTTCCGAAGAATCCGCCAAACCCTTCATATGATCTGATTGCAATTGGAACACTAAGGTCTTCACCTATTGCGATCCCTTCTCCGTTCATTTCCCATGAAACATAGAATCCTCCGCTTGCAATATTTACACCTGTTACCGGAACTCTTGTGAA
Source organism: uncultured Ignavibacteriaceae bacterium (assembly GCA_964561045.1). GTDB lineage: Bacteria > Bacteroidota > Ignavibacteria > Tepidaquicellales > Tepidaquicellaceae > JAGPCH01. The sequence goes on along the minus strand of CAZLOL010000417.1, from coordinate 2,111 downwards.
TGCCAGGGCTGTCGGATTTGAAATTGTCGTAGTAAATAATTGTGTTCCAGGCAATCCGTTTGTACCGTCATCGTCATAGATCTTTGCAAAAAATCCGGGTCCCGTAACTGCAATGTAAAATGAAATTGTATCTATCCTTGCCGGATAAGATGGAGGAATAAAATAGTTTAATACCGCTCCCGTTCCTCCTGTCCATGATATAGAACCGTCACTTGTTCCGTCATCGTATCTGAGCGATTGCGGAACTGTTCCGGATCTGTTTATTACTTCCAGTTCCAGTGTCTTTGTATTATTTGAAGCTACCTGATCTCCGGTAAGTGTTGTTGTAAATGTAACTCTGTAAACACCCGAAGCCGTCGGGACAAATTTTCTGCTGAAAGAAATATTTGCATTACTTCCGGCTGTAATTGGTCCTGTAGAAACAGTATCGGAAAGTAATATTACATTTGCAGAATTTCTGACCTGTGAAATTGTATTAAATGTCCCTACATTCTGATTTCCTGTATTTCCAATATTGCCGTTAATTGTAATCGAATCTCCCACAACTTTAAATATTCCTCCCGTAGAAGGATTATTGATCCATTCGACACCAACATCGTTTACTGTAAATGTTACTGGATTTGGATAAATGAATTTTACAGCTTTATTTACTGCAGGATAAGTGTCACTTGCATACATTAAACCGATTAACCCGGTATTATTTTCAATTCCGATTTTTACATTATTATTACTTGTTAAACCGGTTTGAGTCTTATACTGGAATGTAATCGAACTATCGAGCCGTGATAAAATTATCTGAAAAGTATTTGCTCCTGTCCATGTTGGAGCGGCAGATTGCCAGAAAGGGACATTATACCAGGTTACAATTAAGGAATCAGAAGAATTCCTGTAAAAACATTTTCCGATATTACCGGTTCCTAAAAAGTTCATATCTGCAGCAAAACCTGCAATATAATCATTCGGTGCTGTGCTGCTGGGAATAGTAGGAAACGGAGAGGCTATATTCGCTCCATTGAATGCAATATATCCGTTGGATCCGATCCAGAATTGAGAAACATTGTAATAATAATATCTGAAAGAAAAACCTATATTAAACGGACCGACAAAATTATCATCACCTAAGCCCGATATTCTTGTCCATACGCCGGATGTTGTGTCAATAAAATTGTATGTAATTCCGGGTTCTGAATTATCTTTCCATCTGTAACCAAAAGCATCAGGTGCGCTGACAGAATCTGTTGAATTAATAATAAACGGTGCACCTTTGGGATAATCAGCTTTTGATTTAACTGATAAAAGAAAAAATAAAAAAATAAATAAACTTAAAGTTGTGATAAATGTTTTCATGATTTTTAAATAAAATTAATAAAAAAAATTTTATAATATTTTTTAAAAATATACTTTAAACTTAGCTTACAATATCAAAAGAATCAAGATTAAATTTATATAAACAATTGCAAGGTATTATATGGACAGTGAGATTTTCATTACTGTATGCTGAGTCTGTTTCAAAAAATAGAATATAAACTAGCGGGATACTCCTATATAACTCGTGGGGATTAGTATAAACTTCCGAAGTCTTTTATCAGTCTTTATAGCAGCTTCAAACTTCAAAAAAGACTTCGGAAGTTTCTCCCGACGTTTTAAGAGTTGTTTCTATTAAAACATAGAGAATAAACTAGCGGTATACTCCTGTATAACTCGTAAGGATAAGTATAAACTTCCGAAATCTTTTATCAGGCTTTAAAGCAGCTTCAAACTTCAAATAAGACTTCGGAAGTTTCTCCCGACGTTTTAAGAGTTATTTCTTTTAAAACATAGAGCATAAACTATCGGGATACTTCTATATAACTCGTAAGGATTAGTATAAACTTCCGAAGTCTTTTACCAGGCTTTAAAGCAGTTTCAAACTTCAAACAAGACTTCGGAAGTTTCTCCCGTCGTTTAAAAAGTTATTTCTTCTAAAACATTGGGCTTGCACTATCGGGATACTTTATGGTAAAAGGTTTTAGACAGATTCTCCTTCCGGGAATAACAGTTTCAAGAAGTGTGTATAAAAAAAGCCCGTCTGAATCAAATCAACCGGGCTTTATTGAAATTACTTTAAAGAG
>CAZLOL010000416.1:0-2612 GCA_964561045.1 uncultured Ignavibacteriaceae bacterium | reverse complement strand
GGCCGAAGCGATCAGCAATACGAAATAACGCCGTAGCGCGGACTGGCAGTCCGCACGGCAAACTTACGCGGACTGGCAGTCCGCGCCACATCAGGAATTATGAAAAAGCACATTTTGAACTTCATCATCGGCTTCACACTTTTCGCTTTCGCGCCTTGCGCCTATGCGCAATCCGCCACCGCCACGCTGAGCGGAACCGTCATAGACCCGCAAAGCGCCAGCATTAAGGGTGCAACCGTCAAAGCCGTCAACACGGCGACTAACCTGGAACGCAAGACCACCACCAACGGCGAAGGCTTTTTTCTGTTGCCGCTGTTGCCGCCGGGCAATTACACGTTGAATGTCGAGCAGGCAGGCTTTGCTTCCATAGACAAGCGCGATGTGATTTTGAATGTCGGCGAGCAGCGGGCTTTGTTGATACAACTGAAGGTTGCCGCCGTGAATACGTCCGTCACGGTCGAAACGGACAACCTCGCCACGCAAGCGCGCTCGGCGGAAATTTCCGGTCTGGTCAACGAACGCCGCATCCGTGAACTGCCGCTCAATGGCAAAGACTTCAACAAACTGGTCGTGCTTGCTCCCGGCGTGGTGGCGACGCCTGCCAGTTCGAACGGCAGCCCGGCTATTGGCGGCGCGCGCACGACAGCCAACCATTATTTGATTGACGGCATCGCCGCGAATGACGAACGCGTAGACGGTTTGCCGCCGGGCGGCGGCTTCAACAGTCTGGGCAATGCGATTCCGAACATCCTGCCGACCGAATCCTTGCAGGAATTTCGCATCATCACGTCGAATGCAGACGCGACGTTTGGGCGCGGGAGCGGCGGACAAATCGCAGTCGTGACCAAATCCGGCACGAATCAATTGCACGGCTCGGCTTACGAATATCTGCGCAACGATGCACTGGATGCGCGCGACTTCTTCAACACTGGCCCCTTTCTCAACCGCGACGGCACGGTGCGCACGCCGCCGTTTCGGCAGAATTTGTTTGGCGGCGCGGTGGGCGGAGCCATCAAACCGGAGCGACACTTTTTCTTTGGCAATTACGAAGGCTTCCGGCAACGGCGCGAAAGCACAACCAGCCTGACCTTGCCGAATGCGGATTTGATCAGTTTGATGCCGGGCGATCTCGGACGATTACATCGCACGTTTTACATCGAAAGCGGCATTATTCCCGCGACTGGCAATGCGCTGGGCACATTTGCGCCGCTGACCGCCGCCAATCGCAGCGCCGCTGTTGCCGCTGGTTTTCCGGCGGCGCTCTTTGACGGTAACGCGGCGAACGGCGAGGCGGGCACGGTGCTTATCAGCAGCACGCTGCAAAGCGATTACACGCAGGACGCTTTTGTCGTGCGCACCGATCACATCCTGACCAATCGGTTAACCGCCAATTTTCGCTACGCCTTTGCGCAAAACGAAGCGCTCGGCGGGGTGTTGAGCGACCGCATCGTCGAGCCGAAACGCTGGCAATCGCCGGTCGCGCAATTCATTTACGCCTTCGCTTCGCCGCAAGTGCTGGAATTGCGTTTGGGTTTGCAACGCTCGGCCAATCGAACGACCGGTGTAGACGCCAAAGACGAGCGTCTGCTAGCCATCGGCGTTTCTTCCGAAAAAGGACTCTTTGTTTCTTCTTCCGGCACGGGTTTGCGATTCATCCGCGTGCGCTCCGAAGCGTTTTCGCTGAACAACCAAACGATTCCGCAAATGACGGCGCTGCACACGCTGACGCGGGGTCGCGTGGCGTGGCGGTCCGGCGCGGAAGTGCGGCGCATCATTTCCAATGTTTCCACGGCGGGATCAGCGATTCCGGTGTACTCGTTCACGGGTTTTGTCGGACCGAATGGCCTGCTCGGCGCCGCGCCGGGGCAGCCGCAAGCCATCACTTCATCAGCCTCTGCGGTGGTATATGGCGTGAACGGCGGCCCGGCGACTTCGCTGCGCGGCTTGCGCGCCACACAACAGGAATACTTCACGCAGGCCGATTGGCAGGTGCGGCGCGATCTGACGTTGAACCTGGGACTGCGCTACGCTCACTTCGGTGTGTATTCGGAAGTCAATGGCGCGCTCTCGAACCTGTACGCGGTGGATGGCGGAGGCAATATCGTGCCAAACGTTTCACCCTTCGCACTGGGACGCACAGCCAATCGTGTAGCCGCCGTCGCGGCTGGCCGTCCGCTGTATCAAGCCGACCGCGATAACTTCGAGCCGCGTTTGGGCATCGCCTGGAACGTGCGTGGCAGCGGCAGCACGGTCGTGCGCGCAGATTATGGTTTGTACCACGACCGGCTGGCGCTGTTGGAATTCAGCCCGTTGATTGACAACCCGCCGTTCTCGGTTTCAACCGTCATCAGCCCGCCTGCCGGTAGTCCGCTTGACGGTTTGCCGTTTCGGCTCGGCAGCGCATTGCCGGTCAGCTCACCCAATGCGCCGCTGACGATTTACGCGCTTGATCCGCAGGTGCGCAATCCAATGACGCACCGTTTCAACGTCGCCATCGAACGACAGCTTGGCGGCGACACGACCGTGAGCGCGGCGTATGCCGGCGCGCGCGGGTGCAACCTGCTGCGCTACAACAATCCGAACGGAGGCGCATCCGTACCTGATTCGCTGCG
>CAZLOL010000415.1:0-2612 GCA_964561045.1 uncultured Ignavibacteriaceae bacterium | reverse complement strand
GGTGAAAGGTTTTATTCAAAGCTGTTTGATATAAACAAAACCTTCGGAATGAATTTTGACCAGCAGTTCATAGATATGGGAAAGCAGAACTCTAAAATAAAATACGGACTTCTTGCTGTAGGCACTACAAGAAATTTTAACGCAAGAAATTTTGCTCCGAAGCTCGCGGTATTTTCAAATATAGGTTATCAGCCTATCGAGACAATTTTTGCACCGCAGAATTTTGATTCCAATACAATGTATATGGTGGAGATAACTGACAAGAGTGACGCATACACGGCTTCAGAAAATACCTATGCCGGATATCTGATGTTTGATCTTCCGGTAAATAAATTAAGAATCATCGCAGGATTAAGATATGAATATGATGAGCAGATAGTCGACGGTTATCAGAGAGTTTCAGGAAATCCTGTAAAAGTGAATCAAAGAAATAACGATTATCTGCCTTCAATAAATCTTACTTATGCTCTAAATGGAAATACTAACATAAGAGCTTCAGCAACTCAGACCGTTTCTAGGCCTGAGCTAAGGGAGATTGCTCCATTTGCTTATATTGATTTTGTGACCGGAAGCGAACTCGCAGGAAATCCTGATCTTGAGCAAAGTCTTATTCAAAATTATGATCTCAGATACGAACTGTTTCCAAATGCCGGAGAGGTTGCAGCATTAAGTTTATTTTACAAGCATTTTGATCAGCCGATCGAAAGAGTCATTGTACCGACGATTACCGGGCCTGTGCCTCAGTACACATTTGCAAATGCAAAAGGAGGAGCTTATGATTACGGAATGGAACTGGAAGTCAGAAAGAAACTGGATTTCATTTCAAAGAAGTTAAGCGATTTTACTTTCAACGGAAATCTGACATTGGTCAACTCTCAGGTGAATCTAGAAGGACTGGAGAGCGCTGTTTCGCAAAAGGAAAGAAGATTACAGGGACAGTCACCTTACACAATCAATATCGGATTGTATTATGATAATTTCGATCTGGGATTAAGTTCTAATTTACTTTACAATGAATTCGGTGATAAGATATCGGAAGTGGGAAGCATAGGATTCAGTGATATATACGAACAGGGAAGATCTGTTTTTGATTTTTCAATCTCAAAGACTTTCTTATATAATTTCGAAGGCAAATTCACGATAAGAGATATTCTTGATGAAGATGTTGTGTTTACACAGAAGTTTGCTTTGAATGATAATCAGGAAGTTGAGAAAGTAATAAGAAGAGAAACAACAGGAACAAATTTTGCTTTTACGCTATCATACAGGTTTTAATTAATTTTAAATTTTAAATTTCAAATTTCAAATATTAAAAGATACAGGTTATTAACTATAAACTATTAACTACTAACTATTAACTACTAACTACTAGCGGCATCAAAACAAGTTCTTTATAAAAAAACAAATTCATAAATCAAATGGAGAGAGGAATCCATGAAAACAAAGTTAGCAATAATTTGCATGACATTTTTATTGTCTTATGCAAAAGAAACATATTCAGCAATTGATTCAACGACATTGAACTCGTCGAGCATTACAGGCAGCATTACATTAAACAGATCCACTACATATTATCTGAAGGGATTTAATTATGTGCAAAACGGCGGTGTACTTATTATTGAAGCAGGTACAAAGATATTCGGAGATTTTAATACTAAAGGAACACTCATAATCCAGAGAGGCGGTAAAATCTTTGCAAACGGAAATGCTAATGACCCGATTATTTTTACAAGTCAGAAGCCGGCAGGACAAAGAGCAGCAGGTGACTGGGGTGGAATAATTATTCTTGGAAGATCTGGAATTAATACAGCAAGCGGTGCGGACTCAGCAGAGATCGAAGGTTTCGGACCGGGACTCGGACCAATTTACGGCGGCCAGCCGGTAATAAATAATGACAGCTCGGGTGTATTCAGATATGTAAGAATAGAATTTCCGGGAATAAATCTTACAGGTATTTCCGGTAATGAGATCAATGGTCTTACCATGGGAGGTGTCGGAAGCAGAACTGTAATTGAATATGTGCAAGTAAGTTACAGCGGGGACGATTCATTCGAATGGTTCGGAGGAACGGTAAACTGCAAACATTTAATTGCATACAAAGGCATAGATGATGACTGGGATACAGACAACGGGTTCAGAGGGAAGATACAATTCGGCTTGAGTGTGAGAGACAGCGGGCTTGTTGATATCAGTACTTCAAACGGATTTGAATCAGATAACAATGCGAACACTCCAACTAATTTTAATAGTCCAAGGACAAAACCTATATTTTCAAACATGACAGTAATAGGACCATATGCGCAATCAAACTGGTCATTAAATTCTTTATGGGGAAGAGGAGGTCACTTAAGAAGAAATACATTAATGAGCGCATACAATTCCATCATAATGGCATGGAAAGTCGGGCTGAGAGTTGACGGAAGCGGAGTGGGAAACGCAGCCACTGCTGACACAATTCAGATAAGAAATACAATACTCGCAGGAAATGTACGTCTTGCTGACAGTACGGGAACAGGTTCATTTTCACCTCAGCAATGGCTGCAGACACCGGCGTATGCAAATACAATTTTCCCGGACAATTCTTCCGTACAGTTGACAGCTCCTTTCAATAT
>CAZLOL010000414.1:0-2618 GCA_964561045.1 uncultured Ignavibacteriaceae bacterium | reverse complement strand
GGGTTAAAATATTTAAAATGCAAAAGAGTGAATCAAAAACGTTTTGAAGGATGTGAAACTTTTTGGTTCCGGCTATGCCAGTTTATGATTTAAGCACTTAATCTAATGATGGTTCTTTAAAATTGTAATTAAGAAATTGAAACGTGTAATTACGAGTTTACACGAAACTTCAAATATAAAAGTTAATTTAAAAGAGACTTCAGAAATATCTCCACACTTTGTCAATCGGGGATTACAGAAAGTATTTTTCAGATCAATTAAATTTCCTCCGAAACAACAATCAAAGATAGACTGATAATGTCTTGTTTAATTTAAACATAAATAAAATAAAGAAAAATACATGTTTTTCAATAAAATCAGCATATCCTCCGGCATTTTCTGTTTATTTTCGATAAATAAATATTTGAATAGCAGATTGAAATTAAATAACTTGGAATAGAAATAAATATTGTAATAATTCACATTCTCACAAATAATTTTAACATAATAATTTAATACAATTATTAAGGAGTAAATCAGAATGAAAATAATAAGCCTGAAAATTAATATAATTTTAATGAGTATACTGATATTCACAGTATGCATTCAGGAGCATTGTATTGCCGATAATGCTTTAGTTCAGAATAAGTACGAAAATATAAATCAAAGCTCAGGTCTGTATTTTTGTAATCCTAATAATTTCCCCTGGACCAGGCAGCAGCATTATGGTAACAGGTCAGATGAAGGATTAAAGATCAAAACAGACAGCTGCGGAAATGTTTATGTAGCAGGAAATTCAGATTCAACAGCTGCCTATAATAATATAAATTTTATTATAATAAAATACGGACCAGGCGGGGATACATTATGGATCAGGACATATAACGGTATTGATACCACAAGTATCAGGAATGATTATGTATCGGATATGACCATAGATGCATCTGGAAATGTATATGTCACAGGAAAGTCAAATAACAAATACGGAAATTTTGATTATGCAACCGTAAAATATAGTACGGATGGAGTACTTCAATGGGTAAAGAGATATAATGGACCTTATAATGATATTGATATTCCTACAGCAATTGCTGTCGATAATTCAGGAAATGTTTATGTAACCGGGCTGTCAAGATTTTCCAGTGCGAGTTATCAATATGTTACAATTAAATACAACACAAATGGCGATTCACTCTGGCTTATAAATTATAATGGGGGAGGGAATGAAAGTTATGCAGTAGGATTAAGTCTTGATAACGCAGGAAATTGTTATGTTTCCGGACATTCAATAAGATTTGCAGAGAGCTGGAATCTGGTGACAATAAAGTATAGTCCTTCAGGAATTGCGCAATGGACCAGAATGTATAACGGGCTGGGAGCAAACACTCAGGAAGTTTTAACCTCAATGAAAATGGATACTTCAGGAAATATATATTTAACCGGTTATTCAAATATGTCCTCTCCCAACATGGATTATCTGACTGTAAAATATGACAAGAACGGAAATTATCAGTGGGCAAAGACTTACAACGGAACTGGTAATGCTGATGATTATTCTTTATCTGTTGCAACAGATCTTTCCGGCAATGTAATAGTCACCGGATATTCTTACGGAACCGGATCAAATAATTATGATATTTCAACAGTAAAATATAATTCTTCAGGTACTGAACAGTGGGTACAAAGATTCAATGGTCCGGGAAATTATATTGATGTTGGAAGAGGGGTTGAGACAGATATTTCCGGCAATGTTTTTGTTGCCGGGAACGCTTATTTTAACAATTACACTGATGCAGTTGTACTGAAATACAGCCCTGCGGGTGTTCAGACAGGAATAAGAAAATTCAACGGAGCCGCAGACAGGGATGATCTCTACAGTAACATAAGTCTAGACAAACTAGGAAACATTCACGTGACAGGCGGCGCAAAATTCAATAATTTTGATTATTATGCGCTAACTACCAAGTACCCGAAGGATGAATTCGGAAGCACATTAAAGCTTAGCGCGATACTTCAGGGATTTCATTACAGTAGTTCAACTCCCTTCATGAGAGCTGATACTTTAAAAGTATATTTAAGAACAGCTGTTTCGCCCTACAGCATAGTTGATTCTTCAAAGCAGGAGCTTAACAATACAGGAAAGGGTGATTTCTTTTTTCCTAATGTGATATCCGGCACAAACTATTATCTGTCCTTAAAGCACAGAAATTCCATTGAAACATGGAGCGCATCAGGACAGTGGATTACTTTCAATTCAGATACAGCATCTTATGATTTTATTCCGTCAGCATCCAAAGCTTACGGAAGCAATCAGAATCAGGTAAACACTTCTCCCGTCAGATATGCAATTTACAGCGGAGACGTAAACCAGGACAATCAGATAAATCTTACTGATATAACTGCGGTTTATAATTCAGCGCTCAATTTCACAAACGGTTATGTGATTACAGATATTACCGGGGATAATAGTACTGATCTTACGGATATTACTTTGGCTTATAATAATTCAACGAATTTTATTACGGCTGTAATGCCTTAAAGAATTTAGTTTGTCAAGTTCGTCAAGTTCGTAAAGTTTATCAAGTTTGATAAACTTGATAAACTTGATAAACTTGATAAACTTGATAAACTTGATAAAC
>CAZLOL010000413.1:0-2623 GCA_964561045.1 uncultured Ignavibacteriaceae bacterium | reverse complement strand
TTATTGCATATAAATAAATGCAGGAGCCTGCGCCCCTTCATTTAATTATCATTTATTTCAGCACAACAAGCTTCTTCACTGCAACAAAATCCCCTGCAGTCATTCTGTAGAAATAGACCCCGCTGGAAAGATCGGCTGCATTAAACTGAATTTTGTAATACCCTGCTGTCTTAATTTCATTAACAAGTATCTTCATTTCTCTTCCAAGAATATCATACAATTTTATCGTCACAATGCCATCATCAGGCAGACCATAATTTATAGTTGTAACCGGATTGAACGGATTCGGATAGTTCTGTAATAGTTCATATTTATCAGGAATGCCAATGTTCACTTCTTCGTTAAGTTCATAGTATTTATAGTTGCCGTTGAAGTCGATCTGTTTAAGTCTGTATTTGTATTTGCCCGTCCAGAGATTCTTGTCTGTGTAAGAATATTCTATCGGTTCATTGGTCGTCCCGCCTCCGCTTACAAATCCGATTTTGCTCCATTCTTTGATATCAATTGTTCTTTCAATTTCGAATCCTGAGTTGTTTAGCTCGGTGGAGGAAGTCCAGGAGAGGTTCACATCTCTTCCCTTTATTGAAGAATTGAATGTGAGGATCTCAACCGGGGTAGGAAAGTCCCAGATTACGATTGCCGTATCTGCAACTTGCGCTGATACTGCAATCACAGTATCAGTTCCCCATTTTGTACTGTTATAACAGAAGCTGGATTTGCCCGTTGCATCAGAAATAAGCTCAATTGTATCATTATTTACACCCTTTACAATGAATTTGACACTGAAACCCGAAGCCAGTTTTCCACCAGGAAAATTGAGATATGCAATAGAACAATGTTCTTCGTTCCCAGCATGTACGACTCTTTTGGGTGTCAAACGAATGGAGTTCTTCTTACCGTAGAAACCTCCATAACGATTGTCATTGTAAGTCATTATACTTACAAAATCACTAAGATTGTCTCCGTTGAAATCAGCACCGTGTGATAAATAAGTTGAACCTGGTTGATAAGAAATATCTTCTAATGGATTTAAAGAATTTGGCGAACCAAGAAATATGTGTGTACCGGGATTAAATCCATGAATTTCACCAATAGCAATATCACTGAATCCGTCATTGTTATAATCACCGATGTTAGTAATAGTAAAGCCAAACAATGAAGACCAGTAACCAGTTGTGAACCAATCCGGTGTATTTTGCGGACCCGTTGCAGAACCTTTGAATAGATACACTTTTCCATTTAATTGACTTTGGTACATTGCACTGACAATAATATCTCCAAATCCGTCTGCATTAACATCACCTGCATCTGATATAGCGCTGCCGAATGTTGAATCGCGATATAAACTCCAGTCAGGTGGTTCAAACATCTGTTTGTTGAATCTTCCATAATATGCAAATGCATAACCTCCTGAAGCTTCATCAGTGAATTCAAAAGCTGTTGCAAGTATATCATCAAAGTTGTCACCATTTATGTCTCCTCCGGGTGAAATAGATTTTCCAAATCCATTTTGCGCTGAGTTTACAGGTAGTGATAAAGCCCAAAGCAGATTGTTGTCGCTGATTCCTGAATTAGAACCACCAAATACATATCCTGCTATTTTGTTTGTACCTTGAATTTGGTCAGCCCCAATAAGAATGTCCGAAAATCCGTCATTATTGACATCTCCGGCAGAAGTTACAAAATTTCCAAAACTCCCTTCTGCTGACATTGATAAGACTGATGATGACGGAGTGGATGGCAAACCATTACTGGATCCAAGAAACAGAAAGACTCTTCCTATTGAACCATCGTTATTAACAAAAGAAGGTGCACCAACTATAACATCATAATAGCCATCATTATTAATGTCTCCTGCTGTTCCAACTGCGCTTCCAAAACTTCCCTGAGAAGTAACAGTCCAGCTTATTATCGAACTAATTCCATATGGTGTACCATAAAATAAAAATGCTGATTCTTCACTCGCTCTTCCACATATTACATCGCTATACCCATCTCCGTTGACATCACCAGCCGGTGCAATTGAAATATTTCCATATTCATAACCCAGAGCCCAGTCCGGATGAAACGAAACTCTCTGGTAACCACCATTAAATAAAAGGAGCTGTTGATTGAACTTAAGAATTAGTTCATCATAGCCATCTCCATTTGGGTCACTTGCCGATGTTACATAAACTCCGGCTTCTTGCGGAACTACTTCATAATTCCAATCTGGTTGCCAACGTGGACCCGTTCCTGTACCAAAAAATACATAGACATTACCCGTAGAATCATCCCACCAATCATCTCCGGTTGATACCACTAAGTCTGAGAAACCATCGCCATTGTAATCACCTTTACAATTCAAACTTCCGCCGAATTCGTCCTTAACAGTGTACTTCTCCCAGTCAGGAGCGTTTGATAAACCTGAAGGATTTCCAAAATAGATGTAACATTTTCCCTGGAAACAGCCGCTACATTGTGGAGTAAAGTTAGGTGCGCCTATTGCAACATCAGAAAAACCATCTCCATTTATGTCACCACCTGAAACAGAAAAACCAAAGTAATCACTTTCAGTTTCTCCGTAAAGACTGAATGTGCTAACAATATTTGATGATGTGCCGAATGCTACCATTGCTTCACC
>CAZLOL010000412.1:0-2640 GCA_964561045.1 uncultured Ignavibacteriaceae bacterium | reverse complement strand
CAAAATAAATTAATTATTTTTCAAATGTTAATTAAATAAAAAAAGGAGACAAAAAATGAAAAGAGCAAATTACTACATCTTATTCACACTGTTTATCACTGCCAGTTTAATCGCATCTGCAATTTCTTATTCACAATGGACTGTCTGCGGTAACTTATCAGGAATTACTGGACGACCTACTGTTTCGGTGGTAGATGAAAATACAGCCTGGGTTACCGGAGGTTCGACCGTAAATGTGACTTACAGAACTACTGACGGAGGAACGAACTGGACTATTATAAATACAACCGGAATGGATCCTTTCTTTTGCCTGTGGGCAATGGATGCAAACACTTTATTTGCAGGGTCAAATGGGCAAAGCGGGATTGGGAGAATATACAAGACAACTGACGGAGGAACAAGCTGGACAATTGCTGATTCAATTGCAGGAGGAGGAATCGGAGGCATAAAATTTTCTTTGTCAATGCCTTCGTTTGGATTTGCTGTTTCAGGTGTAGATTCAAACGCTTATGTTTTCAAAACACAAGATGGCGGAAATACATGGAGGAAAACATCATTTCCGTTAGCACCCGGTTATGCATTGTCAATAAGCGGATACAACGTAATTGACAGTTTGTTTTATTCAATGGGAACAACAGGGGGATTACCAGCAATTATACTGACAACTAACGGAGGAGTAACTTACAATTTACAAACTGTCGGTCTTCCTTCTGTAGGAGGTAATTTTACAAGAGGGGTAGCATTTAATAATGACAAATTAACTGGTATAGCAGGGGCGACTTCATTTCCTCTCATTGCAAGAACAACAAACGGAGGAATTAATTGGGAAAATATTTCTGTTGGATCTTTTTCACCTTCAATTACAACCCCGGTTATGAGATGGATTGAAGGAACAAACACGTGTTATCTTACATCTCCTTATGGTAACGGAGTTCTGAAAAGTATAAACGGCGGTTTGAACTGGACTCAGATGACAACAGCCGGACTTGGAACATTCAATATGGATACAAAAAGAATTGGTACGAATATTTACGGATTTGCAGTTTCATTTACAACAAATCAGATTTTAAAAGTATCTGAATCAATAACCGGAAGCATTGACAGGTTTTTTGCAAACTGTACGACACCAATTCCAAAACTATTCACTAAAGGAAATCTTACTTCATCCGGTATTCATACAACATTTGGAACCGGAACCCCGACAAGTTATACAGCGATGGAATTTACACCTAACGGAATTCTTTATTGTATTGCAAACGATACAAATTATATGCTGCAGACTTTAGATACAGCTACCGGAGTATTATCCGATGTCGGTCGAGTTACAGGTCTCCCTTTTTCAAATAACAGAAATACATTGGCTTATAATATCTTGAATAACAAAATGTATATTACACTTGCACCAAGTGGTGAACTGTATTCATTTGATTTAAATACCAGGACAGCAACTTTTATTGGACTAAGTGGAGGATATAATTATACGGATATTGCAATAAATTCATTAGGGCAATGTTATGCAGTGGCAGCAAATTTAAATCAACTTTTGAGTATTAATCTTACAACCGGAGCTGCAACCTCAATTGGTAATTTAGGTTATGATGCACTTAATTTTGTCCAGGGATTATGTTTTGATAAAGAAACAGGAACACTTTATTTGAGTGCATGGAATAATGATTCGGTGAGAGCGGAGCTGAGGACTGTTGATGTTTTGACAGGCGCATCAACAATACAGGCAATATTTGATCCTCAAGTAGGAAGAATTGCCGGATTATCAATCCCGTTTGGTAATACGGTAGGAGTTCAAAATATATCACCAGCAATACCGGAAAAATTCTCTCTTAGCCAAAATTATCCGAATCCGTTTAATCCGAATACAAAGATCAATTACGAATTACAAATTACGAATTACGTTTCACTTAAAGTGTATGATGTTTTAGGGAAGGAAGTTATTGTTCTCGTTAATGAAAAGCAAAACGCAGGAAGTTATGAGATTGATTTCGACGGAAGTAATTTATCGAGCGGAGTTTATTTTTATAAGCTGGAGGCGGATGGGTTTGCGGATACGAAGAAGATGTATTTGGTGAAGTAGCAGTATTGGGTATTGAGTATTGGGTCTTGAGTGTTGGGTATTGAGTATTGAGTATTGGGTATTGAGTATTGAGTATTATTTTGTAATTGTCTTAACTCGAATAAAGTGAATTAAGGAATTCCGGGAATTATTTTTGAACAATGCAATTCTGTGAATTCGATAAATTCAGGGAATTCGGGTTCAGATATTACACAGATGTTTTTTAAAAAAAAATTCTGTAACTTATAATCCAACAAACGAAGAGTAAATATGAACATGAAAAATTGTAAAATATTTTTACTTCAAAAAAGCTTTGTCTTAATTCTTACCCTAAATTCATTTTCATCATCAAGTTCCCAAACTTCAGAGCATTCAAACTTAAATAATCCTGAAAAAGTACAATTGGAATATGACAATCTGACCGAAACAAAATTCGAAAGAATTTCAACAGATCAGGGACTTTCAAATAATAATATAAAATCGATTAATCAGGATGAAACAGGATTTATCTGGGTCGCTTCTGAAAATGGTTTGAATAAATATGACGGTATTGGTAATAAAGCTTTTTACAA
>CAZLOL010000411.1:0-2642 GCA_964561045.1 uncultured Ignavibacteriaceae bacterium | reverse complement strand
ACATTGCACATTGAACATTGCACATTGAACATTGCACATTGAACATTGAACATTGTACATTGAACATTGCACATTGAAACACCCCCTTTCTCCTTGACAATTCAATCTCATGTATCTATTTTACATACATCATGTATGTATAATTAGCTTAACCCCCGCATATTGAAAAGATCAAAAGAAGACGCTCAGGCTACAAAAGAAAAACTTATCAATACTGCTTTCAGGGAATTTCTTGAAACCGGATTCGAAGAATCAAGACTCGAAGATATTGCCTCTAAAGCAGGCGTTACCAGAGGAGCATTATACTGGCACTTCAAAGACAAGAAAGATCTTCTGGAATCGATGATTGAATATAAGGACATGGAGTCTATTAAGATCTCCTCACAGATCATGGATTCAGATTTAACGCCTTTTGATAAACTGAAAAAGATCGTATCTCTTAACTTTCCGGAAATAAAACAGCCAAAAAGAGAATCTAACTTTGTAAGACTTAAAGTGGAGCTTTATAATTACTTTATCATTAACGGAGATAAAAGAAATGTAGCCGGTACATTCGTGGACTGCTGCTCTGCTCTTCTGAAGCAAATGCAAAAGGACGGTCTGATCAGGTATGATGTAAACATAAAAGTCGCGGCATTCAATATTCTCACTCTGTGCTCCGGCTCTTATATAAGATATAATTCCCTTCCGGAAAATATGAGAAGTCTTAAAACGCTGCATTCTTATGTTATTAAATTTTTGAAATTATTGGTAAAGTAATCTTTTAAAATAATTGAAAAGCTTTTTACTCCGTTTTGTTTTAAGGAGTATGTCTCCTTATGAAAGATTTCACTGCAGAGATGAAAATAAAGCTGAGAGTAAATGCACAATTTAAACCTCTGGGTCTCTGCTCCTCTGCGATGAAAATAATTGAGACGATCTCACAAAACTGTAAGAGGAGGTGATGTTGTACAAAATTATATATTATTATAAAATCAAAACTATCTCTCATGAAAAAAACTCTGATCATTTTATTCTTGCTGTCAGTAATAGCAGAACCTGCGATATCATTTGACAGCACTTACTCTGCTCAGCTTCAAACTAAAATTGAAGCTCTGAAAGTATCCTACAATCTCAAAGGAATATCAGCTGCTGCTTTTGTTCCGGGGCAGGGATTGTGGCTTGGCGTCAGCGGCGTTTCGAGCGAGAGTGAAAATGTTAATACCGGTATGCTCTTCGGTGCGGGAAGCATCACTAAAAATTTCATGTCAGCCATGATCCTTCAGCTTGCCGAAGCTGACAGCTTAAGCCTTACAGATACTATTGGAAGATGGCTGCCGGTTTTTCCAAATATTAATAACGCTGTGACTGTAAAGCAGCTGCTCGATCATACAAGCGGATTATATAACATGACTGATAATCCTGCATTCAGCAATGCAATTAATTCTGATCTGAACAGGCGCTGGACAGCTGAGGAAATATTAAGCGGAGGGTTTGTCCTTACTCCTTATTTTTTACCCGGAACTTCCTGGCATTATTCCAATACAAACTATCTTATTATTGGATTCATAATTAATAAGATCATGAATACTGATATCTCTGAACAGCTTCATGGAAGATTCTTTAATCCTTATAATATGACAGAATCTTTTTTTGAAGTTCAGGATACTATCACTCTTCCCTATGCACATAACTGGGTGGATATTAACGGTGACGGGATACTCGATGATGTTTCTTTTATTCCTATGACCGCTGTTTACAGCGCAACTGCCGGTGCCGGTGGCGTAACTTCAAGACCTGAAAATCTGGTTAAATGGCTGAGAGCATTGTATGGAGGAAATATCCTGAATCAGAACTCGCTTAATGCTATGCTGACTTTCCGGACTGTCAGTATTTCCGGAGCCAATGGCTACGGTCTCGGAACAATGAGATACAGTGTCAACGGCATTAACTGCTATGGTCATGGAGGAAATATATGGGGGTATACAGCTGTAATGATATATGATCCTCAGGACAGCATTGCAGTTGCTATTATGATGAACAAAGACCTCGACGGCGGTCCGGTAGGAAAGTCTTTTTTACTTTCTGTAATACAAAATAATCCGGTCGGCGTAAATTCAGTTGGTGACGCAATTCCTGAAAAGTTTACTCTTTATCAGAATTACCCGAATCCATTTAATCCTGAAACTGTCATTGATTTCGATATGAACTCAAAACAAAATGTTAAACTAAGCGTTGTAAATATTCTGGGTGAAGAAACAGATGTAATATATAATGGGATTCTCGGGACCGGAAAACATTCATTTAAATGGAATGCCTCGAATTATCCCGGCGGAATATATTTTTATAAATTACAAACAGATAACGGTTCATCCGTAAAAAAAATGTTGCTGATAAAATAAAAGTTGTCAAATCTCATGAAGCGAATTACAGTACTATAGTTCCTTCAATAAATTTGATTACTTAATGCCAGGGGCAGTAAAAAATATTCCATATATTCATAAGATGGAATCTCTGTTTTCTATTGCCAGGAAAATGTTCTGCTCGCTTACATTACTCCCCTCCCCTTTTCTTTTCAAAGGGGAGGGGCTCGCTCAATGTTCAATGTTCAATGTTCAATGTTCAATTTCAAATGTTCAATACATTATAAATAACACTCCCCT
>CAZLOL010000410.1:0-2650 GCA_964561045.1 uncultured Ignavibacteriaceae bacterium | reverse complement strand
AAGTTTTCATCGAATATAGAAGCAACTTTTAAACAGCAATATTTCAGAATAAATAATATTCCCTTAGACTTATCTGAAGCAGTATTAGTACTATCTGCATCAGCTTATCTTCTGACTAAATATGAAGGCTTTGGAATGGATCAGAAGTCTATAAACTTTCTTTCGCAGAGTAATAAGGTGATCCAGGATAGAATAGATGACAGCAGGGTTACGGATGGATTGAGGATGAGGTTTAAGGATTTTGATTTGAGAGGGGTTGTGGATGCTTACAGGAAGTTGAATATTTAATTTCAAATTACAAATTTCAAATTACAAATATTATTTTGAAATATGATTAACGAGATTATTTCAGGTGTAATAACGCAGATACCTGTACTGGGATTGATTGCATATATATGGAAGACGCATACAGAAAAAGTTACTAAACTTGATACTCGTGTCTCGGAGATTGAGAAGAATTATTTGAGCCGGTTTGAGGATTTGAAGAAGACTATTGAGGAGAGATTGCATCCGATAAATGAGAATGTGGCAACGCTGTTGGAGAGGACGAAGAAAATATAATGATCGATGTTCAATGTACAATGTTCAATGTTCAATATTCGATGTTCGATTTGTTTTTTTTTAATTTAAAACATCCCGTAATTTGATAATATAGAATTTCTTTCTAATAGTCGGAGCATAAAGTTATCAAGTCTATTTTAAGGAGCTTAAAAATAGTCATGTGCTTCAGGAGATTTGAAATCTTATATATTTGCATAGTAAACTATAATTTTATACTTTGTATTCAAAAAAAAAGACAGTTAGAGAAGAAGTTATGAATATTCCTGCCGATAAAGTTATTTATAATTTAATCGAACATACTCTAAGTATTTGTTTCCTATATTTTTTAATACCTCCCACAAAATATGAGGAATCTTATTTGAAAACATGATAAAAGTCATACTTTATAAGATTCGATAGTTGTATTTTACATTAGCAAATTTATATCAAATTATAATTACTTTCAGTAATGTCCGAATAGGGGTGGAACCGAATTGAAATTTCTGAGTCAGTCTTTAATATCATAATGATAAAATTATTGATAAAATAACAATAGAAGTAAAAGATCCGAATGATCCTGATGAAAATAACATTCACAATGAAAATTTTTATTCTGATATAACAGTGTCTTTTGGAAAATAATATTAAACAATGAATAATACTTATAATATATTTACAGTAAAAGAAGTCACATTCGAGCAGGGGAAGAATGATCCATTCGGTTTTGGAGATTTTACTGAAAAGTTAAGTGCAAAATATCTTCCATTTTCAGGAACGATTGCGAAGCCATCTTATATTTTATTCACATCATATATTAACCGGCTTCTTAAAGAAAAACTGATACCATATAACAGCGCAAGAGAGAAAAATGAAATCAGGATAAGATTGGAGAAGTTACTGGTATATTGCTGGAAATCCAGGGCAAATGAAAATTTTAGAGGCGCGAGAATAATTGGTAACAGTCTGAAAGTTAATGAAATTGATCCATTTACATCTAAGGGCTGGATAAAGCAAAACTGTTTCAGAATATATACAGAAAATAATTTCAAAGCTGAAAAAACTTTAGAGATATATCTGAATATGATTGGCAATAAGCAAATTGATCTGTTAAATGAATTTCTCGGAAAGAGTTATATAAGGGAAAAAGATAAACAAAATTATCTGAAAGAACTAAAAAAAAAACTATATAAAAATAAAAATTCTTTATTTTCATATCATTTATTATCTGATACTTTAAAAAAGAAATTTAAAAAAGAACTTAAGGAAGTCATATCCAGAAACAAGCCTGACTATTTTATTCATTTAAGTAATTTTTATGATAACAATAAATTCAATTCAGCTCAATTTTGGAAAAAGACTTTAGAAAATAAAAAGCTTCCATTTAAAGATTTAAACTACTGGTTTGGGAAAATTGTAGATGCAGTTGATGCTGAGATAAACGAAAAATCGAGCTTAAGTTTATGGAAGAAAGCTGATATTGCTTACGAACAAATTGACATAAAGCACAGAAAATTAGATAAAAGACCAATCAGGGAGACAGAAAGCTGGTTCACAAAACAAAACGGAAAGTATTGTAAGGCAGATAATTTCAACAGATTTTCACATCAATGGGAATCATATAAAAGACGCAAGGGAGAAGAAGGGACCGGATATTTTTCCACATTCAGGCACTATGCATTTTCCCGTTTATTAACGGAACTAATTGCCGGGTAATGAGAAGAACTTCAAAGGATTTTTTCGATGCAATCAGAGAGTTTCCTCATAATATAGGTGTCTATTTAACTTATACATTGGATGCCGATGTAATATATAAGATTACGGAATGCACAAACAGTTCAATTCTAATCATACACGATTATAAGCAGGGAATTAATCTTGAATTCAACAGAAACAGCGGGATCAGATGCCTTCCTGTAAATACTACAAAAACCAACAAGCAAAATTGTTTCCATGCAAAGCTTGCCTTACTGAAATCATCCGAAAATGCAAAAATAATTATAGGCAGTGTAAATCTTTCAAGGAGCAGTTTCAGTTCCGAAAAAGAAATAGCATTTGAAAAAGAACTGAATTTTGGAAACCCGGAGGATATGTATGTATATAATAAAGTTCT
>CAZLOL010000409.1:0-2658 GCA_964561045.1 uncultured Ignavibacteriaceae bacterium | reverse complement strand
ATTTCTAAATTAAAAAAAAATAATATGGGAAGCAATAATCTTACAGCTGAAGAAAAAGCAAAAATTGAGAGTGAGCTGCAGAGCATTGAAAAGCAGATCGAAACTATCAGGAAAAAAAAGATCGAACTGAATTCCAGACTGGCAGAAATGGATGTCAAAGAATACACTTTAAAAGACAGGAACGGGAAAGAAGTAAAGCTTTCGGATTTGTTCGGTGATAAAAAAAACCTGATACTGATTCACAACATGGGAAAGGGATGTCCGTACTGCACCATGTGGGCAGACGGATTCAAAGACACATACAAGGAGATTGAGAAGAAAGCTTCCTTTGTGCTTGTCAGCCCTGATACACCGGAAGTACACAAGGAATTTGCCGAATCACACGGCTGGAATTATCCGACTTATTCCGCAGCAGGAACAGATTTTATATTTGACATGGGATATGATTTTATAAAAGACGGTAAACACAATTACTGGCCCGGTGTTTCTGTTTTTGAAAAAAGCACTGACGGCAGGATCAGAAGAGTAGCAAAAGATTATTTCGGACCAGGTGATTTTTACTGTAATATCTGGCATTTCCTTGATCTGCTTCCGGGTGAGAATATTACAATGGATTCATGATATCCAAATGGAATTAAATCATCTTCATCTGCATACTAAAAATATTGACAATGCAAAAAAATTCTATGAAAAATATTTTGATTTCAAAGAGCATATAATGCATGGCAATATTCTTTTTCTCAGAAATGAAAATGGTTTCGATCTTGCTTTAATGCCGGATGAAAAGGCATGGAAATTTCCCGACTGGTTTCATTTCGGTTTCAGGCTGAGGTCTCCTGCGGAAGTTGAAGAATTGTACGAAAAATTAAAAAACAGCGGCGAGAAAATTGATACTGAACTTGAAAAGAATAATGATTTTGTTTTTTTCAGATGTCTAGATCCGGATAATAATAAAATAGAAGTTTACTGGGAATAAATAAATATTTCTTTATCGTCAGATCTGACCACCCAAATGTCCGTTTGAAAAAATCCTTAAGGATAAAAAAACGGGCACTGATCTGACGATATATAAAAACACTCAAATGAATAATATCTTATCAAAACAATTTCACCGTCAGTATGATATGATGGTCGAATGGGTTAACGGAACCATTGACCCGCTTACAGATGATGAATTTAAGCTTGAGATCTTTCCCGGAAAAAATCACGGCGTATGGATACTCGGACATCTTGTAACAAGTGATGACGACTTTTCCATGTTCATGGGAAAAGGCGGGCAAATGTTTCCAGAGTATTATGAAATTTTCGGACAGGGCAGCAAGTTACGTTCACCTGAAGAATATCCGCCTGTCTCTGAACTCAGGTCATCATGGAAAAAAGTGTGCGAAAAGAACGGGAAGATCTATTCTGAACTTACCGATGATGAGCTGAAGCTTCCTCATGCACTGGTAAAGGATATTGAGAAAGATTATTTTAAAACAAAAGAAAGAGTCATCATGGCGTGGCATCTTCATCAGCTGTATCATGCAGGTCAGCTTGGTATAATTGTTTCACAGACAGGAAAAAGCAAACATTAAATTTTTTTTAAACGAATCAGTATATTAATCCTACCATACATTTGTCAAAATCAGGTTTCGCTTCCAACTGGGGAAAAATATTTAAAGACCCCTCTAAAAGAATTGAGTTTCTGATAACAGTAGTTCTGCTGGTCACTGTCGTTTTTTCATTCAGCCGGTATTTAAAATATAATGAGATGCGACCCGGTGCAGTTATAGATGATCCCTTGCTTCAGTACTTTAATGCCATTGACCTGAACTCTCTTTTGTTCTTTACTATTTATTCCTCGCTTCTGCTTGGACTCATAGCTTTCAGTTTTGACCCGCAGCAGCTGATCACGGCTTTCCAGACTTATACACTGCTGGTGCTGTTCAGAATGCTCGCAATGTGGCTGATCCCGCTTGATCCGCCCGTCGGCTGTATTGATTTGCAAGATCCTGTAGTCTTTATCATGGGAACGGGTAAGAAGATTGTTAAGGATCTTTTCTTTTCAGGTCATACTTCGACTGCATTCATGCTCTTTCAGGTTGCAAAGAATAAATTTCTGAAAGCATATTTTCTGCTTGCAACCGTTACAGTAGGTGTATCGGTAATTCTTCAGAAAGCTCATTATACAATTGACGTTTATGCAGGACTGATATTTTCGTTTGCATCATTTCAGATCATAAAGATCCTTCATAAAAAATTTTATAAAAAAGAAAATGTCAGATAAAGTTAAATATTCTTCCGGAGTGATCTGGGAAGACATTGCCGGTTACAGCAGGGCAGTTAAAATAGATTCCAGAATTCTCATATCCGGCACCACTTCTGTTGTTGACGGAATTATTACAGGGGAGAATGATCCTTACATTCAGACAAGGACAATTATAGATAAACTGGAAACCGTCTTGCATCAGGCAGATTCAAGGCTTGAAGATATTGTAAGGTTAAGAGTATATGTGACTGATATTTCCAGGTGGGAAGAAGTAGCAAGAGCGCTGGGTGAAACTTTTAAAAAAATTAAACCCGCACAGACATTGGTTGCAGTAAGCGCATTAGTGGATCCGAAGATGATGGTGGAAATAGAAGCCGAAGCGGTCGTATAATTTCAAATTTCAAATT
>CAZLOL010000408.1:0-2660 GCA_964561045.1 uncultured Ignavibacteriaceae bacterium | reverse complement strand
AAGAAATTTACACAAAATCTAATTTAGGAAAAAGTAGATCATGTAAATGCTCTGCTAAAAATTTATAATACAATCACAGCCTTCAGGAATTGCCATATTTTGTCACGTTCTACTATTACACAGCTTCATATCAGTTTAGAGTCACTTCTTCTCCGAAATCTACTATATAATAACAACCTATTTTACCCAAAAAAGGAACATTGTTTCTGAAATGCAATGTCACCGACGATCCTATAGACATGCTATCTTGGCCTATTTGTCATTTTGATTAAAAATTTACAGAATCAACTTTAAGTTCGCAAATTATTTTGTTGCTGTTCAGGCAGCTATATTCAACAGAATAAATCTCTGAACTTTAAAATCATTGTAAGCTGAAGATATTTTTGGAAATGTCGATCAAAAAGTATATTGTTTTGCTCTGCGCCCTGCCTGCTATTGCATACTCCCAGCAGAACTCAAACTACAAAACTTACATTGCCAAAATCGGTGTCCACGATACGCTTATAAATCTCGGAGACAAATTCGTCATACAATTCTCGGATATTCTGACTCTGCAAAGCAAAGTTCTGTCACCTGCCAACGATTATGATTTCAATTATCGCGAAGGTACCATACTGCTGAATAAGGACCTTTTCAAAAAATATAACCTGGACACTTTTCAGATATATAATCTGAATATTGAATATGATGTTTTTCCTTACAGCTTCAAAGATGAGTACTCTAACTTTGAAGTTCTGACAGAAAGTGATTCACTTACAGGTGATACTATTCAAATCGCTACTCAAAAAAAAGATTTTATGAGCAGCATCTTTGAAGGGACCGAACTCGAAAAGTCAGGGAGCCTGTTCCGCGGTGTAACAGTGGGTTCAAACCGCGACCTGACTTTGAACTCCGGTTTCAGGCTGCAGCTTAACGGCAAGCTTACAAGCGATATTGAAATCAATGCAGCGCTCACAGATGAGAATACACCTATTCAGCCGGAAGGAAATACAGAAAAGCTGCAGGAGCTCGACAATGTTTTTATTGAAGTAAAAAGCAATAATGTAATCGGAACTATCGGAGACATAAACGTAGATTTTGCCAATACAGAATTCGTAAACTTCAAACGAAAAATACAGGGAGCCAAGGGCTTCAGCGACTATGGCATAGGAAATATTTTTCTTAGCGGAGCAGTGCAGAGAGGCAACTTCAATTCAAATTCCTTTAACGGAACAGACGGTAGCCAGGGTCCATATTATCTTATCGGCAGAGACAACGAAATCAATATTCTGGTGCTGTCAGGTTCCGAAAAAGTTTATCTTGACGGCAATACAATGATCAGAGGAGAACAGGCGGACTATGTCATAGATTACGGGATCGGCACAATTACTTTTACCAACAACAGGCTCATCACAAGCGCATCAAGAATAATTGTAGATTTTGAATATACCGACAGAAAATATTCACGCACAATTATTTCCGGAGCAAATACTCTAAACTTATTCAGGAATAAACTTACGATTTCCGGTTTTTATGTTAATCAAAATGATAATCAAGATAAAACGATTGACTTTACGCTTACTGAACAGGACAGACAGATACTTGCCAATGCAGGTGATGACAGGTTTAAAGCAGTCAAGTCGGGAGTAACTTTTGTCGGCACAGATTCTACCGGCGCAGGCATCGGGCTTTATGAGAAAACCGACACTCTCATCAACGGTAATAGTTTTACTTACTACAAATATATCCCGAATGATTCCAATGCTTTGTATCAGGTTGCATTTTCTTTTGTCGGACAGGGACTTGGTAATTATGTTCAGCAAAGTCAGTACCAGTATAATTACGTCGGATTGAATCAGGGAAATTACGACACAATAATTTTTCTGCCCCTTCCGAATTCATACCAGGTAGCAGACATTAAATTAAATTATTCTTCTTCTCCGCGAAATGAATTCACATTCAATCTTGAATCCGCGTTGTCAGTACTCGACGCTAACAAATTCTCTTCGGCAGACGATAATAATAATCAGGGCATAGCTCTCTACGGTAATGTCGGATTGAATCAATATGACTTCAGGCTTTTCGGGATGAAGCTCAAAGCATTTGAACTGAAGCTCCGCGAAAAACTCGTGAATAAAATCTTTCAGCCGCTGGACAGAGTTAATCCTGTTGAATTTTACCGCGAGTATGACATTACTGATTCAAACAAGCTGACGGAAAATCTTCATGAGGCATTCGTTAGAATTGCTCCGTCGCAATATGCAGAAGTAAAAGGAACCTTCGGGCAGCTTCTTAGAGGAGATTCGTTTAATTCGTTGAGGACGTCTGCTGATTTTGTTCTGAAGTATGATTCATTAAGTCCGCCGGATGCAAGGTATGTGATTGAAATTATCAAGAGTGACAATACACTGAATTCAACCAAAGGCAGCTGGGTGCGTCATTTTGCAACTGCAGGCTACAGAAAATTTTTCGGATCAGAATCTTTCGACAATCCTTTCATTGAGTTGAGACTGGACTTCAACCGCGAGGACAGGGAAAATACAATTCAAGGATCTGCAGGAGACAGCCTGCAGTCAGGCAGCTTTGCATTTAATGAAATAAAGCCGCGCCTTATTCTTAACAATCTTTATAATTTCAATTTGTAGTCTGAATTCGGAATCCGGGATGATGATTTTCCATTG
>CAZLOL010000407.1:0-2682 GCA_964561045.1 uncultured Ignavibacteriaceae bacterium | reverse complement strand
AACTCTGCGGTTAAAAAAAACGAGCATTTAAAACTTTTTTGGTTCTGGCTATGCCGGTTTATGTATTAGGTATAAAGTTTTAGGTATAAAGTATTCGGAGTTGAGAAACATATCTAAAATCTAAATTCTTAAAGACTAACATTAACTTTATTCTTGAAACTTAACATATAAAAAATTATGTTTCTAATGAAAACAATTATAAACCCCATATAAGATAAAATAAATAATTAAATGAAGAGAAATTGCATAAGGTTCTTTATTATAATAACTATCGCTGCAGGAATATTCCTCGGATCAGATTTTTCGAACATAAAATCCAATTCTGATGGTCCTTCCGGAAAGAATAAATACAGCTCACGTACCGGCAATAATTCTTTTAAGAAAGAAAATGATCACAGTTCTGACCCAATTCAGATAGCCGGATCTGTATATTTTTCAGATAATTTTGACGGTTCAAATGATACAACCTCTTTAAAGAGCAGGGGCTACAAAGTCTATTACAGAGGAGGCGGACCTCAGGGAGTTGCGCCGGTGTGGTTTCAGGGAAATTTTTTCAATTCATTCAACGGACCTTCCACGGGATATCTGGCGGCAAATTATCAGGTACTAAGCAGTATAAATACCATAGACAGCTGGCTTGTTTTACCGGGAAAGAATGTCACATCAGGAGATTCAATAGTATTTTATTCAAGATCGGATTCAGCGTCTCCATATCCTGATTCAATACGCGTAATGTATTCGTCATCCGGTGATTCAGTTCCTGAAGCTGTATGGACAGAGCTGGGAAGATTTAAAACAAATACAAACGGTTCATGGGAAAGGAAAGCATTTGGCGCAAATTCTGCAGGAGCAAACG
Source organism: uncultured Ignavibacteriaceae bacterium (assembly GCA_964561045.1). Lineage (GTDB taxonomy): Bacteria > Bacteroidota > Ignavibacteria > Tepidaquicellales > Tepidaquicellaceae > JAGPCH01. Next base: position 1,826 of record CAZLOL010000407.1, on the reverse strand, counting down.
GAAGATTTGCCATTAGATATAATGTTGTAAACGGTGGACCTGACGGAGTTAACAGTGATTATATAGGAATAGATGCTCTGACACTCGAATCAATTCCCGGAGCCGATGATATGAGTGCAGTTTCAGTAATCTCACCTTTGGGAAATTTAACATTACCTGTTTCAAATATCGCACCTAAAGCAACTTTTCAAAACATAGGGACTTCTTCTCAGTCAAATATTCCGGTTACATTTAATATTACCGGTCCGGTAAATTATACGAGCAATAAAATAATTTCATCTCTTGATCCTGATGCTGTTATTCAGGTAACTTTTGACAGTACATTTAATCCTTCAATAGCAGGTGAATATAATATTTCAGTTTATTCCGGTCTGGCTGCAGACGGTAACAGATATAATGATACAATAATATCTTCATTCACATCTGTTAATACAAATTACGGCAGCAGCGCAGGTTATTTTTATGCAAACTCAACAGCCGAGGCATCACCGGCGCCATCACGTCCGCAGTTCTGCTGGAAAGATACTTCAGGCAGCACAGACCTTGCACTGAATACTGTAAATATGAATCCCGGAATATCTACCGGTGATCTGGATGACGGATACTGGAAAATACTTTTACCTTCTGGAAAGAAAGTAAGGTTCTTCGGGAACAATTATGACACGATAAGAATAGGGACAAACGGAATAATAGCATTTCAGAGTTACATTCCGAATGCAGGCAACTGGAATCCACCTCCTTCAGGAATACCGGGCGGATCTGTATTAAATGCAGTATATCCTTTATGGTATGATTTTGATTTTTCGGATAATACAGCATCTGCAACAAACAGAATAAGCTATAAGGTATCAGGAGATCAGCTTATTGTTACATTTGACAGAGCTTCGTTATACTCAGGTGAGTCAGGTGAATACGTTAGCTTTCAGGTTTCGATAGACATATCATCTTCACCAATTACAAATTCAGGCATAACAATAGAGTATTCAGATACAACAAACGGCAGAACAGGAGCTCCGTTTATAAATCTTGTAAATAATAATTTACTCGGAAGACATCTTATAGGACTGCAGAACAGTTCCGGTACATCTGCATTTACATACCGGTTCAGAAGCTCAGCGTCATTAGTTACTTCAGGAAGAATATTTAATTCTCCTTCCGGAAGTCTTGCATTACAGACCGGACCCGATGCATCAAAACTTAATTCCGGACCACAGATATTGACACTAACGAGCCGGCTTCAGACGATTCAGCTTCTTAGAAAAGACACTCTGACTATATCTATTATAGAGAATATTGCACCATATACAGAAATTGAAAAAATGAAAATAGTCTATGATTCACTTACCGGAATATCAACTGTTCCATTGACACTGGCAAGAAACACTTCATCATATTATATTAAGGCTGCTCACAGGAATTCAATCACAACCTGGAGCGCATTACCTGTAGTATGTAATTCAAATCTGCTCAGTTATGATTTTACTCCGGATTCATTTAAAGCATATGGGAACAATTTGATCATGATAAATGGTAAGGCATCTATTTTTACCGGAGATGTAAACAAAGATCATCTTGTTGATCTGACTGATTTGGTAAGTATTTACAACTATGCATCAGTGTTTGCCGCAGGTGAATATCTGCTCGATGATCTCAACTATGACGGATTAGTGGACCTGACAGACCTTGTAGCCGCTCATAACAACGCCAATATTTTTGTATCTGAAAAGTCACCTCCCGGAGCAGATCTGATCCCATTCAGTATTCCGGAAGTAATTACCTATGAAAAAGATAAATCTCCTGAAATACAAATCAGCAAAGCGGAATGG
>CAZLOL010000406.1:0-2700 GCA_964561045.1 uncultured Ignavibacteriaceae bacterium | reverse complement strand
AGTTTGTTAATTAGGTTTAGTGAGTTTAGTGAATTAAAATTATAATATTTATATTTATATTTATATCATTTAATGAAAGCTGCACTTCTTAAGAAAACCGGACCGCCGGAAGAATTCAGGAATAACATTATTGTTGAAGATATTCCGGTACCTGACATTAAAGACAAAGAAGTACTTATCAAAATTAAATTTGCAGCTCTTAATCACCGTGATGTATGGATTGCAAAAGGGGCTTATCCGAAAATTAATTTTCCTGTTGTGCCGGGCTCTGATTGTTCCGGAATTGTTCATTCCGCTGGCTCAGAAGTCTCTTATTATAAACCGGGTGACGAAGTTATTATCAATCCGGGATTCAGCTGGGGAAACAATGAAAACTATCAGTCAAAGGAATTTAAAATTCTAGGAATGCCTGATAACGGAACTCTTGCTGAATTTGTTGCAGCCGATCAGTCTTATGTTTATAAAAAACCGGGACATCTTAATTTTAAACTGGCATCCGGAATTCCGCTTACAGGTGTCACAGCTTACAGGGCTTTATTCAAAAAAGGTTTGCTTAAAAAAGATGATCACCTTCTGATCCCCGGAATTGGAGGCGGAGTGTCTTCTTCAGCACTGGTGTTTGCGGTAAGTATCGGCGCTAATGTTTATGTTACTTCAGGAAGCGATGATAAAATAAAGAGAGCAGTTTCTCTGGGAGCCAAAGGCGGAGCTAATTATAAGAATGAGAACTGGGATAAAGAAATACTGGAATTGTCCGGCAATAATATTAATGTTGTCATTGACGGAGAAGGAGGTGATACTTTTTCTAAATGCATTGAGCTGCTTAGCTATGGCGGAAGGATTGTATGTTACGGTTCGTCTTCCGGCAGAACAAGTAGCATTCCCATGGCGAGATTATTCTGGAAACAATTAAAGATATTCGGTTCAACTATGGGCTCTCCTGATGATTTTGCTGAAATGATAAATTTTATGAATGATAAAAAAATCATTCCCGTAATTGATGAAGTGTTCCCTCTTGAGAATGTCTCTGAAGCTTTCTTAAAATTGAATGACGGCAGACAATTCGGGAAGATCGTTGTTGAAGTTAGTAGTTAGTAGTTAGTAGTTAGTAGTTAGTATCTTTTAAAACACTTTAGCATTTTACCACTCAACCAATCAGTCACTCAACCAATCAGTCACTCAACCAATCAACTATTTCCCAACATCAAGTTTATATAGAAGCTCACCGTTATCATTAGAGTAAATTTTTGTTAGCGTAACATCATTCAGTCCGTAATTTGATTTAAGGTTCTCGATAAAACTTTTATTATAGACCTCATCCATTGTCTGAAATAAAACCGTCTTCCCTGACTTAAAAGATTCTATTGCGAAATAAGTATCTGTAAGTGAATACACATTGTCGTGAAATATGTCATACCATGTTTGTTTCGGGAAGCGCTCGACTATAATTTTCCTATAAATATCCTTCACATTATCACCGGAATAAAAATAAGCAAGTATAAGACCTGTATATTCGTTTGAGACACCTGAAGAAAGAATTATGTCAGCATCAGGAAAATCCGACTTTATAAAATTATTCAGTTTGACAGTCTCATTCACGCGAGTCTTTGTTCGTGCAATGATCTTTCTTGAATTATAAGCACCATAGAGAAAAGTAAACACGAACAGCGCAGCAAACACCATTTTTGCATTTACCTTTGGAAGATATCTTTTGTATAAAATATATATCACGAGGAACAATCCGGGAACAGCAAGTAATATAGCAGGAAACATATACCTGTTCGAGAAATGCTTCGCAACAAGAAGTACATGCACTGTCATTGCTGCTAATATTGCAGCCAGAAATTTCATCTCATTTGGATTTTCATTCCTGTCTGCTTCATTTCTTCTTTTAGTAATAAATGAAATAACAAGAACAATCAGGATCAGCAAATAAACCACGGCAAAAAATCTCTCGTTATTTATTATCTTAGCAATGTTAGTAAGATAAGAACCCGTGTTAATAACTGAATCACTTCCTTTTCCGTAGCGGTCAGTATATACTATCAGTTTTCCGACCCAGTTAATAAAGTAATTTATATTTGAGATCGCAGGCAGTACGAAAATAATAAATGAACCCGAGACAACAGCAAGGAAGAATATTTTTTTCTTTAAACCCGGAAAAAGAATAAGGGGAATCAGCACTATACAGACAAAGCTTATCTTTGTTGCAAGTATAAGTCCGCACAGAGCACCGGTCAGAAATATAAAAGGATTAATTCTGACAGGCGGGTCATAGACATATTTGAGCAATAATGAAATCAGTATCACAATTATAAAGAAAGCATAGTTTTCCGTTTTGACCTGAGAGAACACCTCAAGCACCTTCATTGAAACAAACGGAACAGTCTGAAAGAACAGGCTTATGAAAATATTTTTTTTTACGCTGAATATAATTATTCCCATTATATAAAGTCCAATTGCATTCAGGAATATAAGAGTGTAGTCAATGGCATTGATATATACTTCAGGTCTGTAAAGAACATCTTCAGCCATATTATCTTTTTCATGACTGAAAGTATATAATATTTTGATTGTCTTAGCGCCAAGGATCTGAAGCGGTGTGCCGGGATGATCAACATGACCGATATGATATCCGTCCATCTGCGCGAGACTGAGCGAGTTTATAAGATATGCATAAGAAGGATCGGCAAGAGAGTT
>CAZLOL010000405.1:0-2710 GCA_964561045.1 uncultured Ignavibacteriaceae bacterium | reverse complement strand
GCGCGAGACTGAGCGAGTTTATAAGATATGCATAAGAAGGATCGGCAAGAGAGTTATAGACAGGACCTTCTGTTTTTCTTAATAAAAGAGAGAACAAAACGAAACAGAGAGGAAGTATGAGTAATATTATATAATGCTTTTTCAACGGATCAGGATATATATAGTATGATTAAAATTGATGTAATTTAAAGAGTGATGAAAAAATAATTTTAAATTTCAGATAATTCAGCCGCTCAATTTCGTTACTTAATATTTTTAAAAAAAGTCAAATGAGTCAACATTAAGATGATAAAGTTCCACATTCGTCCAATATGTTTTAAAATATTATAGATTTTTTTATTTACTAAAGTTACACATAACTCATTTGCTTGTCATTCTTAGCAAAGAAAAGAATCCAAATGCTTCTGTTAATAATTATTAATTACAGAGTTTAATATTTTAAATTAATTTGCAATTAATTTGAAATTAGATTTTAATTGAATTAAGTTTGCTAAACTAAAAAAAGGATCTGGCAATATGAAAAGAATTCTTACAATTCTTATTTTTATAATTTCATTTTCAAATATTTTTTCTCAGGTAAACTTAGATGAGAATTTCAGCTATACTGCAGGAGATTCTATTGGCGCACATGGCTGGGTATTTAATTCAGGAACCACTAATACGATAAATGTTACATCCCCGGGATTAAGCTTTTCCGGATATATAAATTCCGGAATCGGGAATGCAGTAACATTAAACACAAACGGAAATGATGCCTATAAAGATTTAGCCGGAAGTGACAGCACAGGATCATTTTATGTCTCCTTTATGGTCAGAGTGGACAGTGCGAAAAGCCAGGGAGATTATTTTGTAGCTCTGCTTCAGACTGGTTCGCCAACTTTATTTGAAGGCAGAGTCAGCGCAGCATACAGGAACGGAAATTTAGTCTTTGGTATAACAAAAGCTAATGCATCTTCAGATACTGCTGTTGCAGGTGTATGGACATCGGGGAGTTATACATTAGGAACAACCTACCTTGTTGTTTTGAAATATACTTTTGTACCGGGCGCGTCTAATAATGACCAGGTAAGTTTATTTATATTTTCCGGAAGCGGTGTTCCTCTAACTGAACCTGCTCCTACACTCGGACCTAATATATACTTTTCATCGGATGCTACAAGTATAGGCAGATTAGCATTAAGACAGGGTACTGCAACAAGAGCTCCTTATTGTATAGTTGACGGAATAAGAGTTTCAAGAAAATGGAGTAATATTACTACACAAATAGATAGCTTTGCTGTAAGCAATATATATTTTCCCGGAAGTGTACCGGCTCTATTTGGGCTTCCTGATACTTTAGGAATAAGAGTACAGCAATTTTATAATAATACCAAAGGAACTGTTGTGTGCGTAGTAAGAAAAAACGACTCCTTAACAGGACCGGTTAAAGATTCTACATGTTACTTAATCACCAAAACAACACCTTTTGATACAATATTAAAATACTATTATGATGATACAGGAGAAAAAACTGATGTTATACTTGTTCAGGGTTTGGTAGGAGATACTGCCGCAAGTCCTTTCGGGGATGATACAACAAATAACTCATTGTCTGTTCGAATTAATACAACTTCAGATGAATACAATAATACAGATCCTTATAAAGCAAATGACAGCAGTATCGGGTTTATCGGGGATACAGGTAATTTAGTCGCGGGATTTAATAACAGAAACATTTCCTCTTTAAATATATCCCAGGTAGATCATTGTCTTTTGCCAAGCACAAATGGAGGTACATATAAGATTGAAGTTTTCGGGGATAATGGAAGCGGTAAGCCAGGTCCGCTTTTATATCTGTCACCTCCGCTCACTTATCCTTTCGGTACGGGTTCGGAAGTAAGGGTTAATCATACACTCACCTCTACAGTCAGCATTCCCGGGAACAGCAGATTTTACGTCGGTTATAAGCAGACAAATTCAATTGGATTTAAAGCATGCACACAAAATGAATCTCCGGTAAGGACTAAAACATTTTTCTATTCAAATCCTGATACAAGTAATACCTGGACAGATTTCAGCAGTTCATCATACAATCAGAAGCTGGATATTTCTGTTATAATAAATACCGGTACTTTATTAAATCTGACAGTAATACCTGAAGCATTTTACCGAATTCTTTCAAACAGTTTAAATATGAAAGATACAGTAAGAGCATATTTAAGGAATAGTACCGCTCCTTATTCTCTTGTTGATTCCGCAAAAGCTAATATAGATTCATTAACTTTTACCGGAGCATTTTCATTTAAGAATATGTCATCAGGGAATTATTACATTCAGGTTAAACACAGAAATTGTATTGAGACATGGAGTAAAGCCGGAGGAGAAAGTTTTACTTCCGGTGTAACCAAGTCGTATGATTTTACGGGTTCAGCTTCACAGGCTTATGCAGGTAATATGATTCTGAGAGGAAGTAAATACTGTATTTACAGCGGAGATCCGAATCAGGACGGCTTCATTAATCTTTCTGATGTATTATTAACTTATAATGCAAGTTCTGCTTTTACAACAGGATATGTAGTTACGGATATTAACGGGGATATAGCAGTTGATTTATCTGATGTGATTACCTGTTATAATAACAGCAGTAATTTTGTTACTAAGATCACGCCTTAAAGGGATATGATTGATCAAAAACAATTTAAAGTTTATAATACATCAGAAAGATTAATGA
>CAZLOL010000404.1:0-2743 GCA_964561045.1 uncultured Ignavibacteriaceae bacterium | reverse complement strand
TCTACAAACTCTACAAACTCTACAAACTCTACAAACTCAACAAACTCAACAAACTCTACAAACTCTACAAACTCTACAAACTTTACAAACTTTACAAACTTTACAAACTTTATAAACTCTACTCATCCTTCTCAATAAAAATAATTTTATCTTATGACTTATGTCATACAGCTTTATGATGAATTATTCTTATATTTGTATATGATAAAATCGGTGGGAAACATATTGTATTCATTGATATTAATCTGTCTCTTTACATCTGTTGCAGAGCCTCAGTATGAATTCAAGGGGAAAGTTATAGATCCTGTTATAAACGAACCTATTGCAGACTCTAAGATCCAGATCCTTCCCGATAATGTAACCGGTGTATCTGACGACAGCGGCGCATTTTCTTTTAGTAATTTAATGAATGAAGTTATCACCATTACAGTAAATAGAATAGGATATAAAGAAGTATCTTTGGAGAAAACACTGAGCAGATCCGGTGATAATTTTCTTACTATCAGACTCGAACAGATGAATATTATGTCAGGAGAGATAGAAGTATATTCAACGAAGATAGAAAATCAGATCAGGTATTCCATATTTCCAATTGCACTTGTCACCAGAAAAGATCTTACTGATATTAATTCTGTTTCCGTTTCGGAGGTCTTAAGCACAAAACCCGGACTGAATATTGTACGCGACGGCATCTGGGCTACAGATGTCAGCATCAGAGGACTCAGCCGGGATAATGTCGTCGTACTGATCAACGGCAACCGCATCGAGACAGCAAATAATCTTTCTGCCAGACTTTCTCTGGTTGATTTAAATACAATTGAAAGAATTGAAGTCATTAAAGGCGGGACATCTTCAATTTACGGATCCGGCGGAACAGGCGGTGTCGTCAGCATTACAACCCTTTCCGGAACTTATCAAAAAAAATTCTCACTTAACGGGATACTGTCAGGGAGCTATTCCTCTGTAAACGAAATGTCGAATGGCGGACTTTCACTTTTTCTGAGCTCGGAAAATATTTATGCAAATCTTTATACGCTTTACCGCGAAGCATCTGATGTAAAAATTCCCGGCGGAATAATTCCAAACAGTTCATTCAGAGATTACGGCGTCTCGCTCAATTCCGGTATCAGATTCGGTAAGAATAATTTCTTAACTCTTGACCTTCAGCAGTTCAAAGCGCCTTACGCAGGCGTTCCGGGCGGATATCCTCTGTTCCCGAACAAAGCTTCGGTTACTTATGAACCCGCTGAAAGAGAGTTGTACGCTCTGACCTATGCAAATAATAAACTCAGCGGTGTTATCAGCGCTCTTTCAGCAAAAGTTTTCATACAGAATATTTTCCGAGATGTGCAGGTGATCCCGAATACGATTGTCTATGTTCCTAAAACTGCAACGAGTCCGGCTAAAAGAATAAATAATCTTTCCATTGAACCTGACGGCAAACATTATTCCGGCGGCGCTGTCATTCAGGCAAATTTCATTACAAATAATAACAGCAGACTGATCGGAGGCTTTGATCTTTGGAGAAGAAAGTTAACAACTTCAAGAGAACAGACTCAGAAGATCGAAGTTCTTGATTCAAACAATAATGTTGTTGCAACTAACATAGTGCAGACGGGAGACGTCCCGATACCGGATTCTAAATTCACAAGCTTCGGTATATTCGCGCAGGATGAGATCAGTTTCATGAGAGACAGGCTATTTCTTGATTTCAGCGCAAGGGCTGACGGGATATTCATTTCAAATGAGCAGTCTGTCAGTCCTTTATATGTGATCACAAACGGTGTGAGGAATAATTCACCGCCGAATCAGAAAGTCTTGTGGACTGCTTCAGAGGACAATGATATTTCATGGAGCTTTAACACTGGAGCAAACTATAAGCTGTCAGATAAATTAAATTACTCTCTCAATTTTTCCGCTGCTTTCAGATCTCCTTCTCTTGAAGAAAGATTTCAGTACATAGATCTCGGCAGCGTTGTCAGACTCGGAAATCCTTTCCTTGATCCCGAGACAGGTTACTTTATTTCAACAGCATTGAAATACTGGAGCGATGATCTGAATCTGTCTCTGGAACTGTATTCGAATTACCTTTCTGATCTGGTTACTGAAATTCCCGGTACTTATGAAAGCAGGCCTGCTCTTATCAAAACAAACATAAGCAGCGCCAGGCTCGCCGGCTTTGATGCTGAGTGGGAATATAATTTTTACGGAAGTCTTGTCTTCTACGGCGGAGCTTCATTTATCAACGGAGAGAATACTGATAACGGATCTGCCCTTCCGCAGATCGCACCGCTTAACGGCACAATAGGTCTGAAATATTCTTACGAAGATATCTTTACCCTCAACTTCAATTCCGTCATCTTTTCAGATCAGAACAGGGTTGCAACAGGAGAAGTAACTACACCCGGATACGCGGTTTATAATTTTTATTCGGGGTTTAATAAAATATATTTGAATAATTTTGTGCTGGGACTGTATGCAGGCTCGGAAAATATTTTTAACAGGAATTACAGGAATCATCTTTCGACCAACAGAGGAACAGTTACATCTGAACCCGGAAGAAATGTTTATCTGAAAGCAAAAATTGTATTTTGATATTTTTAACTTTTAACTTTTAAATTTTAAATTTTAACTTTTAAATATAGAGTAAAATATTCTTAAAAAACTGTGCCTTCATGAAATAAACTCTTAACTATTAACTCATAAACTGGCATAGCCAGAACCAAAAAAGTTTTAAATGCTC
>CAZLOL010000403.1:0-2772 GCA_964561045.1 uncultured Ignavibacteriaceae bacterium | reverse complement strand
GCCGCTGGTGCGCTCTTACCGCACCATTTCACCCTTACCCCCGCCTTGCGGCGGTGGCGGTATCTTTCTGTTGCACTGTCCCGAGTCTTGCGACCGGTGGGCGTTACCCACCACTGTGTCCTGTGAAGCCCGGACTTTCCTCTCGTCATCGTACGATGACCAGCGACCATCTAGTTCACCTGCTGCTTCACTCATTATACCGCCCATTGCCTGCACTGGGAGAAATTAACCATCTGCAAGCGAATGTAACAGTGATAACGAATCCGCAGGGCAAGAATACCAGGAACAACCCCGACTGATCTCTTCCGAAAATCTGCTTGCAACTATCATGTATAACAGCGAAAACAAATGCTGGTTTGACTGAAAACGAGATAAATTATGCCGCGTCCCACCATTTTATGTCTGTCGAGCTATTTCAAAGGCAATGCATTTATTGAACGTGCCAAGGCAGAAGGCTGCCATACCATCTTGCTGACGGTGGAAGACCGATTGAAAGAAAGCTGGGCTCGGCACGCTTTGGACGAAGTCTTCGCTCTCAAGAGTTTTGAAGACAGAAAAGGCGTTATCCATTCAGTCGCATACCTGATGAGAACACGTCCAATTGATCGCATCGTAGCATTGGATGATTTCGATATTGTACTGGGCGCAGCATTGCGCGAACACTTCAGGCTTCCCGGATTTTACGAATCAACCGCCAGACACTTTCGCGATAAACTGGCGATGCGAACCAGGGCACGCGACTTGGGTATACCCATTCCCGAGTTCATTGGCGCCTTCAACTACGATGACATCCGGAAATTCCTGGCCAGAGTTCCTGGTCCCTGGCTGCTTAAACCCAGAGCCAGTGCCAATGCCATCGGAATAAGGAAAATGAACGATTCTGATGAGGTTTTCAAGGCGCTGGATACTCTGGGAGATGAGCAATCTCATCACTTGCTCGAAGCAATGATCCCCGGCGAACTTTACCACGTTGATTCCCTCGTTTCACAGAACAAAGTCGTGTTTGCCGAGGTCAATAAATATGCCAAGCCTCTTTTCGAAGTGTATCATGGCGGTGGCATTTACATGACCAGGACATTTCCCCGTAGCAAACCTCAAAACGATTTGCTCCGCAAGGTCAACGAAAAAGTTCTGCTTGGATTCGGTTTGAATCAGGGTGTATCTCATACCGAGTTCATGCACTCGACTCGCGACAATCAATTCTACCTGATTGAAACCAGCGCCCGTGTCGGCGGAGCCAATATTGCTGACATGGTGGAAGCCGCAACCGGAATAAATCTCTGGTCGGAATGGGCCAAGTTGGAGATTGACCGTGACGGCGATTACCGGCCACCAGTCAGCAGACAGTTGCATGCCGGTACAGTTATTTCACTGGCTAAACAGGAATGGCCTGATTATTCAATGTTCACCGAATCCGAAATCACCTTTAAGCTCAAAAAGAAAAACCACATAGGTATGATTGTCGTATCGGAAAGTGATGAACGAATCGTTCAACTACTCAATCAATACAGTAGTAAAATCGCCCAGGACTTCCTTGCAGTACTGCCTGCTGCCACCAAAGCCATTGAATGACAAGACATTCTCCTACTACACCAGTTGCCTTGCCCATACAGCGTTCTGTCTTGCTGATGAACACACTGCTGGTAGAAGGCGGCCTTGCAGTGTTGGCCCTTTTTTTTTCCTATTGGTTTGGCCCGGACCTGTTCTGCGATTTCAACGGGAACTGGCACGACATCTTGATTGGTTGTCTGGGAGCAGTTCCACCACTGGTATTGATACTGGCTATGGACCGCTTCCCCATCGGCCCCTTCCGCCACATCTCCGATATCTCTGACAAGTTTCTCCGGCCCGTGCTGGCAAACTGCAAATGGCCTGATTATTTTCTGCTCGCATTTTTAGCTGGGTTTTGCGAAGAGTTGCTGTTCCGCGGTTGGATGCAACTCTTCCTCGTAAGCTTGGTGCCTCTTTGGTGCAGCGTTCTCATTACCGGAATCATCTTTGGATTATGCCACCTGATTACACCAGCCTACTTTATCATCGCCTGTCTGATCAGTATTTACCTGTCGTGTCTGTACATCTGGTCAGGCAACCTCTTAGTTCCGATGCTGACTCATGGAGTCTATGATCTGATTGCCATCTTTGCCGTCATGCACTTTTCTTCGAAGCCAAAACCGGCAGCTGAGTTCCAACAACATGACATGTCAAACGATCATGCTCATCTTGAACAAGACGAAGAGGAATTGCCTGTGAGGGAAGAAGGCAATGACAGTCACGCATGAGAGCCTGGAACAGTTTCATCCAACTGTGGCACAATGGTTTCATGAACAAGTGGGTATTCCAACCCAGCCACAAATCCTGGGCTGGCCTTCGATTGCATCTGGTCAGAATACGTTGATTCTAGCGCCAACCGGCTCGGGAAAAACGCTCGCTGCTTTTCTCGCTTGCCTTGATCAACTCTGGAAACAGCAAAATCCACCACTGGGTGTACAACTCCTTTACATCTCACCCCTGAAAGCACTGAATAACGACGTTTTTCGCAATCTCCATCATCCGTTACAGAGTGTCAAAGAGTATGCCAAGTTGCGCGGTGACAAACTGACAGAAATTACCGTGGGACTGCGAACAGGTGATACCAGCACCAGTGAACGGCAGAAACAACTCCGGAAACCTCCCCATGTGCTCATCACGACTCCCGAATCACTGCATCTGCTGTTAACTTCGCAAGGCCATTCCATTTTGAACACAGTGAAATGGTGCATAATCGATGAAATA
>CAZLOL010000402.1:0-2773 GCA_964561045.1 uncultured Ignavibacteriaceae bacterium | reverse complement strand
ACTTGTCATCCCCGCATGCTCCTGGCGGGGATCCAATCATTTAGAAGTTTGTAAAGTTTATAAAGTTTGTAAAGTTTGTAAAGTTTGTAGAGTTCATAAAGTTTGTCAAGTTCATAAAGTTTGTAAAGTTTTTTACACTTGTCATCCCCGCATGATCCTGGCGGGGATCCAATCATTTAGAAGTTTGTAAAGTTTGTAAAGTTTGTAAAGTTTGTCAAGTATGTCAAGTTTGTCAAGTTCATAAAGTTTGTCAAGTTCATAAAGTTTGTCAAGTTCATAAAGTTTGCAAGAAACGTTACACATATCACGATTAACGATTAACGATTAGCGATTAACGATTTACTAATTAACCACTTAACCAATTAACTAATTAACTATATAACCAATCAACCAATTGAAAAAATTTGATCCAATAAAAACTGATCCGGAAAAGATCAAGCTTTTAGAAATATTTGATAATTCATTTCCAGATAGAGATTATCTGATAATACATAAAGCCAATGAATTCACTTCAGTATGTCCAAAGACGGGGCAGCCGGATTTCGGTGTAATTACGATCTCTTATATTGCGGGGAAAAAATGCGTTGAACTGAAATCACTGAAATACTATCTGCAGTCATTCAGGAATGAAGGAATATTTTATGAAAATGTGATAAATAGAATTCTTGATGATCTTGTAAATCTGACGAAGCCAAAATGGATGGAAGTAAAAGGGGAGTTTACACTCAGAGGCGGTTTGAATTCAACCGTGATATCAGCTTATGGAAAGAGATAATCAGCTGATCAGCTCAAGTGCTTTATATGATATAACCTTTTTACGGTTTCCATAAACATCATCAGTTTCTTTCCGGTTAACATATTTTCTTAATAATACTGAAGCATATTCAATTTCCGCTTTTGATTCAGGCAGGTTTATATCGGACAAAGCCAGAATAGTATAGAAGAACGGAAATCTTTTGTATTTCCCTTTCCCGTCACGATGAGATTTCAGATATTTAATTCCCGACACAAGACTTTTTTTATTTTTATTGACTCCTTCGGCAGAGAGATTTCTCCATAGAGCGGCTGTACATTTTCCGCAGCAGAAGGTACCTTCAGCATATCTTCCCAAACTGTATTGTTTCTTTATGGCTTTATACAATCCGGATTTAAATCCCGTCATAACTTTGCTTGTCCTGTCATCATTAATATTAAGAAGATATAAAGCTCTAAGGGATTCTTCACCGAGTATGTGACCTATTGATGCAATTGAATCAATATATTCTCCTGTAAAAAGCCTAATCCCGTTGAAATCTTTTTCCGCAGGCGCTGGCATACCCGCATAAGATCCTTTCAATCCCTGTCTGGCTGATATCCAGTGTGCAGCTTCAGTTCTTTCCTTCAATGTGAGTTTATCATTGTTAAGAAATCTCTGATTCAGATTATCAAGAGTTCTATACAAACTATTAGAGTCGATTATTTTCATAAACGGTTATTATTAAAAAATTAATCTTTTATACAATATCTGAAATTATAGCTTTATATGTTTGAAATGAATCCGGATCAGGAATTTCAGTTTATCTTTTTAAACAAAAGGTAAATTATAAAGATCAGAGAGGAAAGCATAAGCAAAATAAAAAATACTGCATAAACAATTAGCATGAAAAAAAGAGCTATAAGAAAAACTATGAACATTGTAAAAGCCAGGAACAGAAATAATTTCAGCAGAACTTCCATAGAAATTGATTTAAGCTGTTACATACGGACATGCGGCATAATGCTCGGATTCTTTTTTCTCAAGTTCAGGGATGAAATTCGCGCATTCAGGCTTAGCAATAGGACATCGCGTTCTGAATCCGCAGCCGCTGGGTTTATTCATAGGTGTAGGTACGTCACCTTTTAAAATAGTTCGTTCTTTATTCTTTCGTTTAGGATTTGGGAGAGGAACAGCAGACAGTAATGCCTTGCTGTAAGGATGAATGGGATGATAATAAATTCTTTTACCCGGACCAAGCTCGACGATATTACCGAGATACATCACGGAGATCCTTGAGCTTATGTGTTCGACAACGGAGAGATCATGTGCTATGAATAATAAACTCAGATCAAATTCATTCTGAAGTTCCTGAAGAAGGTTTATAACCTGCGCCTGTATAGAAACATCAAGAGCGGAGACTGGTTCATCAGCAATTATGATCTTAGGATTTGTAGCAAGAGCTCTGGCTATGCCGATACGCTGTCTTTGTCCTCCGGAAAATTCATGCGGATATCTCTTTGACTGTTCAGCCTGAAGACCTACTTTTTCAAGAAGCCATGCGACTCTTTCAATGCGCTCATTCTTGCTCATCATTGTATGATACAGAAGAGGTTCTTCTACTATCTGACCTACGGTCAGACGTGAATTTAATGATGAATATGGATCCTGAAAGATCATCTGAATCAGCCCTCTGTATTGTCTCATTTCCTTATTGCTGAGTCTTAAAAGATTAACTTCCCCTTCGTCTGTTCTTATCCATACTTCACCTTCAATGATCACATCCGGAGATGAAAATTTCAAAATATTAATTACGGTTTTTCCTATGGTAGATTTCCCGCAGCCGGATTCACCTACAAGCCCTAATGTTTCGCCTTTCTTTAATTCTACATTCACTCCGTCAACAGCTTTCACTTCAGCTATCTTTTTCCTGAACAAACCTCCGGTTACAGGAAACTTTACTTTTAAATTCTTTATCTCTAATATATTCTCGGGATTCATATTTGAAAATTAGGTAATAAGTATTGAGTATAAGGTATT
>CAZLOL010000401.1:0-2799 GCA_964561045.1 uncultured Ignavibacteriaceae bacterium | reverse complement strand
TTAAGCCTCTGTTTGTGCTTAAAAGATAATTTACTACTCTTACACCTCCGAATTGAGGTAAAACCATAACAGCTGCATGAACATAAAGCGGGTTTAATGGATCCTGCCATACTTCATTTGGTGTGCTGTTGGATTGTAAATCATAATATGAAGCTAAACCTAATGGTGTATAACTAACTGTATATGCATTGACAGTCATTGGTTGAAGATTATTATCTCTGACTGGTTCTACAGATTTCCTGTTGTTTGGTATTCCGATTTCTGACCCGTCTACTACTTTGTTCTTATATTCTCTTCCATTTTTCGTAGTTGAATAAGACGAATTGAAAGATAATACCAGCATAACAAGTAATAAGGATGTTGTAAATTTCTGAAACATGTTTTTCTCCTTAGTTTATTTAATTAATAAATTAATTTTTATTTTATTTCTGTTGCTTAGAGGGTCTTTAAATTTTGATAAATATACTACTATTGCTGTAACTTGTCAATATATAATTTCGTATTAAGCAATTGTTAAATTTTTTTTCCGCAAATTATGTATAAGTTTATGTATTGTCAATATTCTATTACGTATTGATTTAAATTATTTTGCCTGCATATTTTCGAAATTATTTTTTCTATGATGATATTTTTATATTCATATTAAAGTTCAATTCCCGGCATAATTATACATGCAAGACCCCGTAAACACTGAGTATGCATGGATGAACTCAATGTTTGAATGCTTTATCTTACGCAAGAGATACTGAAAATTAATTTCTTTTAATTATTTTACTTCTGAATATAAAATTGCATCTGTAGAATTTCTTTTTAAATTTTTTTATTCTGCCTGCATTTTTTAAACATTTAGTTTGTTCCAATATGTTTATATCCTCTTTAAACCACAAGATATTGAAATTTATTTTCTTGGTATCAGCAAATTATATTTTACTACTTATTTAAAATTAGATTATGTAAACAGACTCAATTCTCTCAGTTCAATATTTTTTAAAAACATAAATAAATAATATGCAGTAAATTAATGTATCTGATTGTAAAGAAAACTCTGAGTTAAATTGAATGCTGATTTAGGAACAATATTTTTTTCTTTTATGGAAAGAACTGCTTAGATATCTTCTGACTTTTTAAAAGGTTATGTTTTTGAGTGTTATTGGAAAATTTTATTTGATAAGAAGCATTCTTCTCGTCTCTTTATATTCTCCGGCAGTCAATGTATAAAAATATATTCCGCTGCTCAAACCTGTTCCGTCAAATGAAATTTCCTTCACACCGGGCGATTTGATTTCATTGTTAATTAATGTTGCTGCTTTATGCCCGTTTATATTGAATATTTCCAATGTAATCCTTGATGTTTTGTGAATCTCAAACTTTATTGAAGTCGCCGGATTAAATGGATTCGGATAGTTTCCTTTCAGTGAAAAGTCTGATTCAGATACTTTATCATTTTCACTGATCTTAACTTTATTTCTGTCTGAGATGATACCGGTTACTAATCTCATAGCAACAAAGTCACTTGGTCCGGGCGGTGAATTCGGAGCAAATGCCCCTGCGTAATCATGCGCCTGAACGGTCATTTGTACATTCCATCTGAAACCCTGATCATCCAAAGAATTAGTATGTGACATGCTTACATATCTGTAATCCATTAGTGGAGTTACAGGAGTTATTCTCTCAGGAAACCACCAGGTATTACCGGAATTATATGATTCTATATAATATGTTGCGTAATATACATTTGAATCAGAAGCTCTTGAAGAAGTTGCTGCATTCATTGCTATGAACAGCATAGGCGAAAAAGATGAATTTGCTTTACCGATCGCCGGCCGGCAAAGCGGAGTGTAACCACCGTATGATGCCTCGGGTCCGGTGTTAGGATAAAAAGGAACATTTTCCGGTCCTGCTATTTTCATTGCTTTACCATTATTAACAACCGGTGACCAGAAATAAATATATGACGGTTTCCTTGGATATATTCCGGGTGCTGTCATATAATAAGGAGTTATATGGGCTACTTCAAAAGTTATGCATGGTGAATTCCCTAAATATACCATACTGATACCTCTGAATGCACCTAAACTATCCTTAATTATATCTGCATCGAAAATTGTAAAAGGAATTCCCCACGATAATCCGTTGTCATTTGATTCCCTGAATAGTACATCTCCATGATTATAAATTTCCTTTGAGATAAATGCATTTCCTATTTTTCCGTCTACACTTAGTGCAAAACAATATTGCTCAGCAGTTGCAGATTCGTAGTTTATCCAGGGGCTGAATGATCCCGGAAATACTAGTGAAGAACCTGTAGTTGTGGATGCATTGTTTGTAATATTAGATGAATTTGTCAGTACATATTTAACCTGATTTGCAATATTTCCTGTTGCTAAAATTCTCCCCCATATATGTGAATTCCCGTTTACAAATCCCGGATCAAATCTGCTGAATGTTCCGAATCCCGGACCCAAGTCTACAAAGACCTGACTTCTTTCAGTTGTAAGTCCTCCGGCAGTTGTCTGCATTGTTATTAGGGCTGTACCGTCACTTAAACCATTTACAGAAGGGAATCCGGACTTTGATTCTGCAACATTTCCATAATCATCCCAGGTCGAGCCCCTGTTTGTGCTTAAAAGATATTTAACATATCTTGTTCCTCCGGGATTCGGCTGAACCATTACAGCAGAGTGCACATACACCGGGTTTAACGGATCCTGCCAGATTTCATTTGGTGTGGCATTTGACTGCACATCATAATAAGAAACTATTCCAATAGGAGTATAATATACAACATATGAATTTGTT
>CAZLOL010000400.1:0-2813 GCA_964561045.1 uncultured Ignavibacteriaceae bacterium | reverse complement strand
ATAGCGCATGACATTTTGATATTAAAAAATGTAGCTGTATACGCTATGAATAAAACCAAAGAAGAGAAAACAAAACTTGCTCTGAACAGAATATCCGAACAGTCAGCGGAAACACTAAATGATGTCAGAAATATTTCATACAATCTTCATCCGCATCAGATAGAAGCGCTGGGTCTTACAAAAGCGATCAAATCAGTAATTGACAAGTCTGCCGTATCCTCGAAAGTAAATTTTATTCATGATATAGAAAATATAGATAAAATATTTACTGAGGAGAATGAAGTTCATATATACAGAATAATTCAGGAAGCGATCAGCAATATCATTAAATATTCCGACTCGCCGGAAGCAATAATAAAGATCTCCTGTACTAAGAAATTTGTTTCAATACTGATCTCGGATATAGGAAAAGGATTTGATATTGGAAATGTAGAAAAAGGAAGCCTTGGCCTGTTTGGAATATCTGAGAGGTTAAAGATGCTTGGCGGGTCAGTAAACATCGATTCAGAAAAAGGAAAAGGGACTTTGATAAAAATAATAATACCAATAAGGTAATATACAGTAAACTGCTAACCGGGTAATTTATTATTCTGCTGAACAAGTTTGAAGATACTTTATTATTAATCTGTAAAAACCATGTTAAAGGAAATTCAGGTCACAAAATATTCCATTGAATCAGGATTATCACAGTGCATTGTCACTGCGATTATACAGGATTCCCGCGGATTTATCTGGCTTGGAACACAAAGCGGACTTAACAGATTTGACGGCAGCAGGTTTAAGGTTTATAAAGGTGATCTGAACAACATTCACAGCATTCAGGATAACTACGTTTTTGCACTTCAGGAAAACAGCAAAGGAAACATCTTCATTGGCAGTTACAATTCAGTTTTCATGGAATACATTTATGAATCAGATATTTTTGTGAAGATTGACCTGCCGGGGTGCGATCCCAAAGCTTATATTTCAGACATAACAGAAGACAGCTTTGGAAATGTCTGGATAGCCACTTCAAAGAGCGGACTTTACAGGCTGGATAAAGATAGAAAATTTGTAAACAGGTATGAAAAAAACAATTTCACAGAAGCTGATCAGATCAGCAGCAATAATGTTTCATCACTATATTTTAATGAGAGTGATTCGAAATTGTTTATAGGAACAATAACAGGCGGCATGAACATACTGGATCTGAATTATAATAAGATTTCCTGTTTCAATTTTAAAGATCAATATCCTGAATCAGACTGGATAAATAATGTCACATTCATATTCAGGGACAGTCGCTCTTTACTTTGGATCGGAACTCACTTTGGATTGTTCAGACTGGATGAAGATACAAATCAACTCTTAAATGTTTCTGACGAAAATTTTGAAGAAAACGGTTTCACAAAGAAATCAGTAAGCGATATTTGTGAAGATCTTCAGGGTAATTTATGGATATCTACACAGGACAGGGGATTGTTCTGCTTTGATTGCATTGATAACAGATTAGTTAATTTTCAATTTGATAAAAACACAGAGAATGGTCTGATATGCAACTCAATAAAACGTCTGTTCAGAGACAAATCCAATGTAATCTGGATAGGCACGAAAGGCGAAGGTCTGGGGAAGATAGACAGGCAGAAAAATGAATTTCATCATTTGATAAATGAGCAATCAAATCCCGGTAACAGAGAAATAAATGTTGTAAGATCCATATACAGGGATTCAAAAGAAAATTACTGGATAGGAACATTCTATGACGGTCTTTTTAAATTAAACGGAAGCAGCTCAGAAAATTTTCATTATTCAAAGCTTGAAGAAACAGAGAAAAATAAAGTTACATGTATCTGGGAAGATTCAAATAAAAATATCTGGATAACTTATCAGACATACGGGATCTGCTGTTTTAGTCTTACGGAAAATAGATTCACTTACAGACCGCTGGATCTGTACGAAGAAAAAAGCAATGCAAACATAATATATGCTTACTGCAGGGACAGGAAGAATCCCGATTTAGTCTGGTTAGGTTCTGCACGAACAGGATTATCAAAGTTTGATCTGAATGAAAGAAAAGAGATTGAAACTGAGATCATACCGGAAGCATTGAGAAAAATTACCATATATTCTCTTTGTATTGATTCAGATGATAACATCTGGATCGGGACTTCAGGAAACGGGTTGTATAAATATGAGCAGGGGGAGAATATTGTTACGAATTATGTACATGAGCTGAATAATGCAAACAGCCTTTCAAATAATACAGTTAACTGTATCTGTGAAAACTCAAAAAGAGAATTATGGATCGGCACGCAAAATGGACTGAATAAACTTATCAGAGAAGAACTTATCTTTGAAAGATATACAAAGCAGGGCGGTTTGACAGACAATGCTATACTGGGAATTCTTACTGACTCTGAAGATAATTTATGGTTCAGCAATTATTTCGGCTTGTCCAAACTAATTGAAAAAAATAATTCGATCAGAAATTATTTTGAGAGTGACGGAATAAGGTGCAAGGAATTTAACATGGGTGCATTTTTCAGATCAAAAGAAGGATATTTGCATTTCGGAGGAACACACGGGACTGTTTACTTTGATCCGCAGAAGATAAGAGACAATCCTCATGTACCGGATACTGTTCTGACGGATTTTAAGATCTTCAATGAATCAATCTTGCCAACGCCTGACAATTCGTTTTTAAAAGAAAACATAGTTACGGCAAAAGAGATCAGCCTGTCATATCGTGAAAGTGTAATTTCTTTCGAGTTCGCTGCATTGATCTTTAATAATCCCGAAAAAAATAATTATGCTTATAAGATGGAAGGATTTGA
>CAZLOL010000399.1:0-2816 GCA_964561045.1 uncultured Ignavibacteriaceae bacterium | reverse complement strand
ATCCGTCACCATTCACATCACCTGCAGAACTCAAAGATATTCCGAAATTTGAACCTGATGCAACGCCATTGAAAATCTTCCTTTGAAAAGCATCACCCTCCGGATCTTCTTCCAGCAGGCGGTTTGCTTCATTTTCCGGAATGATTTTGTTTCCATTTTCATCTGTAAGGCTGCTGAGCCAGTCATGTGTTACTCCTTCAGGAAGTGAATCATTCTTCTGAATTTGTTCAGATGATTGAATTACATTCTGCGCATGAGCCGAAGCTGAAGGTTCGATGTAAAACATAATGCTGAAAATAAAAATAATTACAAGAATACTTTTATGTAAATTTTTCATGTTTTGTTTTTTATTATTAAATTTTCAAAAAAATGTTTGGTGCTGAGATGACTCTTTGATTTTTTAAAATGCAAATTACTGCACGTAAAATAGCAATAAGAAATATTTTTTTACAAAGAGATTTTTTGATGTTTGCATCTTTACCGACATCTCATTTCCAACCGGGAGAGACTGTGTGAAAAAGAATTATATTTTTCAAATAGAGGAACAGATAATTCAATTGATGATTGGATTCCGGCTTTCGCGGGAATGACTACCGGGGGATATTAACTTTTTCATATAGTCACAGAGGTTTGGGAAAGATCAGTTTTAATTAAATTCTATCGTCTTCACATAGCTCCGCTGATTCACTCATATTTGTTTATGCCATGAACATATGGAGACAACTGATATTCCAACCACGAATAATTTATATTGATACTTCCAGATCAGAATATCATTCACAACTTTCTGCTGCATAATTCCGGAAACAATTTAATAATACATGTTTTAATTTTAAATCGAAAGCAAAGTTAATTAAGTTTAAGAAGTTTAAGTGAGTTTGATAACGAGCTGGTTTACAGTTGACCCTGTTTACGTTCCCAATCGGGAGATTGGGAACGAGGACTAACGAACGCTCCTATTCGGGAGATTGTGAACTATGATTAAACAGGTGGCTCAGATTTTCAATCAATATCTAAAAACCGTAAATAAAAAATCTAAAATCTTTTAATTTCCAAATCCGAATTCCCAAATTCCAAATGAATTCACGGAATCACCCTTGCAACAAAATTAGCAGAGTTATTATAAACTAAAGTTATATCCGTCAGATCAACAACGTTATCTCCGGTTACATCAGTTACAACATATCCTGTCAGGAAATTTACTGAACCATTATAAACTGCTGCAATATCTGTCAGATCTACACTTCCGCTTTGATTTACATCTCCTCCGTAAATTCCATACCGGACTGGTGAAGAATCAATCTGTTTTTGATTATTTCCAAATGCCTGTAAGGCAGATGAAGTAAAATTGTAATTCACGGGAACAGTTCTTGACAATGCAACCGGAAATTTGCTCCATGTTTCAACCGAGTTTCTGTGCTTGATTGCCAGATAGTAATTTCCGTTTGCAGCATTGCCGAATTTAAATGTCGCTGTTCCGGCTGAAGATACTACTACTTTTGAAACATCAGCGACAGCAAACGGCGAGTCTGCATTTCTCAATTCAACAGTAACAGAATCACTCACCTGCAAATTACTTCCCTCATTATAAAATCCTTCTATGAACATATCAAGATTCAAAGTCATGTTTGAAAATACCGCAACTGCAACGGGACTTTTATTATTATGAATATCCTGTGCTACGATGAAGTAGTAAAACAGACCGCTTAATGGTGATGTGTCGAAGTAAGTTGAATCTGAAGTTGTCGAAAATACAGGTTCAATATTTGGATCAATAGTCGGAGATGTGCTTCTGTATAGAATATAGTTTAGTAAATCCGGAGCATCACTTCGCTTCCAGTTTAAAACTACATTTCCTAAAACCGGAGCGGCTGTAAATGGCGAAATCATCAGCGGCGCGATATTGTCAATGCTGTGTCCCGAAAAAATAGCTGAACGCCAGAACTGGTTCACATCATTAGTTGAGGCAGTTATTCTGAAAAAGAATGTTCCTGACGAATTTGCTGAGGAATCATAAGGAGTCGATGCTAAATAGTAGTAAAAAGATTCTTTTGTAGCAGTAATCGAAGCAACATTAACCCAAGCGAAATTTCCCCCAACAGGTGGAGCGCTTCTTTGGACAATATAATTTGTAATGACATTTTGACCAATTACATCGTAGCTGCTTCGAGCCCATTTTAAATCTACTAAACCTCCCTGGTCAATTGGTACATCCTTTACATATAAAAGTATCGGTTTCACACTTATAACAGATCCAAAAAACATGTATGCTCTGCCGGTATTTGTAGAATATCCATAAGCTCCTGCAATAACATCCGCATACCCGTCTCCGTTTATATCTCCGGATGATACTGAAGCTCCGAATAGATCACCTGACGCTTCTCCTATTATTGAATCATCTGGCGCATTATTCATTGACGAACCGCCAAAGTAGATATATGCTCTTCCTTTATCTGAGGAATACCCTTTATCTCCGACAATAACATCCGAATATCCGTCTCCGTTTACATCGCCGGCTGAGGATACTGAAAATCCAAAAACAACATTACTTGATGGCCATTCCTCTTGCATTGTAACATCTGCCGCATTATTCATAGACAAACCGCCAAAGTAGATATATGCTCTCTTATACCCAAAAGCTCCGACAATAACATCCGCATATCCGTCTCCGTTTACATCTCCTGCTGTAGATACTGAATGTCCGAAAGAACTATTTGCCGCTTCTCCTGACAGGGTAACATCTACTACATTGTTCATTGATGTACCGCCAATGTATATGTATTCTCTTCAGGTATTATAATAATATACATCAGCTC
>CAZLOL010000398.1:0-2832 GCA_964561045.1 uncultured Ignavibacteriaceae bacterium | reverse complement strand
CGACCCCGAGGAGGTGTGCCATGGCGAATAGCAAATTCCCATTGCAGTTCCGCAGTGGAGTGGCGCCCCTGATAGAACGGTTGATCCAGGAGAAGCAGGCCGTCGGTTACAAGTATGAGGTTGGCGCCTTGGCGCTGGAGCGTCTTGACCGGTTTCTTGCTAAGAAAGGCCTGACGCAGTGCGAACTTCCCCGTGAGTTGGCCCTTAAGTGGCTTGCCAAGCGGCCTCACGAGAGCGCGGCAAACCATGGCTATCGTGGTCAGACGCTTCGTCGACTCGCCATCTTCATGGTCAAACAGGGCTATCCCGCGTACGTTCCGGACCGTCATCTCATGGCAAAAGGAGGAGACGGCGGCTTCACGCCCCGGATCCTGACTCACGCCGAAATACGGCGGGTGCTTCATGTGGCCGACCACATCAAACCCAGCGGGCATTCGCCACTGCGCCATCTGGTCATGCCCGAGATGTTCCGTCTGCTCTACGGCTGCGGTTTGAGGGTGAGCGAGGCCTTGCACCTGAAGGTCGGGGACGTGGACCTTGTGCGCGGTGTGCTGAGGTTGCGCGAAACCAAATTCGGCAAGGACCGCCAGGTCCCCCCGGCGGTCAGCCTGGTGCAACGGTTGCAGCGGTTTGACCAGGAGTTTGGCCGCCGCCCGGCCAGCGCGTACTTCTTCCAGAACGTGCGCGGTGGCCCGTGGCATATGTCGTCGGTCTATTCGTTCTACCGGAAACTCCTGGCGCGCAGCGGCATATCGCACGCCGGCCGGGGAAAGGGCCCGCGTGTGCACGATCTTCGTCACACCTTCGCCGTGCATCGCCTGCTGCAATGGTACCGTGAGGGCGCGGACCTCGACGCCAAGCTGCCGGTGCTCGCAACCTATATGGGTCACCTGGACATCCTGGGGACGCAGCATTACCTGCATCTGACAGCCGAACTGTTCCCCGAGATCACAACACGATCCCAGGCGCACTTCGGCGACGTCATTCCCCGGAGGGTTGTGTCATGAAACCCACCGACTTCTCCACGCACCTGACGCGCTACCTGACCCACCATCTGGCCGCGCAACGCAATCTCAGTCCCAACACAATCCGCGCCTACCGCGACGTGTTCACCCTGCTGCTGCGGTTCTGTCGGGATCAGCGCGGCATCGCTCTTGAACGGCTCAGCCTGGCACACCTGGACAACGCTCTGGTGGAGGCATTCCTCGACCACCTGGCGAAGGAAAGGCACGTATCCATCGGCACGCAAAACCAGCGGCTGGCGGTGTTGCATTCGTTCTTCCGCTACGTCCAGTCCGAAGTGCCCGAAATCATGCTGCAGTGCCAGCGTATTCTGGCCATCCCATTGCAGCGCCAGCCTCATGCCAATGTGGGCTACTTGGTCAAGGAAGATCTTGCTCGGATTCTGGCGCAACCCGACCTCCGTTCCCGGGAGGGGCGCCGCGATGCGGTGCTGTTGAGCCTTCTCTACGACACCGGTGCTCGCGTCCAGGAACTGATCGATCTGGACGTGGGCGACGTGCGGCTGAGTTCCCCAGCGCAAGTGCGGCTCACAGGTAAAGGAAGGAAGACGCGCGCCGTGCCCCTGATGGACGCCACGGTGCAAATCCTGCGCGATTACCTTGGCGACAATGAACTGGACCGGCCGGAGTGCTCCGACCGGCCGTTGTTCCAGAACCGGCGCGGCACACGCTTCACGCGCTGGGGCATCCGCTATGTGTTGAACAAGTACGTTCAGGCGGTGCGAAAAGAACATCCCGGGTTCATCGGATCGGTCAGTCCGCACAGCATCAGGCATACCAAGGGGATGCATCTTCTGCAAAGCGGTGTCTCGCTCGAAATCATCCGCGACTTCCTGGGACACGCGGACGTGCAAACCACCCAGATCTATGCACGCTCGAATCTCGAAATGAAACGACGCGCGCTGGAGAACGTGGAAGACGGCGTGCCACCACCGAAGATCCCGTCCTGGAAACAGAACAAGACGCTACTCGATTGGTTGCATTCGCTCTGACCAAGGCCGTCCAGTATGACATTCGTATCCCGGAGCTAAAAGTACCGAGCAGAGAAATATTATGTTGCGTTCCCGGCTCCGGGATACAAGGTCGATCATGTACCTAGCGCTGCTTCTCCACATAAGAACTCACTTACCTAAATACACATTATGTGGAGCGACACATAAGGTTTATTTGGGACGGTAAGTCCTTTCGCGGTCGGATGATCTGGCACCGCACGCACAAGGTGCCTATGGGCCTGCCGATCATGCAAGGCGAGCAAAGATCTCCTCCATGAGATGTCGAGCATTGCCCTCTTTCAACTGTGACCGCGAGGATGCTCCCTGACGATCAGTTCCGCGACGTGCTGCAGCGTACATTCCACAGCGGCAGACCTGAGCGATGCAAGCCGATACCATTACGCCCGTAAGCGACCCTCACTGGACGCACAGGGTAATCCCGCACCCATGATGAACCGATCGCCCGAAGCGAACGCCCATGCGCTTGAGCGAATCAGTGGCGCAGTCGACCGCGTGACCTTTCACAGCGAAGAGAGCGGATTCTGCGTGCTGCGCGTGAAGGTGCGCGGCCACCGCGACCTTGTCACTGTGATCGGGAGCGCCGCGTCGGTCAATGCCGGGGAATACATCGAATCGGTCGGCAACTGGGTCAATGACCGCACCCACGGGATGCAGTTCAAGGCCCACAAGCTGAGCGTCGTGTTGCCCTCCACACTCGAGGGTATCGAGAAGTACCTCGGTTCCGGAATGGTCAAAGGGATCGGGCCGCATTTCGCCAAGCGGCTCGTCGGCGCGTTCGGCGAGGCCGTGTTCGACGT
>CAZLOL010000397.1:0-2858 GCA_964561045.1 uncultured Ignavibacteriaceae bacterium | reverse complement strand
ACGAGGAGTTGAAATTTTTGCTGACATTGCGAAAGAATTTTAGGCAATTTTTCACAGGCGGGAGAGTTTTCTTTGCCAAGCTTTCTTTTGCTCTTTCAAAAGAAAGCGGACTTAAATCAAAATCTACATTTCAAGATTCAAACATTTTGGACGGAAGTGCTAACCTGAGTTGATACTGAAAATTAATTGACTCACAATTATAAAAACGGTTAGATAATTTAAATAAGGAATTAACAAATCATTTCTATAAAATTAAACCTATATATCATGGCTATTCTGGGAACAAAAAAATTCTGGAAGCCGGCTCCGGGTGCAACTTCCACACAGAAAGAAAATCAGATACTTAAGAATTCAGGCTATATAAACATTCAGTTACATTCCGTGAATTACATGTCCGCAGGAAATTTCTGGCAGAATACCTTCGGCGGAACTGATAATATAGCTCTTGCAACGAGTCTCAGATATCAGTCAGGGACTGAATCTATTGAGTCAACTTCAGTTCAGGATGTAAGAGAAGTAGAAGCAAATAAAGTCATTAACTTCGGATTGCAGAGGAATATTGCGGTCAAGATCCCGGCTAACGCAGATGCTCTGTCACTGGAAGTTAAGATGACGGCAGTGAAAGATGATTCTCTCCAGGCAAAGTTTGATTTGCTGAATAAATCAGAATTTCAGGCAGCGCTTCAGCTTGCGCCTACTGTGCTTGGTCAGGTAATTACAATAACATCACTGGTAAAAAAGCTGTTCACGGATTCGGATCCGCATGCTCAGCTTGATGCAGGGTATGCAGGCATTATAAGCCTGCAGCCTGAAGATAATCCTGTAAGCAGCGGAAAACTCACAAAGGGTATGCTGATAATGATTTCAGTGAATGACGGAGACAGGTTAATAAATGCGGATGATTCAAAATTTTCCCTGAAAGGAGATTGCCTGTATTACGACAACAGACCTGTAGAGAATACTTATATTGTATTTAATATATCTTTTGAACAATTCAGGGGTGATGATGAGAAATCAAACTGGTTCAGAAAATATGCCGAGTCGCTTAACAATCTTGATAAGATGGAACTTACATTTGACAAAAGCGAGCAAAACAGGATTTACAATGATTCGAAGACATTATGGATAGAAGGAAATGCTCTTCTTGATGCTGATATGACTTACATCAGCACCGAAAAAGCAAAAATAAAAGCTGCTTCTATCAGATCTATAAATGATAAATACAGGGAGCTTTCACAGCTGTTTGTTTCTCTTCCTGTGGAAGGCAGTAAGTCAGGTAAGATTTATAAGCGGATCCCGTCAGGAATGTCTTCTGACATAATCAGGGGACTTTCAGGTTCAGAGTCGCTTGAAACATTGACCGAGGCTTTACCTGCAACAGGAAATTTTCTGTATGAGAATCTCAAAATTGATAAGTCAAGAACTCTGAAAAGCGACATGATAGAAGACCTTGATATACATCAGGAAGAATTATCAGAATTACTGAATAAGGATACTTCTGAATATCTGAATTTGCTTAAGAAGAACAGGATTACATGGAATCTTGGCAAAACAGAAAGACAGGAATATATAAAATTTCAGCTGAATCCGCACAGCAGGAATTAAGAAACTTAGATTTTAATTCTGTCATTCTGAAACAGGTAAGTAATAGTATATCTTTTGTTTTGGAAAGTAAGAAAAGTTTGCTCCAACAGATAAAGCAAATGTGTCTGCGCTCCTGCCATTTTGTTATCAGGTGCATTTAATTAAATAATGGTAAAATGAGATTAAGAAATCCATGTATAATACCAGGCAATTGTTTTGAAAATGTAACTGATCATTAAAAAAAGATAAATTTACTCGTGTATTTTAATTTGAATTATCTGAAGAATGATATGTATAATAAGCAGACATTAATTATTCTAAAATAATTCTTTGATTAAAATGAAAACGGTTTATGTTTTGATCGGTTTAAAAGGCAGCGGCAAGACCCACACAGGAAAGCTGCTTTCGGAAAGACTTGCCATTCCGTTTCTCAGAGTTGAAGACATTTTCCTGAAATTAAAAAATAATGATCCTTTGGCAGATCAGAATTATATTTCAAGAGGTTATGAGAATGTAGAAAATGAAATAAGATCTCTTCTGACCGGCTTTGATGAATTAACGATAGAATCCACAGGAATAGCAAATCAGTTCCGGGAAATGATAGCTCATTTAAAGAAAGATTATGATGTTAAATTAATAAAGATTGATGCAGATCCTGAGATTTGCTTCACCAGGGTTAAATTCCGGAACCGTTACGGGCATATACCGGTCTCTGACGAAGCGCTGATTGAAATAAATAAATTATCGGAGAGCATGTGCTATGATTATGATCTTATTTTAAAAAATAATACTGCTTCAGATGACGAACTTATCTTCAATTTCTTTAAGGCATTTGGAGAGTGATATAATAATAAATTAAAGTATGAATTAAGTATCTCAATTACAGATCATGATAATTAATATGCTTCGTGGTATCCAAAACATAGTGGAAAGTATTTTTTTCTTTTGCTTTAATCTTAAATCAGGACAATTATATATGAAATTAAAACAAACTGTCTGTGAAAAATTGCCGTTAAGAATTCGCGAACCCCTCCCCGTCCCTCCTCTTTTATAAAGCAAAAAGGAGAGGGAGTATATTATTGACATGTCTGCTTGGAACACCAACAGTGGCGGAAAAACAAATGCTGCAATGTTTCAGCGAATGCTTCAAGACTTCAAACAAATGCTTTAAGACTTCAGTCGAATGCTGCAATGTTTCAGACGAATGCTGCAATGATTCAAACAAATGCTGCTATGATTCAAACAAATGCTGCTATGATTCAAACAAATGCTGC
>CAZLOL010000396.1:0-2918 GCA_964561045.1 uncultured Ignavibacteriaceae bacterium | reverse complement strand
CTTTCATTTCGGTTTCTTCATCAAGCGGTCTCATAAATCTTCCGGGTTTGTCATTATCCTTTTTTGTTTCTGTTTTAAATGACTGAAAGGAGACCAAAAGAAAAATAGTTGCTAAAGATGTAATTATTTTTTTCATGATTAAATTATTGAATTTCTTAAATTACGTAAAGTAACTCAGTTATGTTATTTATACTGAATTTACTCTGACCCGTTTGCTAATACTCTACTAGCTCTACTAACTCTTCAAACTCTACAAACTCATCAAACTCATCAAACTCAACAAACTCTACTCACTCTACTCACTCAACTTACAACACTATGCAGATGAGAAGCTTTATAAATCTCTATCCAGATAACACTGATGAATGATACAGTTATGCTTATCATAAGCTGCTGAAAAGTCAGCGAACTGAAATTAAATACATACAACACCTGTGGAACGGTCAGGGAGAGTATAAGAATGGTAATTGTGATCAGAGTTATTACATACAAAAGTCTGTTCCTGTATTTTAGCGTAGTGAAGATGGAAAATCTTTCCGACCGTCCGGTATAAGTAAGAAATATATTTGAACAAAGCAGTGAAGTGAATATCATTGTTCTTGATACATCCTCGCTTATCTGAGCACTGATCGTATAATATAATATTCCCATAAGACCAATGGCAATGACTAGTCCCTGAACCATACTGACCGCGAGCTCTTTAAAAGTAAAGAATTTCGTTGTAAGTTTTCTCGGCTTCTGATCCATTATATCTTTTTCTATCGGCTCGTTCTCAAATACTATCGAGCATGTCGGTCCCATAACAAGCTCAAGAAAAATAACATGTATAGGCATGAAAATGTTCTGATACTTCCATCCGAGTATCAATGGAAAAGTAACAATTGAAATTATGGGAATGTGAATGGAAATAATATACCTGATAGCTTTTTTCAGATTAGAATAGATCTTCCTTCCGAGAGCAACCGCCTTTATCATGTTGGAAAGATCATCATCTATGATGATCAGCGATGCTTCCTGTTTTGCAATCTCGCTTCCTTTTTTACCCATGGCAATTCCAATGTTGGAAGCTTTAAGAGCGGGACCGTCATTCACTCCGTCTCCTGTCATTGCCACAACTTCCCCGTCTGCTTTCAGCGCATTGACGATCTTTAATTTTGCTTCAGGCAGCATCCTCGCGAAAATATTTATATCCTTTACGGTTTTCTGAAGTTCAGTATCACTCATATGAACTATTTCTTCTCCTGTCAAGACATCATCCGGATTTTTTAAACCTATCTGTCTGCCTATGCTTTTTGCAGTAACAGAAAAATCTCCTGTGATCATTTTAACATCTATTCCGGATCGGTAAAAATCATCTATGACTTTATTTATGTTTTTCTTAGGTGGATCACTGAAGGCTATCAGTCCGAGAAAACTCCATTTGTAATCTTTTTGGTTTGCAAGAAAATTCTTATTCTGAAAATCAGCTTTAGAAACACCGAGCACCCTTAAACCTTTTTCAGCAAAATTATTTATTACTGAATTTATCTTTTGCTTCTCGCCTTCACTGAGACCTGAAACATTTAAAATCCCTTCAGGAGCTCCTTTACAGGACGTGATGATCTCTTTTCCGTTTGAATATATATGTGTCATCATCGGAGGTTTTCCTGACAATGGATATTCTTTGATCATTTTCAGCCCTGTGAAAATATTTTTATCTCCTGAAGCTTCGAACAATTCTTCTATTGCCATTTCCATCGGATCGAATGCTTCCGGCTCTGAGGCAAGCTTGCTGTAATTGATAAGTTCTTTATTGCTTTCATCGGATATTTTATTATCTGAAGTATTAATGATCTTATTCTCCTGATAATTATAGATCTCCGTTACCTGCATCTTATTCTCTGTGAGTGTTCCGGTTTTATCAACGCAAATTACTGTAGCGGATCCGAGAGCTTCAACTGTCTGCGGCTGTTTTGTAAGTATGTTATATTTTAACAAATGATAAGCGCCGAGCGCCATGAAAGTAGTCACTGCTACGGGTATCTCTTCCGGAAGCACTGCCATCGCTAAAGTCAGCCCGTGCATCAGACCGTGCACAATATCTCCTGTCTGAAAATAATTAAACCCCCAAACAAATAAAAATGCCGAAAATCCTATCAACGCCATCCACTTAACAAAGATATCTATTTGCTTCTGAAGTACCGTCTCTTCTTTCTTTATGCTCTCAAGCGTTTTCCCTAATTTGCCTATCTTAGTTCTCATCCCGACAGATGTTATTTCCGTATACCCCAAACCTGAAGCTACATTCGTTCCCATATACACTTCATCGCTGCCCGGTACTTTCTCAACTGGAAAAGATTCGCCTGTAAGAAGAGATTCATCCACAGAAAGATCATTTGATTCTATAATCTTTGCATCCGCTGAAACGCTCTTCCCTTCTTCAACAATCATAATATCACCAACGACTAATTCTTCATAAGGGAGCTGTATCTTCGATCCGCTTCTGACTACATTTGCCATGGGCTGTGTAAGTTTCTTTAACGCTTTTATCGCGCTTTCGCTTTTGGTTTCCTGATATATTGAGATACCTGCTACAATAATTATTGCAGCAAGCATAATGATCCCGTCTCCTGTCTCACCGGTAAAAAAATATATGCTGCATGCTGCAGCAAGCAGTATCATCATCGGTTCCGTAAAAATATCTTTTAAGATATGTAATACATTTTTACCTCCGGTTTTGTCGAAAGTGTTTTTACCGTACTTAATTCTGCTTGAAATTACTTCTTCTTCGGTGAGTCCATTCTGAAGTTTTTTGAGGTCAGCCATCTTTTTTAGTTACAAATTTCAAATTACAAATTACAAATTACGAATTACGGATTACGAATTACGAATTACAAATTACAAATTTCAAATTACAAATTACAAATTTCGAATTACGA
>CAZLOL010000395.1:0-2924 GCA_964561045.1 uncultured Ignavibacteriaceae bacterium | reverse complement strand
CTCCTATATAACTTCCCTAAGCAGCTTTCTTAAGTAGAGCCAGTTTTCTCTCTAAGTAAGATATTTTTTTCGCTTTGTTTTTTTCCTGATATTGCTTCAAATCAACCGGATTGAATTCTTGCTTGTATCGCACCATCTTGTAATAAATAATTGCCAGCTTTCTTGCAGTTGCTACAATGGCATACTTTGTTCCTCCTTTAGCTTTCATCCGTCTGAAATAATCTCCCAGCCAGTGATCACTTTTGCTCAAACTATTTGCTGCCGATCGAAATGCTTGAGCAGCAAGATTGGGTTTCTTTTTCAAACGCATGCTGTTAATTAACTTGCCTCCGGTTATCTTATTATTGGGACAAAGGTTTAACCAACTAACCCACTTATCCTCGGTAGCCCATTTGCTTAAATCCCTTCCTGTTTCCCCTAATATCTCCAATGCTCCGGTTTCACTTATTCCATAAATCTCCAGTACATCCACTCCATGGATCTTTAATAAACTCGCTTGGGCATCAAAAGATGGAGAGTTTTTAGTTTTCCTATTCTTCTTTTTTCTATCAAGATTTTTTTTTTGTGCTGCTTCATCAGGTTCATCGTTCTCTTTATCCTGATAATTTTGTAATACCTTACTGATTTCTTTCTCACATTCTTCAATCTTCAGTTGAAAGATCTTATACATCTCATAAGACAATTTTAGCGTGGCTAGATGTTCCGTCCGCCAATTTCCTTCCAATGATTTCAATAACGTTGGTTTATCGGCTTTTATTCTTTTGTCTATCAATGGCATAAATTTTTCCGGTTTTCTTTCCCCATTGAGAATAGCTTCGATAATTGCTGTTCCTGTTTTGCCGACTATGTCACTTATAACCGTATGTACTTTTATATTCATCAGTTCGAGTGATTTCTGCATCCGTAAAATGTATCGGGTGCTGTCTTGGACCAAGGTTCTTCGGAATCGAACAAATGTCCGTAGTGTTTCGGTATGCTCGTCAGGCAAAAAACAACTCTGCAGCAAACCACAGCTATGAAGACGTTGTATCCACATTGCATCGTTTTCATCGTCCTTTCTTCCGGTGATATTTCGTGTACTTTTGGCATTAACTAAATAAACTTCAAATCCATCCTGAATAAGGACTGAAAATAATTGCTTCCAGTATACGCCGGTGCTTTCCATAGCAATGGTCTCAATCCCGCATTGCCGCAACCATTCTGATATTGATTTTAAATCACAGGTAAATGAACCAAATGTTTTTACGAATATTGTATCTCTGCCTTCAGGTACTGCTACTGAAAACATTGTGTCCCCAACATCAATTCCTGCTGCATTGGGGTTTACCATAGGCATTGAAACAAATTTCTTTGTCTTACCCTTTTTTAATTTCTTGTTCATAATTTTAAAAATTAATTATCTGAAAATAATAATAATCTCTTGCCTGTTTGCATTATGAATTTAATCTCCTATACGGGCTCAAAATCCCAATTAAAAACTCAAAGTGCATTCAGAACCATACTCTGTGATGAACTAATGTTCAATGGCACATGAGGTCTTACTGCAAGAAAATATTTCTTAAAAGTTATTATTTCCAAAACATAGAACAAGTACTATCGGGATACTCTGTGGTGAAAGGTTTTGAGATAAACTCTGAAAAAGGGGAAGGTTTGGGAGGGGTTTTGTAGAAAAACAGTAAGTATTCAATGAAAATTTAAATTTACTAAATAATTGTATGACCTTATTTCAGAACGTTTTGGACGGATGTGAAAGTTTGTAAAAATAAAAATGGAAGAATAGTAAAAGCGTATCAATTATTCCAGAAATCTTTCAGAACAATTTTTTTATTCTTACTTTCATTTATGCCATTTATTAAAATGTTCTTATGTGCAAAGCCGCAGAGAACAACGATTTTTTTTCCTTCATAAAACTCTATAACTTTAATAATATTTTTTATCATAGTTTTATTCCGTTTCTCCCAGTAACTGCAAACTCTGTCCCAGTAAGGCATATATTTTTCAAGTTCGGGAGTGATATCTATCAGCTTCCGCAGACCTTCATAAGTATAATAATTAATCGTATCTGTATAAGAGCTGCCGGCAGGGCTGTTAATGTATGAAGCTTTTGAATATGTCATGTCTTCCGCAATTTTAATCATCGAATAATTCCTCTCGTAAATATTCGCCGACTCTGTGTTAAATTTTCCCGTTTCATACAAAGAAACTATATCATAGAAGAAATCGGATTCTGTTTTTTTCCAGTTAATATTATCCAGAAATTCATCTCTGCCTGAAATATCATAAGGTCTCATCACGGCGGATCTGACCTTGAGATATTCAGTTATTGCACTTGTTTCAAGGAAGGCATATTTAACATCCTCTTTGAGCTGAAAATCAGGTGTCATATATGAACTGTCACATTCCACAAGTATCACATCCGGTTTTATCTCATTTAAAATATTTAAGAGAGTATCAGAATTAAAGTTTTCAGTGCTTTCGTGAACCGTTCCGATTACATACAATTCCGTGTCAATATCATATTGAATTGAAAGCGAAGTTCCGGTAAAAGTAATTAAAAGAAGAAACAGAAGGATAAAAGAAATATTTTTTTTGTAAGACATACTTATTTGATTCTTTAGCAATATTCAAACAGAATATTTTATTAAAAAGTCAATTAGAATTTTAGCAAAGATCATTATGAATTATTTCTTATGTTGAAATACACCAGTTTATTCTGATGCTGTTGGTGTTCCAAAAAGTTTGCTTTATATATTTTGAATTAAAGATAACTCTTTGAGCAAACTTTTTGGTCACCAACAGCAAACTCTTCTTTCACAGCAAGAATCAATTTAAATCATATAGTGTATTATTTCTATGCACACTTATTATATGATAATATTTCATTGAAAGTATTTCGTTTGGCAGAGATCTGCTGTTGGTGACCC